>DCFR01000039.1:0-49469 GCA_002319815.1 Megamonas sp. UBA1799
GACATTTTCAAAAACGCTTGACAGACATTTTTTAATTTTTTTATATACTCACCGTAAATTTATTATAAACAGACCATTTTACGGGCAAAAAAAGTAACCGGCTGCAAGCGACAAGCTGCGGCAAAATCCTGCGCCAAAGCAAAGGACGCGCCGATGGCTTCAGGCGTATGCGCATCAGACCCCAGCGTCACATAACGTCCGCCTAATTCATAATACCGCTTATACACCGCAACCAGCTCCTTCATCGCCAGCCGGTCGCCTAAACGCCGCGTATTCAGTTCCAACACTGTATCCGTGTCAACCAAAGCCTGCAAAACCCCGTCAATCCATTCACGGAAAAGTTCATAATGCACCCCCGGCTGCGCATAAGGCGCATAACGGCAAATATAATCAATATGCCCCAAAACATCAATAAAAGCATATTCACGAATCAAATCGGCCATCGCCGTATAATATTGCGTATAAACTTCCTGCTGCGAACGCGCTTCATAGGAAGATGCATTGTAAAGATCCCTGCCGTCCAGCAGATGCACCGACCCAATGACAGCGTCAAACGGAGCCTGCGCCAGAAAAGCCTGATCCCGTTTGGTCTGCCCCGGTGCCAGCCCCAGTTCTGCGCCCAAGGCCAGCGAACTTCCCCGGTAAGGTTCATAAGTGCGCCAGTATTCCTGCGGAGCAAAAGTAAAATCCAGCTCTCCCGGATAATCGAAATCAATATGTTCCGTAAAAACCAGGCCTATTCCCTGGCGCGCCGCTACATCAAGTGCATCAATAGCCAGCATATCAGAGTCAGCCGAAAATCGCGTGTGAATATGGCTGTCAAAAATCATTTGGCCTCACCCCTGCCTTCTTTGTTCGGCGGCATAGGCTTCCTGCAGGGCATGCGCCAGCTGATCCGGGCAGGAAGTCGGCTTGTCGCCGCAAGGATTGCCCGCAAAACGCTGGATGACAAAATCAATATCCATACCCTCTACTAATTTTGCTATCCCGGACAGATTGCCGTTGCAGCCGCCCTCAAAAGCCACCTTTTGAATTGTCTTCCCCTGTAGTTCTACCGTGATTTTCCGGGAGCAGGTCCCCCGGGTTTTATACTCATAAGTCCCCATATTTCTCCTCTGATTCCCTAAATGATTGTATTAGATTTTACTCTTGGCTATTCTTTTTTGACCGCTCGCCGCTGAGAATAATTTCCTGTCAGATAATCGCTCAGCCGGCCCACTTTAAATTTCGCCGGATCATCTGCCGCACGTTGTTCGTTAACCGTCAGCAGGATATCCAGCGCCCGGGGCGTAAAGCCTGCCGTTTCACTCATATGCATAACCAGCACAGTCCCTTTACGAACCCGACCCCGGCTGTCAAAAACGCCATGCTGCATAGACGTTACCAGCGACTGCAGACTGGGCTGGGCATAATCTTCTGTACTCTCATATCCAGATACAATGTACGTATAACCGGCATCAAAAATAGAACGCGCTCCGGCGCGGCTGATAGCCAGCGTCGGCGGTCGAAGCAGCCGCGTCAAAGAATAATGACCGTCCACCTCGACATCGCCAACCACCGACGCCAGTTTTTCATAGGCCTGCCGCACATCAATGGCATAATCCAGATCGCTCAGCACCGGAACCTGACGGTTATGGGCATCGCGAACCGCCATGGCCTTATGTCCATTCGTGTGACTGCCGATTCCATTGCCGTCAGCCGCCATGGCCCGCAGCAAATTAGGATTGTTCGGCATATTCCAGGTAATGACAAAAAACGTCCCGGTCACATGATGCTTACGCAGAACATACAGCAGTTTATTAATGGAATCGTCATTGCCCCAGTCGTCAAAGGTCAAAAAAATCGTATTATCCGTAACTGTTTTTACAATCCCGGTCTTATCCGCCTTCTGCATTTCCTCCCGGGAAAACCCCAGCATCCGGTCCGCAGAATCAACCAAGGGCGAGCCAAGATATCGCTGCCAGAACACCTCGTCAAAATTGGCATTGGTCACGGAAAAAGATTGGTAGCCGGGGCGCAGCTCTGCCGGTATAGCAGCAGGATTCACCGGATACGCATAGAGCTTATCCCGCGCAGCCATGACATCGCCAAGGGAAGCCACCCGGTAAGCTGAGTCGTTCTCTGGGTTGGTCTCCGGCGTATCATCATAGGTCCGATAAGCAATATTATCAATCTTTTTTTCCTTCACCTCTATCATTATATCACCGGCCAGCGTGTCTTTGGTATAAAAATCCGTGCGGATATACACCACTTCACCCCGTCCCAGCGATGTCGTCCACTTACCGAAAATATTCTTCATGACTTCGTCCGTGGTCTGCGCTTCCTTGTCTTTGGACTGCACCATATTGAGCCCCTGACTAAAAAGTATACAGCCCATAGCCGAAACGGCCTCTTTTAGCTCATCCGAATCCGGCCCCATAATCAGTCGGACATAATTTGCCTCCACGCCATAGCGCTCGCGCAGCGTCTGGCGAATCCGATCAATCTGCGCACAGAAATCATAATACCCGTCCGTTTTCTCCGCCCGCAGTCCAATTGCCAATTCCTGCCCATGTGCCGCAATCATCGCCACATGATCCGCATTGCGCTGCAGTTCCCGTTCGGACACAAAAAACGTACCCCGCATCTGATAGGCATCCAGCCGATCCAAAACATCCTGCAGCGGCTGTGCTTTTGATAAGCCGCCAAAGGTATATACGACCGCCTGCTCCGTCGTAGGAATAAACCGCAGCGGCGTCGCCAATTTTCCCTTATTTCTTTCCCGCAGCTGCTGATACCAAGCATGATCAGCAGGCTCTGCCCCGGCCACGCCAACCAAAGCCAGCATAAAACAAAATGCCAGCAGCAATACCCCGATAAATTGCCCTGCGCCCCTGGAACGTTTCATTTTTTTCTCCTCCCACTCGCTTGACCTAACGCACCTGAACGATATCTGTATTGCCGCCCAACCGCCATAAACTGATCTGCTGCACGCCCTGCCCCGCTGCCAAAGAGATCCAGGAATTCAACGTTTCGCTGTCCGCATACCAAACCGTATAGCGGCGGCCTTCTTTTTCATAGTCAAAAAACAGTCCGGCGCTATCCAGATCGCGCTGCGCCTTCGCTTGATACTTTTCCTGCAGCGCGGCGGCTTCCTTTTCATCAATAAAATGCTTGCTGACGATATCCAGTCCCAATAATCCACCGTGTTCCCACTGACAGCCGCCGGTGGCAAAAGCTACCGCCCGGTTCTCCGGCAATGCCTGCATCGCCTGCAGCGTTTTCAAAATAAATGCTCCGTCAGCTTTTGGCCCCGGCCCGCTGTGCGTGCCGTAAAGATTGTACAACATGACTACATACTGCGGTCCCCGGCAAAATGCCGCACCAAAAGGCGCACTTGGTTCCAGCACGATGCGCAGCTTGAGTCCGGCGGAAAGCGCCGCCCGATACAAACGATAGGTAAAATCAAGGAAGCGCGGCGCCAGCTGCTCATCTTTCCAAACTCGTTCATAATCAATTTCTACGCCATCATAAGCGCCCTTTTTTGCCAAGGTAATAATTTCAGCGATATGCCGGTCCATAGCGGCATCATCTGCCAACACCCGCCGCAGCACAGCCAGATCCTTTTCCGCCGCCATTCCGGGAGCCTTTTCCCAGTCATTTACAATCGTAAGATAGGCCTGTGGGCCGCCTGGTCGCCGATTTTTCTCCCGGGCTGCCTGTACTTCCGGCGGCAGAATCAGATGATCTTCCGCATCAAAATAGGCGGCAAAATAAGACAGACTTGTCAGCCGGCCTTTCATGCCATCATATTCCTGCAGACCACTCTTCATATCCCAATATGCGGTCCAGGCCGAAAGCGCCACCTCGGAATGGGCGCTGCTCTTAATGGGCCCGGCGCAACCCGTTGTAATAAAAATCGCTGCAGCCATACAGCAGGCTTTCAAAAACTGTACCTTCATTTTTTATCCTCCGCCGCTCATTATAAATAATGCAGGAACCAGCCAAGAATATTCTCCCATATCTGATTCGTCCGAAATTTGAGCTTTTCCCAGCCCGTCAGTTCCCCGCTGTAAAGCACCTGTTCATCGGCCGGCTTGACCCCGGTGTCCGTCGTAATGATCAGCTTTTCAAAAATACCGTCATAGACATCATCGGCCAAATTTCTCTGGCTCCAGGCATCCTGCAGCTCGCCGGCCGCTAAATAGAAGCTGCCGCGATCCAGATCACGAACCGTCACATCCTGAGCGGCGGCGCAGCCATTAACCGTAACCGAAATCTTGTCTTTTTTCAGTTGAATGACGAGATCCCGGTCGGCGCGAGCATGTACGCTGGTCACTGCCACATAAGGCTGCCCGCCATCCGCCACTGAAAGCGCCGGTTCCTTACGCCTTTTTTCCGCGCGGGCCAGATACTCGCGCGCCTGTTCACGGGATGGCGCGTACCGGGCAAAGGTTTCCAGTTCTTTTACCTCGGTATCGCGCTTATCTTCTTCCAGCGAGGGAATCGTGCCGCCTTCAATCAGCACCAGCTTGTCCCGATACAATTCCCGCTCCGCGCTGCCGTTTTTCTCCGCCACGATCAGTTCCCCATTAGCCAGCCGCACCGCAATATAGCGATTCAACTGATCGTCCGCCCGCAGATAAATAGCCTGCTCGCCGAACAAATTTCCCTCCAGCCGCACCCGAATCTGCAAATCCTGATAACTATTGCTGTTTTTTAACCGTGCCAGCCCACGGCTTTCCGGCGACGAAGTCAAAATGTACTGCTCTTGTTTGATCTCTGACGCGCCGGACAAAAGCTCCCAGCGCTTTTGCCGCTCATGATCGCCCTCGATAAAAGAAATCGGCTGATTGATATCGTACTTAATCCGCATCAGCAAATGATTTTTTGACCAGTACGGCTGCGGCTGCATGCGCGTAAGATCATAAATACTGCTGTTGCGCTGATTGAAAACATAGCCTTCACGGTTGAAATTCATCCGGAACAAATCGCGGATCCAGCGTTCATTGAGCGCGCTCACTTTGCCATTGTTGCCAAAGCGGCCCGTATTGGAATGCATCAGGACATAGAGCCCCGGCACGTAGCCGAGCTGTTCCTGATAAATATCGCGCAGCCGCTCATAATCATAGCTGATACGCGATTCCATATGCCGGGAGCTCTCCTGCGGCACACCGTATTTATCACGAATAAAATCCATCAGATAATGATTATAGCGGCGCCCCAGACCGCGCTGCATCATTGCATAGCGCAATGGATCAATTTCCCCGATATAATGATTATAACGGTCAAATACATTGATAAACTCCAAGCGGTACCCGTTTGTTCCCATTTCCCAATAGCTTGACGCCTGCAGCTCTTTCAAATCTTTTGGCAGCAAAAACGTCGGATCCTGTTTTTCAAATTTTTCCGGATACGTCATCATGCTGGCCTTATAATTCAACTCTTCCAAGATTCCCTGCGCAAAAATTGCCGTATCCCGGCGTCCGTCTTCAAACATAAGAAACAAGGACCGGCGGGGCAGCGGCTTCCCTTGTTCATAATACGCTTCAATATCTTTCTGCGTAATGGTAACATAGCCCTGATCCTTAAGCGCTTTCAGCTGATCATGCAGCTGTCCCCGCCCTATGAGCGTCGCCGTATTGCCGATACGGTCAACGCCAAAGTACGACAGCGCAATAAATCCCGTGTCTGGCGCATCGGTCGTCCCCATATCAATCGCTGCCGGATCAAATGAATGATACGTCCGGAGCGTAAAAAACGCATTGACCAGCAGTGCAGCTGCGCCCAAAATGCAAAGAATTTCCAATACCATGCGATACCGCTTGCGGCGGTTCTTGGCTTGTGTAAACTTTTCATCCCACAACGTCATACTCCCGCCTTCTTTCTGCGCTTCTTCGCCTGTGCGGCCAGATCGGCCGGCGTCATCCGCGTGCCCCAGGTAGATTTCCAGAAAGTGAACCAAGCAACCGGCATTTGCCAGAGCAGAATGCATTCATAATAAAGACAAAACCAGACGCCGAATACCCACGTAGAGCTGCGCCGGAGAAAAAGCTGCGCCATGCTCATCAAAAGCGACATGAGCACCATGCCGACCAAAAATGGCAGGGGAAACACCCGATGAATCAGCGGCACATAAACCAGATTGTAAAGAACAATGAGCGGCGCCGCAATCGGCACCAGCACTCCCATGTAAAAGAAAAGCGACATAAACGGTTCTTTCTTCCACATAAACCGCGAAGCAATGAGTGACTCACGCAGCCAGGAACGCTTCCAACGCATCTGCTGCCGCAAAAACATCCGGTGCGTCTTAGGCACAATCGTGGAACAAACGGCCGTATCCTGATAGGTTGTCCGATGATGCCGCAGAATAAAATTCGTCATGCTGCGATCATCGCCAAACGTAGCCCGCTGCCCCAAAAAGGTCTGGCCAAGCCAGGCATCGCAGTACTGCAGCACCAGATCTTTCCGATAACAGGAAAGCGGCCCCGAAAGACAAGTTGCCGCATCAAAATAACCCTCCGCCGCCTTCATGATGCGAAAGGCAATATAATAACGCACCGCCTGCATTTTCGTCAGCGAATTCGTATACGTATTCGCTACATCCGTACGCCCGGATACTCCGCCCATCTCCTTATCCTTAAACGGCTGAACAATATTGCGGATTGCAAACGGGTCGACAAAACTATCAGAGTCGACAAAGACCAGCAGTTCATGTTTGGCCTGCTTCGCCCCCAATGCCATGGCCTCGCGTTTTCCCATGTTGCGGGGCTGCACATAGCAGTGCAGCCGCTCGCTGACATTATACCGGCTGCCTTCAGCCTTCAGCCGTTCAATCATATCGTTGATCTTTTCCACCGAATGATCATTGGAGCAATCATCAACCACGATGACCTCCAGTTTATCCGTCGGATAATCCTGGTTCATGCAGCTGAGAATCGTCCGCTGTATCCAAGTCTCTTCATTGAAACAAGGGATGACGACGGTAACACCGGGTGTATAATCCGGATCAATTTTCACCGGCCGATAAAAGGTAGCAAACAAATAGCGGGTCAGTAAAAACGTCGCCGCAATAATACTGTAAAGATAAAGGAAACGATTGAACCGAAAATAAATGACCGACTCTGCCCGCATTAAAATAATCACAAAGGAAATAAAAAGCAGAAAAAAAGACGCAACTGCCAACATATAACGGCCGCGTTTTTTATTGACATATTCAGAAAGTGTCTTCTTAAACTGCATGCCATAGTAAATTTCCTGCTCTGTTTTCAAAAATCCGCGCACACAGACTGCCTCAAGATCACGAACCTTCATCTCATAACCTTCCGGCATTGTGCCCGGTTCAATCTCAAAACTAAGCAAAATGCGATCGGCATGCTCCATCTCCTGCCGAACATCTTCGGCCAGAATCAGCAGCAATCCGGTTGTCGACACGTCGACACAGCGGCCGGTCAGAACGCGATCCTGCCCTTGATAACGGCAAACCACCTTGATCCGGTAGGAAACATCATATCTCTGTCCGGCTTTTTCTCCGGCCATATACGCCCAAAAGTCCTCGCGGCGCAGCGCAGCCTGCGCGATACCGCGCCGATCTGTGTTGGTACGGGCGCCGGCGTCGTCTGGAACGCGAGACAAGAGGCGGCGATCATGCTTATGAACATAGATGACTTCTTGCTCCGTCCGTTTCTCTTGTTGCTCACTCATGCTGCGCCGCCTCCTGTCCTGGCAAAGTATCATTCAACGGCGTCGTCAAAACCGCCGGCAGCACGTGAATGCTGCGAGCCGCAGAAAGCGGACGCACGGAAATCCCCTGCTGTTCCAAGGCACTGAGCAGCCATTCTGTTTCCTCCGCTAAAGAATCCACCGTCTGAGCTCCTGCCGATTCATCCGTCTGAATCGTCGGTTTTTTATCAATCGCCGGGCGATCATCCGTCTTGCCCTCTTCCATCTTTTTGACGTCTACCGGATCCCCCGCCGCAATAGCTACAATACTGCCGGCTGGAATCGTGCTGACAAAAGCGGCCGCATCGGCCGGCGAGTGCAGCTGGCCCCGCGGCAGCACGACATTTGCATATACTGCCTTATCAATCCCGGCCGCCGTCACCGCTTTCAGCAGCGCTTCCGTAAAGCGCGTACGCGGAGCCCGGAATAAAGATGGCGCCTGTCCGGTCAAAGTTTCCAGAACCTTCTGCGTACGGCAAATCTGCCCCAGCAGTTTTTCCTGGGGCAGATTCTGTGCCGCCGCAATGCCGACAAAAGTAAAGTTGCCGATCTCCTGCCCGCTTTCCTGCAGCAGCTTGATTGTTTCCGGCTGCTCCGCCGCATTTTGGCCCTCGACAAAGAAAGCAACCGGGATCTGATGCGTTTGGAACAAATCCAGCAGCCGGGCTGTTGTCGAACGATCCGGCAGCCCATCGAGCACCAGAGCAATCTGCCGCGAGCCGGAACTATCCGCCGTAATGACCTGCGCTGGTTCTGCCGTCGTCAGCTCTTGTCTGGCGGCGGCAATTTCCTTCTCCGCCGAATAAAGGCCGGACAAATCAGTAATATCAGCCGCCGGATGGGCCGTCTCCGGCAATTCATAAAACAGATAAAATGTCACGCCGGCAGCTGCCAGAAAAACCAACAGCAGTCCCCATCCCCATTTATGGCTCATTTTGCATACTCAGCTCCGTTTCCCGTACAGCGTCAGAGATTCCAATACAGATAGCCCGCCTGTGTTAACTCCGCTCCCGAAAATATGCTCTTCACATCCACAATAACTCTTTTCTGCCCATCCGCCGCCGGACGGAACATCCGGTCTATCGCCGTTCGCGACAAACGCCGAAAAGCCTGATGCGCCACCAGGAATACCACGCAATCCGCATTCTCGATGGTCTGCATCGTCTGCAGCGGTATTCCATATTCACGTGTAAATTCCCCCGGGTCGGCCACGGGGTCAACTGCCACTGGCTCCAGACCATATTCCTGCAGCCAGTGAAATACATCCACCGGCCGGGAATTGCGCGTATCCGGGCAATCTTCCTTAAACGTCATCCCCAACAGATAAATTCTGGCCCGACAGACATCCAGTCCGGCATGAATCATTTTTTTCACAATGGCCTGCGCCACAAACTGACTCATGCCATCATTGACCCGGCGTCCCGCCGCAATAATCTGGGAATGATACCCCAGCAGCTCCGCCTGATAAATAAAATAATACGGGTCAATGCCAATGCAATGGCCGCCGACCAAACCTGGCTGAAAGCCCAGCGCATTCCACTTGGTGTTCATCGCCTTCAGGACTTCATTTGTATCAATATCCATACGGTCAAACACCATTGCCAGTTCATTCATAAAAGCAATGTTGATATCCCGCTGCGCATTCTCCACCAGCTTAGCCGCCTCCGCGATCTTGATCGTCGGCGCCGGATAGACGCCGGCTTCAATAATCGTACTGTAAACGGCGGCAATGTCCCGCAAAGATTCTTCATCCATGCCAGAAACAATTTTACGGATATTCGTTAAGCGATGAACCCTATCCCCAGGATTAATGCGCTCCGGCGAATAACCGATCTTAAAGTCCCGCCCGCAGAGAAGCCCGGATTCTTTCTCAAGAATCGGCCGGCAGATTTCTTCCGTGACCCCCGGATAAACCGTTGATTCAAACACGACAATACTGCCCGGCTGTAAATTGCGCCCTACAACCTCCGACGCGCTCCGTACTGGCAGCAAATCCGGTGTTTTATCACCATTGATCGGCGTCGGCACCGCCACAATCAAAAACGAAGCGGCCCGTAACTGCGTTTCATCCGTAGTAAAATGAATCGTAACATTTTTAAGAGCTTCCTCACCCAATTCCGCCGTTGAATCGCGCCCGGCCTTGTAGGCCGCAATCTTATCCTGATTAACGTCGAAACCAACGACATTGAACTGTCGGGCATACGCCGCCGCCAATGGCAACCCAACATACCCCAACCCGATGACCGCCAGACTCTTTTCTTTCACCTGCAAGGCGCTGACCAAGCTCATAAAACCGCCCCTCTCCTGCTCTCCCACCCGGCACGGTGCTTCCAACAACGGTTTAATCACGATAATTTTTGAAAAAGTACGTTACAGACCCCCAGATCGTATTATTAAAGCTATGTGTCCTTAAATCGCGCAGATGATCATACTCCAGACTCAGCACCCAGTCTTTCTGCAGCGTATAACTGTAACCCAGGCCAAAGCCTTCAAATCCGGCCATATAATCCGCCATGCCATTCATGGTATGTTCAACATACGTCGAAGCCGGCTGATGATAATACTTTGCATAAACGCTGTATGTCCCCGGATTCCAGCTGTCCTCACGCCCATGGCTCAGCGTCAGCACATAACCATTGCCGTTGCCTTGATCGCGGTCCGCACCGTGCAGGAACATGGCACCAAAATCGAACCAGCCCATTGGCTTGCGGAAATTTGCCATATAAATCGTGCGCGGCGCACCACCATAAATAGAATCAAAATGGTACCAGCCGCCCTCCAGCAAATAATCATCCGTCCTATAGGATGCGGTCAACGTCGACGCCCGATGCGCGGCATCAACCTTACCAACTTCTGCCGTATACTTCACCGGCCCGCCGACTTGTGCCCGAACGCCGACAAACTTGCTGTCATAAATGTTGCCTTCAGCCATCAATGTGCTATACGCGCCAATGTCCAGCAGCGTTGCTCCGGAATGGCCGTGCAGATAATAGCGATCCAATTTAATTTTTCCATCCGAACCTTCGCCAATAAACGCTTTCTCGCTTTCGATCATGCCGATGGCATGCCAGTTGCCATCGATATTGTAATCCGGATACAGCCGCAGCCGCAGGCGTCCGCGGTTGCCAATGCTCTGCGAACCGGTGTTGCGGCCATAGTCCGCCCGAACCTCGCCGTCAATCCGCAGCCGTTTTGCCGGTGGAGACTGTGTTGGCGCAGTCTGCGCGACCGCCTGCGACTGCGCGGCCACATCATCAAAATAACCTATTTCCGCCAGCTCTGCAGCAAACTCCACGCGCAAATCGCCAACCGAACGCAGCAGATCCTCACTCGACGCCGGTTTAGCCGCCCCGGTTCCGATATCCGTCCCGTCCGCCGCCCCGGCATCGCCTGTATTCGCTGCTGCCGCGCTATCATCCGCAGCAGTGGTTTCCGTCCCCGCCACGTCGGTTGCATCAGCAGCGGCATCATCAGCGCTCGCCTGATCATTCGGCGCTGCCGGCTGCCCTGATGCTTCCACGGGCAGCCGGGCAGTCACCATGGATTGTTCAATATCCGCTTTACGCGCCTGCGTTTGCTGCATCATAATCTGATGCCGCTTCAGCTGCGCCTCCGCATTGGCCAGATCAACCGCCGCTTTATCAAGGGCTTCGGAATTCTGGCGATACTGCAGCCGCCGCTGGCCGGCATCGCCCGTCTGTCCGGAATAGCGCGCGGATTCCTGCATATCGTTTTTGACCGCATTAAACGCTGTCTTATACTCGCTTTCCAGCCGCGCGATCCAGTCTTTAAGCATCCGTTCCTGCATTTCATCCTGGACGGATAAACGGGTAATGGCCGTATATTCCCGTGTCAAGGCCACGGCTTGATTGCCTGCCTGCAGATTATTGGCATCATCCATCCGCTTCAGCGCCTGTGCGGTCAGCATGGCCATCTGCTGACGAGATAGCCCCTGAGCCCCATTTCCCGGCAAAACAACATAACCGGCTTCGGCCAGTCCATTCATCGCATCATAAGCCCAATCCGGTACCGATCCCTCTGCCGTGCAGATAACTGCCGGGACCACCAGCAATGCCGCCAGTCCGCAACCGGAAAATACCGTCATCGCATAGCTCATCTCTCTGCCTCCCAAGTTAAGCAATCATCCATTTACATGCAGTCAGGACCTTTTTCAAAGCAGAATCCGCCTGCAGCTAACGTCTCTTAAACCCACACATTCTGTTATAATGCACTCATTATATCACGCCATCTTGAGCGCTTTCAACGAGGACATATGACCTTCCTCTATGCCATATAAATCTTTAGGCCTAAATTTCTGAACTTAGTTGCTCTGACAAGCTGGCAAACTCTGCCAGAGATAACGTTTCTCCACGACGTCCAGGATCAATCGCCGCCGCTTCCATCGCCTGTGCCAGCCGTTCCCGTTCCATTCCCAGTGTTTTGAGCGCATTGGCCAGGGTTTTTCGCCGCTGGCCAAAAGCCGCCCGAACCAGCCGAAAAAATAGGCGCTCATCCTTGACCGTCACCGCCGGCTGCGTCCGGACCCGGCAGGCTATAACGACGGAATCGACCTCAGGTGCCGGCAAAAAAGAACGCGGCGGCACATCAAGAACAATGGACGGCTCGGTGTAATACTGCACCGCCACCGACAGTGATCCGTACTCCTTGCCTCCGGGCTGCGCCGTCATGCGCTCAGCCACTTCTTTCTGTACCATTGTCACGATACTGCTAACCGGCAGCCGCTGTTCCAGCAAAGCCATTAGAATCGGCGTCGTAATATAGTAGGGAAGATTGGCAACAACTTTAAACGGTTCATCCCCCATCAACGCACGAATATCAATCTTCAGAATATCGCCGGGAACAATACGGACCTGTTCATAGCCGGCCAAGGTCTCCGCCAGTACAGCCGGCAGTTTCTTATCCAGTTCCACAGCGGTAACTACTGCGCCGGCCTCCGCCAGCCCCTGGGTCAGCGTGCCGATACCGGGTCCGATTTCCAGCACCCGATCACCGGATACGACCTCGGCGGCCTCCACGATACCACGCACAATAGTTGCGTCGATCAGAAAATTTTGTCCCAACCGTTTACTGGCATGCAAATGAAATGCCTGCAAAATATGCATGGTAGCCTCACGGCTGGCAATCTGCGGATGAATCATTTCCATTATTTTTCCCCCTCCGTATTTTTCAGTGCTGTCAAAGCTGCTTCAAATTCATCCCGCGATACGCCATAATGATTTAGCCGCCGTAAAAAAGTCTTGGCGTTCGCATAGCCAACGCCCAGCGCCGCGCCCAATTGGGAGCGGCGTTCCACCGCATCCGCTGCCCCGCTCACTCCGGCCCGCAGCAGATCAGCAGCAGAAAAAATTACTGCCGGATGCCAGTCCAATGTATGTACCTTGGCCAGCGCCTGACGAATCGCCGTCGGCGAAGCCTGCTCCACACCAATATCATCATTGGCGGTCGCTTCTTCCTTAGGAATAAAAGCGTGTTTGGCCTCGGGAAACCGCTTGGCCAAAAAGCGGCGAATGCGCTCCCCCGCCGAATCAGGATCGGTCAGGATAATAATCCCTCGCTTATGATAAGCCTCCTGAATAGCTTCCAACGTGCGCCGCTGTAAACTAAAGCCGCCCGTAATAATACAATCCGCCTCGACGGCCTTATCGATGGCCACCACATCCATTTTTCCTTCTACTACCAAAACCTCTTTTATCATCAATCAAACGCTCCAATATCAATAGATTGTATTCTAAACCCGAATGCTTTTAAAAGCATTCGGTCTTGTCCGCCAAAAGCTGCTGAACGATACGATACACATCCGCATGAATATCCTCCACCCGCCGGGGAACGCCGCCGCTGCTGCAGGCAACGCGCTGCCAGCCATACCGGACAGCCAGCTCCGTATACGCCGTATGGCATTGATGCAGATAGCCAGCATCACGTTCATGAATATCTTCTGCGATCCCCTGCCGGCGAGCCCGCTCCGCAATCAAACGGTCCGCCACCGCCGGTTCCATATCGAGAAACAACACCAGATCGGGAATCGGCAGCCCCAATTTACAAAACTCAAAATCCCACAGCCACGCCAAATAATCCTGCTGTTCCTGTACGTCCTTAATCTTTACCGCCTGATGCACCATGTTGGAAGTCGTATACCGATCCGCCAGAATAATGCTGCCGGCCTCATAATCTGCCTGCCATTTGATCCGAAAAGAAGCATACCGGTCAACCGCAAAAAAAGCGGTGGCAGCATAAGCATTCACCGCTTCTGCCTGCGCGCCGAAAGCCCCGCCCAGATACATGCGCACCAAAGCCGATGAATCCGATGCATAGTCGGGAAACTCCACCCGCTTCACCGGCTGCTGATCCGCCAGCAAATGCTCATACAGCGCCTTTGTCTGCGTAGCTTTACCGGAGCCATCCCCGGCTTCTATAACAATCAGTTTGCCCTTGTGCATATTTGTCCCTTCCTTACCACCCGGATTGTTCCCAGCGACGTATCCTGCGGCCCGGTGACCTTCAGCCCGACCGCCGCCATAGAACGGATATGCTGCACTGTGTCCGCAGTAATTTCTTCCCCCGGGCACAAAACAGGTATCCCCGGCGGATAAAAAGTGATTTCTTCCGCCGCAATGCGGCCGATTCCCGCCGTAAAAGAAACCGTTTCCGCCGGAGCAAAGAACGCTTCGCGCGGCGTCATTCGGACCTCAGGCGCCGCCGGCAAAGATACAGTCGGCAGCGCCAAAGGCACCGGCCGCCGGTAATTGCGCGCAAAACAGCGCAGCGCTCCCTCCAGAATAGAAGCCTCACGCATGGTATCGGCCATGGAAATAATAAACAATACATTGTACGCATCGGCCAGCTCACATTGCAGCCGATACTGCCAGCGTAAAATATGTTCGGCTTCTGCGCCGGTCAACCCCAGCGCGCTCACCTGCACCGTCAATTTCGTCACATCCAGCGCCGCTGCGCCGGGACGTCCCATGTACTCCGACCCGAAACACCAAAGGCCATCCATCGCATTGACCGCCTGCCGGATACCCTCTGCCAAACGAACCGCACGCGTCATCAGCCGGGAACCGGACTCTGCCATCTGCAGCCGGGCAATATCCAGCGACGCCAGCAGCAGATAATTGGGGCTGGTCGAAGCCAGCAGCGCCGCCGTCTGGCGGACCCGCTCCTGATCCACCCGAAGCGACTGTACCAGCAGCATAGAAGTCTGCGTCAGCGAACCCAGCAATTTATGCGTACTCAGCGCCGCCATATCCGCGCCACAGGCAATCGCCTCCGCAGGAAGTGCGCTGCTGAACGGCAAATGCGGCCCATGCGCTTCATCCACCAACAGCAGCATATTATGCGCATGTACCAGTGCCGCCAAGGCCTTTAAATCCGAAGCCACGCCGTAATAGGTCGGATAAACCGCCACCAGTGCCTTCGCTTCCGGATGCGCGGCAATCGCTGCCTGGACGGCATCCGTTGTCAGGCCCATCGCAATGCCCAGGCGCACATCTATCTCCGGCTGAATATAAACCGGCCGCGCTCCGCATAGCACCAACCCGCCCATAATCGAACGATGCGCATTGCGCGGCACCAGCACTGTATCACCCGGCTGCAAAACGGAAAGCAGCATAGTATGAATAGCTCCGGTCGTCCCGTTGATCATAAAATAAGCCGCATCTGCACCGTAAAGATCGGCAGCCAGATCCTGCGCCTCCTTGATACACATGGAAGGGTGTCCCAGATCATCCAGCTCGGTCATGAGTGAAACCTCTTCCCGCAGTCCTTCCGGTGTAATCCGCTCCTTCAGCAGCGGATGAGCTCCCAATCCCTGCTTATGTCCCGGCGTATGAAAAGCAAGGGCGCCGCTCCCGGCGTAGGCCTTCATAGCCTCAGGAAGTGGTGCCCTTTTCTGATAATCCTTCATTTTATCCCTCTGTCATTCTGGATTCTGCAGCCGGTTTTACAGCAGCCGCCTGCTCAGGCGCTTCCTGCGGTTTCAGGGACAGTTTCAGATGTACCTTGGTTCCCTTCCCCTTCGCCGAAGTTACGTTCAGCTGCGCGCCAATAATATTTGCCCGCTCCGTCATCCCCATCAGGCCAAAATGACCATTGCCCTCGGTTTCCTGACGCTCGGCTTCCATCTCATCCATATCAAAACCGGTCCCCTCGTCGGAAATCAGAATTGCCAGCGATGCTTCTGTAAAGAGGACGCGCACCGCCGCTTTTTTCGTATCCGCATGACGCTCTACGTTATTAAGCGCTTCCTGCACAATGCGAAACAAAGCCGCCTCAACATGCTTTGGCAAAGGAACTTCCGGGCCCTCAAGAGAAAACGTTGCTTCCAGAATACCACGCTCCCGCAGTTTCAGCAGCAACTGTTTAACGGCGGGAACCAGTCCCAGATCATCCAGCGACATTGGCCGCATGTCAAAAATAATCTGACGGATATCGGTCAGACAGCCTTTCAGTTGCTGACGAAGCTCCTGCAGATTCCGTTTTGCCTCATCCGGATCAATATCAATCATCCGCTCACAGATGGACGCCTGAAACAACAAATTGGCCACATCCTGCGCCGGCCCATCATGAATTTCCCGGGATACACGAAAGCGTTCATCTTCCTGCGCCTTGATGATCGCAGCACTCAGAAAACGATTCTTCGTCGCGGCTTCCATCTGTGCCACAACATCGCTGAGCTGCGAGCCCAGATACCCCAGCACCGAACTGATACGCATCGCCAGCCGCTCAGCGCCAAGCACCGTTTTCTGCAAATTGTAAAGCCGGATCTCAAAGCGATCCCTCTGCTGCCGCAGTTGCCGCTCCTTTTCCCGAGCCACCCCTAAGCGGATCTGCACATCCTTCACCAGTTCATAACTCTTCTTGATGCGCTCCTCGGAATAATCGGCAAAATTGCTGCTCACACGCACCAGATTCTGCTTTTCGCGCTGCTCCTGCCGCTCCAGTTCATCCACAACAGCAATCGTTTGCTGTGTCTGAGCTTTAATCTCCTCCAGATTCTTCTTACTCTCTTCCACTTCTGTCCTGGCCGCTTCATAAATATCAAAAACCTGCGACTTACTATTTTCAATTGACTTAATGATATCCCGCAAAATCTCATTCAGCGAATGCTCGCTTAGTTGATCCAGCGAAGTTCCTTCTGCTGTATTGTCTGCTTCTGCCATACATTATCCACCTTCTAAGAAATACTGCTTCTTCTATTTTAACCTAGATAAGAAGACAACGCAAAGGATTTCCATCTTTTTAACTAAAAAATATCCATGCCTATGTAAAAACGCCCGGCACCGTCTAGTCGGAATACCTACTTTCTCTGGCAATCCACAGTTTATCCACAGCCCGTATACATTTTGTGCATAAAAAAGTGGATAACCCCGCCGATAAAGCAGATTATCCACTAAAATACCTGATTCTATTACTTAACTGACGGCAGATGCAACCTTGTATACATGCTGCTGCGCTGGCTTCTCCTCTTCCCAGATGAGAAAAGGCGCCATGGCAAACCCATTGAACGTTGTTGCGCTGGCCGAAGTATAAGCGCCGCAGTTCGGCACCAGCAAACGATCGCCTAACTGCAGTTCCGGCATCATCACATCACGACGCACAAAATCAATCGAATCACAGCTCGGTCCTACAAATGTAGCCGACCGCTTCTTGCCATGCTTAAACGACTCCAGCTCAAACGTCCAGTGATCAAAAATAACCCCGGAAAACGTTCCATACAGCCCCTCGTCCAGCACATACCATGTCTGCCCGGCCCGCTGCTTCGTTCCAATCACCGAAGTCACCAGATTCACTGCAGTCCCGCACAGAAATCTTCCCGGCTCAGCCCAGATCTCTGTTTCCGGAAACAAACGGTCCAGCTGCCGGCCAATCGCCTGCATCATGCCGGCTACATCCACCGACAGGCCCTCTGCCGACGGAATGGGGAACCCACCGCCGATATCCAGCATCGTAAGCGGCATACCAAGAGCTTCCGCCTCATCGAACAGACGCCGGCAAACCAGCAGAGCTTCCTCATAGGCCTCCGCTGCCAGCGACTGGCTGCCAACATGAAAACAGATTCCCTTTGCATGCAGACCCGCTTTCTCGGCCTGCTGCAAAAGAGACAGCGCCTCACCCGGCTCTACTCCGAACTTTGCGTTCAGATTCACCAGCGCCTTCTCATTCACCACCCGGATCCGCACCAGCACATCCGCGCCCGGCACTGCCGCCGCCATCTTATCAATCTCACTGACATCATCAAAAGTAAACCGATTCACACCATACCTTGCGGCCAACTGAAGGCCCTGCTGGGTTTTGACCGGATTTGCATAAATCATACGGCTCCCGTCAATGCCCATTTCATGAAGACACTCCATCTCCCCCGCTGACGCTACATCAAAGCACGCGCCCAGCGACGCCATTTTCTGCACAACCGGCTCCGCCGGATTTGACTTCATCGCATAAAACACATGCACCCGCGATAAGTTACGCTGCAGAAAATCGTAGTTCTCTTCGATCTTGTCCAAAGACGCCACTAAAAACGGCGTTGGATATTTATCCGCAAGATCATTCATTTCCTGTTCTGTGAGTCGAAAGCTCCTCATAACACTCTCCCATTCCTCAATGCCCTTCCGGCATTTTTTTTAGATAAACTATCTATCTCTTTTTTCGTATTGTAGTACGAATCACTGAATTTAGCAAGACTATTTTAAAGATTATTTTTTATTTTTTTTTTCCAGTCTCTCCCCTTGTGGCATCAAGGCTTGCGGTACCTGCTATTCGCTTATTTTTTCATCGGTTTTTCATCTTTTTCTCCAGCCGCCGTTTCATTTTTCTTTTCTGTCTGATAATGAAATTACTTGCTTTTATCGCCGATACACCTTACAATTTAATTTGATATATAAAATATATAGCAAGGGTGATCATATCATGAGTTTCTTATCGAAAATCATACCAGAAAGATTCCGCCGTAAGAAAAAGCCTATTGAACTCAAAAATAATCTGCCGAAAGAAAAAGCCAACATCCGCAAATCTTTCGGCGTGTACTGCAATGCCCATCACGGCACCAGTGACGGCAAGCTGTGCCCGAAATGCACCGCACTGCTCGCAACGATTATGCCGAAAATGAACCGGTGTAAATACGGTCTTACCAAGCCAATCTGTGACCGCTGCGATTCAATGTGCTTCGGTCCGGAACATAACAAGACCTTTATGACCATCATGACCGGTTCCCGCAAAGGCATGCTGGTGAAACATCCAATCATGACGGTCAAACACAAACTGGTTGCAATGGGTGTGGATTACGCCAAAAATGAACAAAGCAAAAAAGCTACCGAAAAAATAACGGAAAAAAGAAAAGCGAAAATCGCCAAACGCAAGGCGCAAGAAAAAGCAAAAGAAGAATAAACACCAATAAAAAGGAACGGGCTGTTAAGGCAGCTCGTTCCTTTTTTATTGGCTTCGTCATTTTTCCTTGATATTCGTAATAATACGCCCCAGCCGAATGCCGGATACCAGATTCCAGAACCATTTCAACGCCACGGTAATATTCGTATAGACGCCCGCCAGCCGCATGAGATGGACAACCATCCAGGCGACCCAGGCAAAAAATCCTTTCATCTGCCAGCTGCCCATAGCTACAACCGCATGCCCGCGACAAATGGTCGCCATACTGCCGACATCCTTATAGCGGAAGGAAAGCAGCTGGGTATCCCCGCACAGCAATTTTTTGATATTAGCGGCGCATACCGCCGCCTGCTGCGTGGCCACCGGGGCAATCGTAGCCAATGGCCGGCCATCCTGAACAAAGCTCGCACAATCTCCCAGCGCAAAGATTTCCGGATATTCCTGAATCTGCAGCGTCGGACCGACAACGACGCGGCCTGACCGGTCCACGGCCGTCCCCAATTTAGCCAGCAGCGGCACGGCCTTGACTCCCGCTGCCCAGATTACGGTCCGTGTCGGGATCACACTGCCGTCTTTCAGTTTCAGATCAGCGCCGTCATAGTCCATAACCTGGGTATTAAGCCTCACATCCACGCAGCGTTCGCCGCTCAAAACCCGGATGGCTTCCGCCTGCAGAGGCGGCGGCATCATGGTCAGCACCTTATCCATTGCCTCAAACAGTTTGACGCTGACTTCGGCAAAATCCAGCTTATGAAACTCCTGACTCATAACGCCATAAACCAGCTCCGACAAAGCTCCCGCCGATTCAATTCCCGTAGGGCCGCCGCCAACGCAGACAAAAGTCAGCATCCGCCGCCGCTCTGCTTCATCCGCACACTTATTGGCACGCTCAAACATATGGAGAACATGGTTACGTATAGCAATCGCCTCCTGCAGCGTTTTCATCCCATACGCATGTTTTTCCACCGACTGCAGCCCGAAAAAATTTGTCGTTGCGCCGGCAGCCAGAATAAGATAATCATAAGGAACTTCGCCATGATTCGTTAGTAAAACCCGGCGTTCCGGAGCAAACCCCTGTGCCTGCGCCATTAAGAATTCAACATTATGGTTCTTCCGAAAAAACGCCCGAATGGGACAGGCAATCTCATTTTCCGCCAGCTCGGAAGTTGACACCTGATACAGCAGCGGCTGAAACAAATGAAAATTTTCCCGGTCAACGATTGTAATCTCCGCCTGCGTCCCGGCCAGCAGCTGCGCCGCTTTCAGACCGCCAAAACCGGCGCCGACAATAACGATGCGTGGTCTTTTATCTGCCATAATAGATATCCCTCCCAAAAAGAATGTGAAAAAATGCACAATCACATTATAATCAATTTGACAGCAAATTACAATATGTTTTTTATAAATACAGCTAGCGTTCCTACGGTATTAAAAAGCCATAGAAACGCTAGCTGCATTGACCCAGAAATGAACTCTCCCTTGACACGCTGCTGATACTTTCTTTGTTCATTCCCAAGCGCAAAAGTCAGGTTCCGTATAAATTTTTCATTTCTCCATACACATGGCTGCTGCCAGCGCCGCACCCAGCCCAGACCCGCCGGAAGCCAACCGCAGCTGCACTTTGCCCGCATCTTCCTCCAGCAATTCTGCCATCGCCTGCGTCAACGTCTCCTGTACCAGCGGCATTTTTTCATAAACAGAACCGTCAATGGCGATCTGCTGTGGCACAATCGGGCCTGAACCGGCCTGATGCCAGAGAACGCCCGTATAAGCAGCAGCCACCAGACGAGCCGAACGGCGAAGGATTGATGCCGCAAGCAGCTGTAAAGCAGCTGCTTCTGCCGCTGAAAAGGGTATGCCAACCACCCGCTGCAGTACTTTGGCTCCGGCCGTCGCATCCGACAACAGCTCTGCCATATCCTGACTCGTAAACGATGACGGCAAAGGCCGGCCTTGAATATCTTCCATGGCCAAAGTAAAAAGTTCCCCCAGGTAACGCCCTGAGACCATTTTTTCCAACCGCTGCCGTTCCGGTTTCTCCGAGGCCGCATCCAGCTGCAGATCATAAGTATTCGGTAGCAGCTTGGCGAAATTGCCTGACTCCATATTCAGAATCATCGCCGGCCGTTGTCCCCCATACGATTCCAGGTAGCAATTATTTTGCCCCGTCGCATAAATAGACCCGATATAGGTGTCGCCGCGTTCATAAGCCGCCGCCAAAAGTACGGCAACCGTATCATTGATAACCGCTGTCGGCTGCACATTGCCAATGCCCCGCCGCAAAAGCGCCTCCTGCAAAAACGCATTCACATATGCACCTTCAACACCGCTGGTGGCAAATTCCTTGGTCCAATGCAGCAGCCTGGCATCCCGCAGATCTTTCTGCGACGAGGGAAAAGAAAACGTATGGCCCAATCGGTACGGCGTCTGATGATCCCCGTCCAGCACAGCATCGACCTGCCCAGCAATGAAATCAAACAGCTCCGTCGCCGTAGCGCTGCTGCCAGTATAATCATATTGGCCAGGCACCCGCAGCGGCGCCGCCGCTTTGGCCAGCGTTGTAAAGCGTCCATGTCCCAGCAGCTGCAGCCGCAAAACGCGCACATTGGTCCCGCCGAAATCAAGCGCCAGATATTCTCCCTGTTCTTCTCCCGTCGGCAGGCCAAGATAAGCCGGCAATAACGGCAGCGTCGATTCCGTATTCCCCTCAAGTCCCCGCTCGATATCATAACGAAAAGCCGCTGCGGCTGCCTGCAGCTCATCTGTATCTACCGTAAAAGCAGCGACTGCCGCTGCCAGTTTCTCTTCATTGAGACCCATTTTCTTCCCCTCTTATCTTACTAGATAAATTCTACCGGCGCGATGCATGATCCTGCGGCAAAATTTCCAGCCAATAACCATCCGGATCACTGATAAAATAAATCCCCATCGCCTCATTTTCATAACAAATGCAATCCATTTGCTGATGCCGAACATGCGCTGCGGCAAAATCATCCACGCCAAACGCCAGATGCACTTCATTATCCCCAAGATTATAAGGTTCGGTCCGGGCCTTGATCCAGGTAAGTTCCAGCTCATGCGCCGTCTGCTCATCCCCCAGATAGACCAGCGTAAAATCCGGCGTATCCATCCGCCGCAGTTCCACAAGGCCTAATGCCTTATCATAAAAATCCAGCGATTTTTTCAAATTAAGCACATTAAGATTATTATGCAAAAATTTAAACTTCATGTTTTTCTCCTCCTCATTGCATTGTTTCCGCAATTCCCTCCAGATACGTCCAGCGTTCCATGAGTTGCTCCAGTTCCTGCGTAAGACGGCTTTCCTCCTGCGTCAGTTCTCCCAGCCTTGTATAATCGGCGGCATTCGCTGCCATCTGCTGCTGCACGACCCTGAGTTCCCCTTCTTTACTGGCAATCACGCCTTCGATTTCCGCATATTCCCTTTGTTCCCGGAAAGTGAACCGCAGTTTTTTAACAGCGGTTTTTTCGGCCGCCGGAGCCTTTTCGGCCGCCGGTTTTATTTTAGCGGCTGCTTTTTCTGTCTCAGCCCCATGCAGCTGCCCGGCCTGCCAGACAGACCAGCCGCCCGTATGCATCTGCCAACCGCCGCTGCCATCCGGCGCAAACACCTTTGCCGCCAACCGGTCGACAAAGAAACGATCATGTGAAACAAATAAAATGGCCCCGGCAAAATCATCCATAAAACTTTCCAGTACGGCCATCGTTTCCAGATCCAGATCATTGGTAGGCTCATCCAACAGTAAAACATTCGGTTCGCTCATCAGAATACGCAAAAGATAAAGCCGCCTTTTTTCCCCGCCGGACAAGTTTGCCACGGGAACCCATTGCAGATCCGCCGGAAACAAAAACCGTTCCATGAGCTGCGCCGCACTGATTCGGCTGCCATCTGCCAGCGTTATATAGTGCGCATCTTCCTGAATATATTCGATCGCGCGCAGCCGCTCATCCAAAGGTACCGGTTCCTGCGTAAAATATCCAATCTTCACCGTCTGTCCGATCGTCACCTCCCCGGCCGACGGCGTCAGCCGCCCGGCAACAAGATTGAGCAGCGTTGTTTTGCCGACGCCATTGGCACCCAATATCGCCACCCGGTCCCGGCGCTGCACCGTATACGAAAAATCATGCACCAGTTCTCTGCCGCCGGCCGCATAGCTGACATTCTCCAGCTCAATCACCGTCCGGCCCAGCCGGCTTCCGGCCAGCCCGATCTCTACACGGCCGCGGCTCAAATCCACATTCTGACTGCAAGCGGCTTCATAGCGCTCAATGCGGGCCCGCTGCTTAGTAGAACGCGCCTGCGCCCCGCGCCGCATCCAGGCGAGCTCTCGGCGCAAAAAGCTCTGCCGCTTGCGCTCGCCGGCTTCGTCCCGCTCCATGCGCGCCGCTTTTTGCTCTAAAAAGGAACTATAATTTCCCGGATACAGATAGGTCTTTCCCCGGTCCAATTCCAGAATACGTCCAGCGGTATGATCAAGAAAATACCGGTCATGGGTTACCATGAGCAAGGCGCTCTTCTGCCGGGCCAGATACTCTTCCAGCCAAGTAATCGTCTCACTGTCAAGATGATTGGTTGGCTCATCCAGCAGCAGCAAATCCACCGGCTGAATCAGCGCTGCAGCCAGCGCCAATCGTTTTTTCCCGCCTCCTGATAAAGAGCCGGCCCGCGCAGAAAAATCAGCCAGTCCCAGCTGCGTAAGCACCATCTTGGCCCGGCTTTCCAGCTGCCAGCCATCCAATGCATCAATACGAGCACTAAAACCAGCTAAACGTTTCGCGGTCACGGAATCGGTCGGATGCTGCATTGCTTCGGCTAAAGTCATTTCATAACCACGCAAAGCCTCCATCAGCGGACTTGTGCCCCGCAGGGCCTCCATCAGCACCGTATTGTCCGGTGCGACCTCCTTATCCTGCGCCAGATATTCCAGCCGCAGGCCGCGCATCGTTGTAATACTGCCCTCATCCGACGGTAAAAGACCGGCAACCGTTTTCAAAAACGTTGATTTCCCGGTGCCGTTCACGCCGACAATACCAATTTTATCCCCCGCATCCACCGTCAGACTGACCGCTGAAAACAAGGTCTTCAGCCCATAACTTTTTGCCAGATTTTCAATCGTCAGAATCACATTTATACCGTCCCATCCAATTCACTTACTTTACTTCCTTGATTTCTTCATGTTCTTTTTGCAGCTTAGCATTGCGCTTCACCAATACCCGGGTAATGCGCACATGCTCGATTTCCTCAACCAAAAATTCGTTGCCCTCAAAAACGACTTTTTGTCCGACGCGCGGCGGCGTTTCCACCTGCGCATACAGCCAGCCGCCAATCGTATCGACATTATCCGCCGCCAGATTCAGCTCCAGAATTTCATTGACCTCTTCCAGCAGCAGTCTGGCATCAATCGAATAAGAATATTCGCCGCGCCTTTCGACTACCGGACGTTCCTGATCAAATTCATCCTGAATGTCCCCCACAATCTCCTCGACGACATCTTCAATTGTAACCATACCGGCCGTACCGCCATATTCATCGGCCACGATCGCCAGCTGCGAGCGCGCTTTCTGCATCGTTTTCAACAGCCGGGCTGCCGTCATCGTCTCCGGCACCACCAGCGCCGGACGAGCCAGCCGGCGCAGATTTGGCTTATTCCCATGACAAAGCGGCTCCAGCAAATCCTTGATATGAAGAAAGCCGATGATATCATCCTTGTCCGCACGGCAAATCGGATAACGCGTCAAACGCTCCTGTAATGCAATCCGGATGTTCTCCTCAATGCTGTTTTCCAGATAAAGACAAACCATATCCGTACGCGGCAGCATAATATCACGAACATCTTTCTCCGAAAAATCGAAAACATTATCCACGAAATCATATTCGGTTTTGTTAATATACCCATACTTGTGACTTTCTTCCATCAGAATGCGAATCTCATCCTCCGAATGGACATCTTCGCCTTCATTGGCTACCTCAAACCCCATGTGCCGAACCACCCAATTGGCGACATGATTCAGAAGCCAGACAAACGGATACGTCAGCCGCTGAAAAAAGAGCAGCGGCATGGCTATCGCCAGCATAACCGTTTCCGCGCGCTGGATCGCGATATTTTTTGGTGCCAGCTCGCCTAAGACAATCTGAAACGCG
This sequence comes from Megamonas sp. UBA1799, assembly GCA_002319815.1. GTDB lineage: Bacteria > Bacillota > Negativicutes > Selenomonadales > Selenomonadaceae > UBA1799. Next base: position 25,265 of record DCFR01000039.1, read on the forward strand.
GTAATCAGCGAAAAAGCGGCGAAAAATGCCAGCGTATCTGCCGCCCCGCCAGAAAGACCGACCCAGGCCATCAGCGGAGAAAGCAGCAGCGCCATCACCGGCTCTCCCAACCAGCCCAGTCCCAGCGAAGCCAGCGTAACTCCAAGCTGCGTAACCGACAATGAAACATCCATGTGTTCAATCAGCTGCTTGGCATACCGGGCCCGTCGGCTTCCCGCCTGAATCAGCGTCTCAAGCTGGGATGCCCGGATCTTGACGATTGCAAATTCGGCTGCGACAAAAAAACCATTCATTACAATGAGCGCCACCAATAGAAAAACCTTACTGGTAATGGAAAAAGCGTCCAAATAAAACCCTCCACAATGTTATCAACAAATTTACTTTCCTGCTTTATGCGCTGCCGGCTTAGATTCCCGGGGCTGATCCGTCTGGCGCTTCAGCGGCTTAAGCTCTATGTGCAGGGACTGTTCCAGTCCCGACAAGCGCAGCGCCTCTTTCGGATCGGCCAGCGTCACTACGCAGCCCTTCGCTCCGGCGCGGGCCGTCCTGCCGGCCCTATGCTGATAAACAGAGGCATTTTCCGGCAAATCAAGATTAAAAACATAATCAATCCCGGCAATATCCAGTCCGCGAGCCGCCAGATCGGTGGCTAGCAGCAACTGGACCTTGCCGCTGCGAAAAGCGGCAATCGCATTTTTACGCGCCATTTTATCATCGGTCCCCAGCAGTGACGCCGCCCGAATGCCATCAAACTGCAGCTTGGCCAATGTCCGCTGCGCATCAAATGCACGGTTTACAAAGACCAGCCCACGGGCCACTGGCAGTGTCCGCGCCAGCTTGCGGACCATCTCCACTTTCTCCCGAAACGACGTCATCAGATAAAAGTTTTCCAACGCCGCCGGCAACTTTACCGGGCCTTCTTCTACCCGCAGCACGGCGGGCTGTGCCAGCTGCATGGCCCGTTCCAGCGCCTTATGCGGAGCCGTCGCCGACAGGAACAACGTTTGATGCTGCGCCGGAAGCATCTTAATCAGTTCCGCCACAGTTCCCTGATTCTGATCATCCAGCAGGCGGTCAAATTCATCCAACACCAGATACTTCACCTGCGCCAGCTTCAGTTTTCCCTTGTGCGCCAGTTCGATAATTCGCCCGGCGGACCCGGCCACAATCTGCGGCTTGCTTTTGAGCTTATCGATCTGCCGGGCGATATTTGCCCCGCCGATCAGTCCCTGCGAACGCACTGCCGGAGCGCCTGCCTGGCGCAGGCGCTCAATTTCCCCGGCAATCTGCATCGCCAGTTCATAGGTTGGCGCCAGGATAACCGCCTGCGCCGCCGCTTGCTCCAGTCGAATCCGTTCCAACAGCGGCAAAAGATAGGCCAGCGTCTTTCCCGTTCCGGTAGGCGCCTCAATCAACAGATTTTCCCCTGCCAGAATACGCTGCACCGACTGCGCCTGCACCGGCATTGGTTCCTGAAATCCCAATTTGTTCACCGCCGCAGTCAGAACGGGACTAAGTCCCAAAGCCTCAAATGTATTTGTCATAATATCTCCTTTATTATCCATTCATTTATTCATCTCAATGGGTCAATACCGGCTGGCCCTGAGCATCATCAAAGGTCGCCGTACAACGGGGATAATTCGTACAGCCCCAGAACGCGCCGTTTTTCCCCTGAATGCAGCGCAGCTTTCCTTCCCTGCAGCGCGGGCAACGATATTCTTTACCCGACACGGGTTCCGCCGATTGGCGCCCCAGCTGCTCCATGGGCCGTGCCGAAGCATGCGGCTTACGGTCCCAGCGCCGGCCATTCCTCTGACTGCCTTGCTGCGCAATCAATGCCTGCGCCGACACCATTGGTTGGTAAGCCGCCGTAAAAGCCGCCATTTCTGCTTCACTCATATGGCTGTCAGCATAGGAAGCCGGCATCGCTTGCACACCCGACATCTCGGCTGCCATTCCTGCCGGCTGCTGTCCTCCGGCTAAATCAGGCTTCCCATCTTTATCATCGCAGCTCATACGGCAGCGCGGATAATTGGTACAACCCCAAAAATCGCCTTTTTTTCCATGCCGCTGGACCAATATTCCCTGGTGGCAGCGTGGGCAGGGATATTCGCCTTCTACTTTCATTCTGGCCCTGCGCGCTTTTTCACACAATAAGCGGGTAAACGCAATCTGCGCTTCCAGAAAGTCTGACAACGTGCCCTCGCCTTCCGCCATGGAATGCAGATGATCTTCCCAGATAGCTGTCGAATCAGGGTAGGTCATTTCGTCCGGCAGTGCATCCACTAAAAGATAAGCCGATGCCTGCGGTATCAGATATTTCTTTTTCCCTTCCGGCTGCAGGAATTTCCGCTGTATAAGATCATCGATAATCGTTGCCCGTGTTGCCTCGGTGCCAATACCGTACACATCGCGCAGCTTTTTCTTTGCCTCCGGATCCTTGACATATTTATGAATTTCTTTCATACCAGCCAGCAGCGTGGCCGCCGTAAACCGCTGCGGCGGCTTCGTTGCTTTTTTTGCCAACTCGCCTTTTTCATAATGCACTGCATCTTTTTTCTTCATCGCGGGCAAAGTAGCCGTATCCTCTTCCTCGGAATTTTCTTCCTTATCTTCCTCTTTCTTGTCCTTTCCCATATAAAGAAGCTTCCAGCCCGAATCCTTGACCACCCGGCCGCTGGCCGTGAAAATCTCGCCCTGATACGTTACTTCTACCTTGGTCTGATCATAGACATGCTCCGGATAAAACTGTGCCAGATAAGCCTGGGCAACCAGAAAATAAATATTACGTTGTACCGGCGTAAGCCCGGCTAAATGAACCCTCACCGTCGTTGGAATAATCGCATGATGCGCAGAAATCTTCTTATCATTCCAGGCACGGCTGCGAATGCCGCCATTTGCCCCCTGCGCCCAGCCTGCCAACTTTGCATCATCGATCCCCTGCAAATTTGCCAGAATCGCCCGGGAAGCCGGATACTGGTTCAGCGGCAGGTATTCGCAGTCCGAACGCGGATAAGTGGTGATTTTCTTCTCATACAGCTGCTGCGCCGTATCCAACACCAGCTGTGGATCATAGCCAAACCGTTTTCCCGCCAGAACCTGCAGGGAAGAAAGCGAAAATGGCAGCCGCTGCGGTTCCTTTTTCAGCGCCCGCTGATACGCGCTCACCACGCCATCTCTCGGCTCCGAAGCAAACCTGGCCAGCTTTGCCTCGGCAGCCGCGCCATCTACCAACCGGCCTTCACTATCCATGCCCGGCTGGTCTTCCTTTGGTTTCCAAACCGCCTGAAACCCACCATTTTGATGCTGAAACCATGCTTTAATCGTATAATAATCCACGGGATGAAAATCTTTAATTTCCCGTTCGCGGCGTACGACCAGAGCCAGCGTAGGTGTTTTCACCCGACCGACCGGCAGCGTCACATCATGCCCTGCCCGCCGAGCGGCCAAAGTATACGCCCGCGACAGATTCATCCCGATGAGCCAATCGGCGCGAGCCCGCGCCAAGGCCGACTGTTGCAGCGGATAAAAAGCACGGTTATCCCGCAGATCCGCATTGGCCTCTTTGATGCTCTTCTCATCCAGCGCATTGAGCAGTATGCGTTTCACTGGCTTCGTGTTGCCAACATAATCGAGCACCTCATCAATCAAAAGCTGTCCCTCGCGGTCCGGATCTCCGGCATGCACAATCTCATCCGCCCGTTCAATCAACCCCTTAATGATCGCAAATTGCTTGGCGCACGAAGCTTCCACCAGCAGTTTCCATTGGGCCGGAACAATCGGCAGATCCTCATCCCGCCATTTTTTATATTTTTCATCATATTCACTCGGCTCCGCCTGCCGCAGAATATGCCCAAAACCCCAGGTCACAATGCCGCCCGCGGTTTCCAGAAAACCATCACCGCGTCGGAGCGGTCCCGGCAGACACTTGGCAATCTCTGCCCCCATGCTTGGTTTTTCGGCTATATATAAACGCAAAATCCATTACCCCTCGAAAATTCATTTAAACAACAAGGCATAAACTGCCCAAAGCAACAGCAATACCCAAAGTAAAATCACGATGGAAGCTACCAGAAACACATACGGCAAGCGGCGGCTAAGCCGCAGGGCCTTGCGCTCGCTGTCATCCCGGATAACCGGCGGCAAAAGTTTCAACACCCCGCCCAGAACCATGGGAACAATCACCGCATCATCCATCAGCCCCAATACCGGAATCGCATCCGGAATCAGATCAACCGGACTGATCAGATACAAACCAGCCAGTACCATAGCACCCTTCAAAAATCCCGGCGTGCCCGGATTGCGAAACGCCATAAGCAGTACAATCAGATCATAACGAAAAACTTTCCAATAAGACCAGAATTTCCCCATAGCCCCGCCTCCCCTCTATCTGTATTCTACCATACTTCCCTGTAAAAAGAAAAAAGTGATGTATACATTCCGCTTCTATGTTATAATATTTTTATTCTATGAATGGAATTTAGTTGTTCTATACATTTTATATCCAGCAGGAGGAACCAAATATGTCTGAAAAAATTTTCCCGATTTCTCAGGCGCGTCTTGAAGAAATCATCAAAGACTACCCGACGCCATTTCATATTTATGATGAAAAAGCCATCCGGCAAAATCTGCGCCGTCTGTTTGCCGCCTTTTCCTGGGCGCCATCCTTTCGCGAGCACTATGCCGTAAAAGCAGCTCCGAACCCTTATTTATTGGAAATTATGCGCGAAGAAGGCGCCGGCGCCGACTGCAGTTCCCTCGCCGAACTTCACCTCGCGGAAATGGCCGGCATTACCGGAGAAAAGATTATGCTGACATCCAATGATACGCCAGCCGATGAATTTCAGAAAGCATTGGAGCTTGGCGCTATCATCAACCTCGATGACATTTCACATATTGATTATTTAGAAAAGAATGCCGGTTTTCCCTCCTGTATGGCATTTCGGTTTAATCCCGGCGACTGCATTGAAGGCAACAGCATCATCGGCCAGCCGGAGGAAGCCAAGTACGGGCTCACGCGCGAGCAGCTGTTCGAAGCGTATGCAAAAGCGCGCAGCAAGGGTGTAAAACGCTTTGGGCTGCATACGATGGTTATTTCCAATGAGCTGCATGCCGATTCCTTTATTAATACCGCCCGTCTTATGTTCGAACTGGCCGTAGAAATCAAGGAAAAGCTGGGCATTTGTCTGGAATTTACTGATTTGGGCGGCGGCATTGGCATTCCTTACCGTCCCAAAGAAAATGCCGTGAATTTGGAAGAAGTCGGCGCCGGTATTCATCAGGCCTATCAGGAGATTATCGAACCGGCCGGTCTGGGCAACCTCGCCATCGCCCTTGAACTGGGACGCGCCATCACCGGCCCTTACGGCTATCTGGTCTCAACCGTCCTGCATGAAAAACATACCTACAAAGACTACATCGGTCTGGACTCCTGTATGGCCAATCTGATGCGGCCGGCCATGTACGGTGCTTACCATCATATCGCGGTTGTCGGCAAGGAAAATAAACCCTGCGATCACGTATACGATGTGACCGGATCACTTTGTGAAAACAATGATAAGTTTGCCATTGACCGCCGCCTGCCAAAGATTGACATTGGCGACCGGCTGGTTATGTTCGATACCGGAGCGCATGGGCATGCGATGGGCTTCAACTATAACGGAAAATTGAGAAGCGCTGAACTGCTGCTTCAGGAAGACGGCTCGATAAAACTGATCCGCCGGGCAGAAACGCTGGATGATTACTTCAGCACTTTGCATTTTCCCGGTTCCAAATTCTAGTCAAAAAGATCCCGTGGCTATCCGATTGGATAAACGCGGGATCCTTTTGTGTTCTGCCCAAGGCTCTGGCCCAGCGACTGGCCGCAGCCTTTATTTTTTTGTCTTCAGCCAACTTATACCAAGACCCGGGCAAGCCTTACCAATTCCGGATCCAAAGTCTTTTGATTATGCACAGCGTCCGCCAGATTAATTTCGACCACCTTGCCCGCATCAAAACCAAAAACAACATTGGAAACGCCGTTCATCAGCGCTAATGCCGCCTTTTCCCCCAGCATACTGGCCTTCATCCGATCCTCGACCGTAGGTGAACCGCCGCGTTGAATATGTCCCAGCACCGAAACGCGCGTCTCAATTCCCGTACGCGCCGCGACAATTTTCCCGATCCCCGCCGCTGAACCGGCTCCTTCAGCTACCACAATAATGCTGTAACGTTTGCCGCGCTCATAAGATTCCCGCAGTTCGCAGCACATATCATCCAGATCCATCTTGACTTCCGGTACCAGAATGTATTCCGCCCCGCCGGCAATACCAGCGGTCATCGCCAGCCATCCCGACTTGCGGCCCATGACTTCGATCAAAATGATGCGCCGATGCGCCGATGCCGTATCACGCAGTTTATTGATTGCATCAACAATCGTATTGGCCGCCGTATCGGCGCCAATCGTATAATCCGTTCCCCAGACGTCATTATCAATGGTACCCGGCAGACCGACAATCGGCATGCCCATTTTTTCCAACAAAGCCCCGCCGGTCAGGCTGCCGTCGCCGCCAATGATAACCACGCCTTCAATCCCATGCGTTTTCAAATTTTTCAGCGCCGTCTTTCGACCCGCCTCGGTCTTGAACTCCTCACTGCGGGCCGTACCCAAAAAGGTCCCGCCGCGCTGAATCAAATCGCTGACGCTGCGCCCGTTCAGTTCACGCATATCGTCCTCAATCATGCCTTTATAACCATTATTGATGCCCCAGACTTTTACACCCTCATAAACCGCGGTACGCACAACCGCTCTGGCCGCCGCATTCATCCCCGGACTGTCGCCGCCGGAAGTCAGTAAGGAAATACTTTTAAGCATCACACATCTCTCCTATCCGCACCGCAAAATTCGCAAAGGCGCTGCCTGTAAAACAATTTTTCTCAATCCATCTTACATTTATAATATTAAATACTTCATCTGAAATTGTAAAGCCTTTTAACAAAATTTTTACTTTGCTTCCGTCGTCTTCAGATGGCTCAGCCAACGCATTGATTTTTACCAAACGCCTTCGCCGCATACAAATTACGATCCGCCAGTGCCGCCAGCGCATAGCAGCGTTCAACGTCCTGCCGCGGCGGCTCTTCCGAAACCACCAGTCCGGCGCTGAGCGTGACATACGGATAATTTGCAAACGTACCGGCAGGAAGCTGCTTCTTTCGCATAGCTTCCAGACAGAGATTCGTCTGCCGGCGAGCCTCTTCCTTATCGGCCAGGAAGAACAGGAGAATAAACTCTTCGCCGCCATAACGCACTGCGATGCCATCCTTTTTACCAATAACCGTCATAAAACATTCGGCCACTGTCCGCAGGCATTCATCGCCGGCGACATGTCCATAGGTATCATTATAAGACTTAAAATCATCGATATCAAACAGAACCATACTGATATTCCAGCCATAGTTACGTTTCTTCAGATATGCCTCCATGCCGCGGCGGTTTAAAAGCCCGGTCAAAGGATCAGTTTCACTGGCCGTCTGTAAAATCGCCCGCTGCCGAACCAGCAGCAGATAATCAATATGGTGCCGCACAGCAATGACCAGAGAAATGAAACTACAGAAGATCATATACCGATAAGGATGCATAGCAAGCTGCCCGCTGGAAAACAACTCCGAGCCGGATTGCAGCAAAAAACACACGCTCAGATTCAACCATAAAAGTATAAGAAAAGTCTCATGAATCCGAAAATTTGGCACGACAACCAATACCAACAGGGCCATAGGATAGACATAAAGGCCGCCGGAAAATGTCATTCCCTCACACAAAAGGAAATCGACTCCTACCAGCAGCCCCAGAACAACCATATTACGAATCCAGATACAGCCCCGCGCCGAGCAAGTATGTTCAAGCACATATATGATCAACATGCATCCCAGGCCGATCATAAGGGTCAAAACCAGCATCAGACCCACCCGGACATAGCTGACCGTATCCGCTAATGCATAGGATAGCGCATTCAAAAGCAACGCCCCACTGGCAACCACCGCTGCCAAAAGAAGATTGCGCAGATTATCCCGCAGAAAACCATACGCATATTCTCCATCCCGATAAGTAGCCAGACGTTTATAAGCCGTATAAGATTTTCGCCAGGATTCCATGTCATCACCCCGGATGCCAGAAAAAAATAATCTACCTGCCACCCTCTGGCTTTACTTTACAATTTTTTTGAATTACCCTAAAACAAAGCCTGCACCTGCCGACAAAATTTCATTCGTACCGCTGACGATCCTTCAGCGCCCGTTCCACTTCGCGCTTAGCGACCTTCGCCGCCAGATCCTGTCGTTTATCATACGTATGCTTGCCGCTGGCCAGGGCCAGTTCAACTTTGGCTCGTCCTTTTTTAAAATAAATCTTTAAGGGAACCAGCGTAAAACCTTTTTCCTTGGTCCGGCCAAACAGCTTCAATATCTCGCTTTTATGCATAAGCAGTCGTTTTGACCGCAGCGGTTCATGATTAAAAATATTGCCTTGTTCATAAGGACTAATATGCATATTTTGTAAAAACAGTTCACCATTTTTAATTTCTGCATAGCTGTCTTTCAGATTAGCTTTGCCAGCCCGCAGCGATTTGACCTCTGTACCAAAAAGTTCAATACCTGCTTCATAGGCCTCATGAATAAAATAATCATGCCGAGCCTTACGATTTTCACAAGCAATTTTGACTGACTCATTCTTTTTCCCCATACTGCCATACCACCTGCCTTACTTTCCATCTCCGCTGCGGCGGTGCGCAAACGACCGGTGCACCGCCGGTTTAGCCGCCTGTTTGCGGTCATCCTCAGCATGCATCTCCGGAGGATCCGGCCAAACAGCGCGGTGGGGAAGAGTATCCGCCGGCTCATTTTTCTTTTTTCGTCCAAATGAAGATCGGTTTCCATCTGAAATCGTATTTCGACGACCAGCCACATTTTTCCTGCTGCTGGCAGATGTTTGCCCTGTTTTTTCCGCTTGTTGCTTTGGCTTGTCTGGTTCAGCCTGCCTCGATGGCTGTACCGCTGCCGGACGGCTTGAACCGCTATTTTTGCTGCCAGCCGGCTTACGAGAACCGCTAGCGGCTCCCCCCCGGCGGCTCCCGCCGGAAGAACGACCCGGACGAGCAGACGTCTTAGACTTATTCTCTTCCGGAACATAAACCCCATTATCCTTCAAAATAAAATCAATATTGCGCTCTTCAACATTTGCGCGGACCAATACGACCTCAACCGTATCCCCCAGACGGTAAGCCTGATGCGTGCGCTCACCGATCAAAGCATACTGCGCCTCGACGTATTCATAATAATCATTGACCATACGGGAAACATGGACCAGTCCCTCAACGCCATTCTCCAACTCGATGAAAAGGCCAAAAGCAGTTACACCGCTGATAATTCCGGTAAAGGTATCGCCGACAAACTGAGCCATGTACTCAATTTCCTTCATTTCCGTTGTTTCGCGTTCCGCATCGACAGCCACTCGTTCCCGAACGGAAGCGTGCTCGGCAATTTCCGGCAGCAGCCCGCGCAATTGATCCTGTCGCCCGGCCGGTATCGTGCCAGTGGCAAAAGTCTCCCGCAGCAAACGATGCACGATGAGATCCGGATACCGGCGAATTGGCGAGGTAAAGTGCGTATAATAACGAGCCGCCAATCCAAAATGCCCCAAACTCTGATCCGCATAGCGTGCCTGCTGCATCGAACGCAGAGACACGGCGCTCACAATTCGCTCTTCCGGCCGCCCCGTCACATTTTCCAAGACCCGCTGCACATCCGCCGGACGAATCTCGCCTTCTTCATTCGGCTGAACATGCTGCCCAAACGTTTCCAGCAATCCGTTCAGTCGTTCAATTTTCTCTTTGGTCGGTTGCTCATGAACCCGGTAAACAAACGGCAGTTCTTTCTTATCCATATGCTCGGCAACCGTCTCATTCGCCAACAGCATGCATTCTTCAATCATTGACTCCGCCAAAGACCCCGCTCGTTTGATCAGCGCTATTGGATGCCCTTCAGCATCAAGCTGCACCTTGACTTCCGGCAGATCAAAATCAATGGACCCGCGCGCATGCCGGCGTTTTTTCAGCGCATTGCGCAGTGAAGCCATGGTTTCCAACATTGGCAACAAATCCTCATTATCGCTGACGCATGCCGGATCTTTATCCACCAAAACTTTGTTGACAATATTATAAGTCAGCCGGCGATAAACATTGATCACTACCGGCACAATTTCATAATGGCTGACTCGCCCTTCCGGACTAATCTCCATTTCACAGCCCAGAGCCAGACGATCTTGCCCCTGATTCAGGCTGCAAATGCCATTGGACAAGGCGAACGGCAGCATTGGAATCACCCGATCCACCAGATAAACACTAGTGCCGCGTTCCCTTGCTTCGCGGTCCAGCGGTTCATTTTCCCGCACATACCAGCTCACATCAGCGATATATACGCCAAGAAACCAGCCGCCGTCCGGACGCTTTTCCGCATAAACGCCATCATCAAAATCCTTGGAATCATCCCCGTCAACCGTTACAACCTGAAAATTGCGGCGGTCCCGGCGGCCCGCCCGATCGGCCTCTCCCACGGATTGCTGAATCTGATCAGCCGCCGCCTGAACCTCCGGCGGAAATGTTTCCTGCAGATCATACTGCCGCATCACCGCCAACACGTCGACCCCGGGATCGCCGGCTTTTCCCAGCAATTCCGTGATCTGTCCCTCGGAATTGCGCCGTCCATCCGGCCATTTCGTGATCTCGGCCACTACCTTCATGCCCGCCCGGGCGCCATTAAAAGCTTTCTTCGGAATAAAAACATCCTGCCCGATCTTTTGATCATCTGGCGTCACAAACCCAAACGTCCGGCTGCTTTCAAAAGTTCCGACAATCTTAGTATTGGCCCGCGTCACAATGCGAATGATTTCACCCTCGCGAGACCGGCCAGGAATGGAAGACGGCGTCACGCGAGCTACCACCCGATCATTATGCATAGCACTGGCCAGCATCGCCCCGGGAACAAAAACATCCGTATCCGTTTCCTTTTCCCGCACATCGGGAATAATAAAACCATACCCCTTACCGGACATCGACAACCGACCGACTACCAGATTCATCCGCTCCGGCAAACCATAAAGATCGCTGCGGTTCTTGATAACGGCCGCCGTCTCTTCCAGTTCCGCCAGCGCTGGCCAAAAAGCGGTAAGATCATCTTCTGATAACTGCATCCCTTCCGCCAGATCTTCGGCGGATAACGGACGATACGCATCCTCTTTCATATATTCCATAATTTTTTCTTTTAATTCCATTTTCATTCCACCACGGCCATTGTGGCCGTCCCTTCTGCTGATATCGTGCCGTCCGGCAGCGTAATGGTCGACTTCATTGTTACAAAGCTCCCCCTCCGGGATTCTATCCAGGCAGCTATCGCCAGCTTTTCGCCTACCGGCGTCGGTTTACGATAACGCACATCAATCCGGGCTGTGAGCGCCTTCTCTCCACAAGCCACCAGATAACCCCCCATAGCCTCATCCAACATGGTTGTAACAATACCGCCATGAACCACGCCGCTGTAACTCTGGTATTCCCGCGGCAGCGTTTTCTCGGCTACATAGCGCTCCCCTTCAATCTGCAGCTGCAAATGCAGTCCATAGGGATTCTTAGCGCCACAGGCGAAACAATAATTATCGCCCAATGCCTGGATTTCTTCCCGGCTCTTTTTTTGTTCCATACTTTATATCCTCTCTCAATCCGCCAAAAATTCCGCCGTTCTGGCGAAAACCGTTGTCCGCTCCGAATCAATCGTCACCCGATGCCCCGACGCTTCCAACCAAAGCAATTGCTTCCGCGCCGCTCCGACGTGTTCATAGATATAGGCGCCGCTTTCCGCCTGCACGGTATGATCCCGGCGACTCTGCACCACTAGCAGCGGCTGCCGAACCTTTGGCAAAGCTGCTTTCAAACGGCGAATGACCGCCAACAGCTCATGAATGGAAAGCATAGGCATCCGATCGTAACAAACATTACAATCCGCCGGAATATCCGACAGCCGTTTCCGATGCCGCGGCACATATTGCCCGACAGATGCAGCCCGCGGCGGCAGCAAATGCAGGCGGTTTTCTTCCCGTAAAAAAATTGGGGCGGAAAGCGAGACAATCCGATGCACGTCACGCACTGTTCCCAAAAGCATAGCCAGCAGTGCTCCCATCGAAAGTCCAACCACGGATATCCTTCCGCAGCCGCCGCGCAAAATCTCATATCCATCCAATACCGAATGAAACCAGTCCTCCGCAGTTGTGCGGGCCAGATCTTCAGGCGTCGTCCCATGCCCGGCGAGACGCCCGCCCAGAACCGTATATCCCTGTTGCTGCAGATACTGTCCCAACAGCCGCATCTCCGACGGCGATCCGGTAAAACCATGCACCAGTAAAACTCCGTGTTCCCCGCCCGGCAAAAAGAACGGCTCTGCTCCTGGTAAAAGCATTGATGCCACATCCCCCGCCTATAAAATAAAAAACGTTCCCGCCCTGGCTGGATCGAGAACGCTTTACTACTGCCAAAATTACATTGTCATCTTTGCAATGACAACGGTAATAACCGCAAACAATATTGCAAGCACTACCGTAACCCGCGCCAAAAGCGCGTCCAGGCCTCTTGCTTTGCCGCTGAAGACGGTATCTCCTCCGCCATCCAGTCCACCCATCCCGGCAGATTTTGCCTCCTGCCCGAGTACCGCAGCAATGAGACCGATTGCAATAATCGCATCGAACACCATTAAAACCGTAAGCAACGTTCGAGCCTCCTCCATCCTACATATACGATTATATCATACCACAAATAAGACATATTTAGCAAGGCGCGAACTGCCTGCCCGGTTATTTTACTTCCGCAGCGCCATTCTCCCCGACTGCGGCCATAAGCTCTCCATATTTTTCCTGCAAATGCTGCAGTACGACATCGACGACCATACTGACCACCTCACCGTCAAAATGCGCTTCATCCGATGGCAGGCAGCAGTCAATCACAACGTCGCCTTCCTCATTCACATAGTACTTAAAGACCTTAAAATGCCGATTCATTTCATTCATGAACTCCGCCACCCGGGCGCGGTTCTCATCCGTTACAACGTTTGCCGCCACCCACACGCGGACCAACGCGTAAAGGCTGTTATCCAAAACGACCGCCATCGGCAAGAACTGATCGTTCACTTCCATGCGAGACCGATAGACCACCGTCTGAAATTCATCCGAAAGTTCCTCAACATGAAACGTATCCGGCGGCATTTTAGCTACCAGCGCATTAAATTTTTCTGCTTTTTTATTCATTGGCTTCTTCTCCTTTAATCTGCGCTATTTTTTAAATCGTATAAACGCGGATTGAACTGGTATTTCCTTCCCCAAATTTAATCCCCGAAGTAATAATCGTCAAATCGCCGCGCGTAGCATAGCCATGCCCGACCGCTCCGGAAGTCGCCGCCGAAATCATCTCGTCGATATCATTCCATGGCTGGCCGATAATCGAATACACACCCCAACGCAAATTCAAATGACGCGCGACTCGTTCATTCGGCGCATAGGCAACAATCGCTGCCTTAGGCCGATATTTGGAAACGACCTTCGTCGTATAGCCGCTCTCCGTCGGCGTAATAATAGCCGCAGCATCCAGCTCATAAGCCATCTGCACCGTCGCATGCGCAATCGCATCCGTCGTTGTCGCCTGATGCTCAAAGCCCTTGCCGACAAACAGCTTTTTATAATGCAGGGAAGTCTCAATCCGGCAGGCAATCTTCGCCATCATCTGCACAGCCTCCACCGGATAATCGCCGCTCGCCGTTTCCCCGCTGAGCATAATCGCATCCGTTCCGTCCAGGATTGCATTCGCTACGTCGGAAGCTTCCGCCCGGGTTGGCCGCGGATTATTGGTCATGGACTCCAGCATCTGGGTAGCCACGATCACCGGTTTACCAGCCCGATTGCACTTATCAATAATTTCTTTTTGAATGAGCGGCACATCCTCCGCCGGAATCTCCACTCCGAGATCGCCGCGGGCCACCATAATGCCGTCCGCCGCCTCCAAAATAGAATCAATATTTTTAACGCCTTCCAGATTTTCGATCTTAGGAATGATTTCCATATGACCGCCATGACTGGCAATCAGCTTGCGGATAGCTACCACATCATCAGCGCGCTGAATAAAGGAAGCCGCCACAAAATCCATATCATGTTCAATACCAAAGATAATATCCTGCTGATCCTGTTCCGAGATGGGCGGCAGGCTCACCGATACTCCCGGCACCGCCACCCGCTTTTTCGTACTCATAGCGCCGCTGTTCAGGACTGTTGTCCGGATATCTTTCCCTTGAATCTCCTCGACTCTCAGCCCGACAAGACCATCGGACAAGAGGATCGTATCTCCTGGTTTTACCTCCTGGTAAAGCGCTTTATGACTCACGGGAACCCTGGCTGCATCGCCCGGTTCGTCACTATGTGTAAGCGTAAAGCTGCTCCCTTTGACGAGCTGTACTTTACCATCCTTAAACTCTCCCAGACGCATCTCCGGCCCTTTGGTATCAAGTATCAGTGAAATGACCTTATTCGCTTTTTTTGCAGCCTTCCGTACAGCTTCAATACGTTCCAGATGCTCCGCATGATTCCCATGAGAGAAATTGAACCGGGCACAATTCATGCCACTCTCGATCAATGCATCGAGAACACCTTCACGTTCCGTTGCCGGCCCCATAGTGCAGACAATCTTCGTCTTTTTTAACATGCTTCAGCCTCCACTCATTTTTTGTTTCTACCAGTCATATCCGGACCTGTTTTCCCCTAACCAAATCTGCCTTAATACTATTGTTATACTTTCTGCTTCATTATAGCATTTTTATAAAAACAAATATAGAGCCATTTTATTACAAACACGATTGGAAATCGCCCCAGACCGCCAACCCGGGAAAACATTTTGAGCTTTTGTCATAAAGAAAGACTTCGTTCCGACGGCGTTTTATCGCCGCGGAAACTCCAGCCGAATGCAGCCAGAAACTTAGCCGCTTTTTACGCACCGCTTACAGAGCCAAACAGATAAGAGCAAGGGATTTCTGCAAATCGGGCTTAGTTATTTATATAATTTATTTATTAGCTTATTATAAATTAATAAAATTAATCATGATTTTTTTGCTCCGCTTTTTTATAAAAGCAGTTTGTTTTTTATAAAAAGTCAATATGTAAATCACATTGTAACAAAAGCGCTATATTTCATCATAAAAATCAAATTCATTTTTAAACTATCCGCTTGAAACGCATTTTCATATGCATATAAAAGAATTATATTTTTTGCCTTTTATTAAAGTTATGATAAAATAAAATCATAGGATATTGTTAGGATATTGTTTTGAAAAGAAAGAGGTAATATATGTATTTTGATGATTACGACACCCCGGTATTTCGCCCGCCCAGTGAGGCTTATAGCTTTATTCTGCGCGTAACCCGCGGCTGTGCGCACAACGCCTGCACCTACTGCAATATGTATCGCGGCGTCCCCTTTCAAGTTTTGACCGATGAAGCAATTCTGCGGCAAATTTCCATGGCACAGCAGCAGAACGCTGAAGGAGTGCGCCGCGTCTTTTTGGCCGACGGCGACGCCCTGGTGCTTTCTACCGACCGGCTGCTGCGAATTCTCCATATTTTACGGCAAAGTTTTCCCCATCTGGAGCGGGTTGCGTCTTACGCGGCCCCGCAGGATATTTTGCGCAAACAGCCGGATGAGCTGAAGCAGCTGCAGCAAGCCGGATTGAAACTGTTATACTACGGAATGGAAAGTGGTGACAGCGCCACGCTGAAAGCCGTCAATAAAGGTGTTACCGGCGAAGAATCGGTCGAAGTCGGCCAACGGGTTATTGAGGCCGGAATGCAGCTTTCCCTGATGGTCATTCTGGGCATTGCCGGCGCAGAAAACTCTGAACGCCATGCTTTAGCCACGGCCCGGGCCATCAGCGCCATTCACCCCACGATGCTGGGCGCCATCTGCCTGATGCTGTATCGCGGCAGCGAACTCAAGGCCCAGTTTGAGCAAGGCGCCTTTCAGCCGCTTTCGCCGGCCGGACTGATGCAGGAATTGTATACCATGCTTGAACACATTGAACTGCCGGCAGACACAGCTTGTATTTTCCGCAGCAACCATGTTTCCAACTATGTAAATTTGGCTGGAAACCTGCCGCAGGACAAGCCCCGTCTGCTGGAAGAAATTCGCCGCAGTATCGACCAATTGACAAAGATAAAAAATTGGGATGTTTATAACCACGACAAATTTTAAGCATACATTGGGATCAAACTACCGGACATTTTTGTTCGGTAGTTTTTTTCTGACCGCACCTTTGAACCGAACCCGGAAAATAACTCTTATCAGGAAAAGCAATTGTAACGATATAACTATAAGAGGTAGTATCGTATTGGAAAATAACGGACTGTTTTTACTAAGGAAGGGGATTTTAACATGTCAACGATTTCTTCGCTTTCCAATAATACCTATATGATGTACAAAATTGCGGCCAAGGGTCTGAACGCCAGCTCGTCAGCCACAGCCACAGTTCCCAATCAGACGCCATCGGAAGCATCGCTTGTTTCGCTGCTTTCTGCCAATACCCGTACGGATAAGACTTCTACTGCAACCACTCAGCTCAATTCACTTTGGTCCGGTTATCTTTCGGCAAACGCATCTGCCTCCCAAAATGTGGCCACCGGCGTCGCCAATCAGGCGGAAACACTGAATAACTTGCTAAGTACCTACAGCACTTCTTCGAAAACATTTTACACCAAGTTCAATACCACGATGTCCAATCTTTCTCAGGCAACCGCGCAGCTAAAAAGCACCAACTTTGCGGTCACCGGCGCAACCGACACGGCTACGGCCGCCAACGCAAAAACAGCGGTTGGCAATGTGGAAAATTTTGTCGCCAAATACAATGACTCCATCGACTTTTTCTCCGCTAATGCCAAGGTCTCCGGCCGGGTATCATCCCTGGCATCGTCTTTCAGCGACACGACATACAGGGCCGGTTCCTTGCAGAATATCGGCATTGCCGTTGACAATACCACGGGAAAAATGACCGTCGACGAAACCAAACTCACTGCAGCAATGAAGGAAACTCCTGATACGGTATCTTATATGCTGGGTTCCAACGGACTGGCTGGCAAAGCGGATACAAAAACTGCTCTGGCCGAATCGCAGAGCAGCAAACTGTTTCCCTCCATCTCGTCGATGCTGGGCACATCAATTTCCTCAGCACAGTCACTTTATTCGTCCCGGACGCTGAACGCAATGTCAAACTACACCAATATCGGCACGTTGCTTGATATGTATTTCTAAACGGCATAAGCAAAACGGACGGCAGGGCTTTTCAATAAGCCTCGCCGTCCGTTTTATTTATTCTGAAAACCAACCAAGAATCACTCTGCCATCGCCTGCTCGACAGCTACAGCTACCGCTACGCTGGCGCCAACCATCGGATTATTTCCCATGCCGATCAGTCCCATCATTTCCACATGCGCCGGCACAGAAGAAGATCCGGCAAACTGCGCGTCGGAATGCATGCGGCCCATCGTATCGGTCATCCCATACGAAGCCGGTCCCGCCGCCATATTATCGGGATGCAGCGTACGACCCGTACCGCCGCCTGAAGCCACCGAAAAATATTTTTTCCCTTTTTCCACACATTCTTTTTTATAGCAGCCGGCAACCGGATGCTGAAAACGCGTTGGATTCGTCGAATTTCCCGTGATGGAGATATCAACGTCTTCCAGGCGCATAATGGCTACGCCCTCCTGCACGCTGTCCGCGCCATAGCAGCGAATTGCGCTGCGCTCTCCCTCGGAATACGCCGTCTCCTGCACAACATGCACTTGCTCCGCCGCATAATCATACTGCGTGCGCACATACGTAAAACCGTTGATGCGGGAAATAATCTGCGCCGCATCCTTACCCAGACCGTTCAAAATAACTTTAAGCGGCGTCTGCCTTACCTTATTCGCCTTACGGGCGATGCCGATCGCGCCCTCTGCTGCCGCAAACGACTCATGTCCGGCAAGAAAAGCAAAACATTTTGCATTCTCCCGCAACAGCATCGCGGCAAGATTTCCATGCCCGAGACCGACCTTACGGTGTTCCGCTACCGACCCTGGGACGCAGAAAGCCTGCAGTCCTTCGCCAATGGCTTCCGCCGCATCCGCCGCCTTTTTACACCCCCGGCGAATCGCAATGGCAGCGCCCAGCGTATAGGCCCAGCAAGCGTTGTCGAAACAAATCGGCTGGATGCCGCGCACAATGCCGGCAACATCAATGCCCTTGTCATCACAGATTTTTTTAGCGTCCTCAATGGAATCAATCCCATATGCCTGGATGGCGTTGTTGATTTTATCAATACGGCGTTCATAGCCTTCAAATAATGCCATTTTTATCCTTCCTTCTTTCTTCTGCTCGACAAATTCTTACTCTTTGCGCGGATCAACATAACGCGCCGCCTCAGCAAAACGACCGTAATTGCCCGTAGCTTTTTCCAGTGCTTCCTGCGCCGGCGTGCCTTTTTTGATCATTTCCATCATCTTTCCCAAGCTCACGAACTCATAGCCAATGATGCGTTCCTCTTTATCCAGCGCCAGCCGCGTAACATAACCTTCCGTGAGTTCCAGATAACGCGGTCCTTTTTTGAGCGTTCCGTACATGGTACCGATCTGACTCCGCAGCCCCTTGCCAAGATCCTCGAGCCCGGCTCCAACCGGAAGACCGCCTTCAGAAAAAGCTGTCTGCGTACGCCCATAAGCAATCTGCAGGAACAACTCACGCATGGCAGTATTGATGGCATCGCAGACCAAATCGGTATTCAATGCCTCAAGAATCGTCTTGCCCGGTAAAATTTCCGAAGCCATGGCGGCAGAATGGGTCATACCCGAGCAGCCGACCGTCTCAATCAGTGCCTCCTGAATGATGCCTTCCTTCACATTCAGCGTAAGTTTGCAGGCGCCCTGCTGCGGAGCACACCAACCGACGCCATGCGTCAACCCGCTGATATCCTTGATTTCCTTCGACTGAACCCATTTTCCCTCTTCCGGAATCGGCGCCGGTCCATGATTCACTTCTTTAGCAATACAGGTCATGTTCGACACTTCTTGTGAATAAATCATCTTTCTATTCCTCTCTTCCTTTTTAATATAGCAAGCCTAAGCTCCGAGGAGCGGCTTTCCTGTCATTTCCTTCGGCACCGCTATGCCCGCCAGCGTCAGAAGCGTCGGCGCAATATCGCAAAGCCGGCCGGGGTGCAAGGCCCTGACTTCATCATTGACGACAATAAACGGCACCGGATTTGTTGTATGCTGCGTAAATGGCTCTCCGGTAACCGGATCGGCCATGCATTCGGCATTGCCATGATCAGCTGTGATGCAGACGCTGCCGCCGGCCGCACGAATTGCCGCCACAAAACGGCCTACACAGGTATCAACCGTTTCAACCGCCTTGACCGTTGCGTTCATAATGCCGGTATGCCCGACCATATCGCCATTGGCATAATTCAAAATAATAAAATCGTATTTTCCCGACTGAATAGCTGCCACGACCCTATCCGTAACTTCTACCGCGCTCATTTCCGGCTGCAGATCATAGGTGGCCACCTTCGGCGACGGCACCAGGATACGGTCTTCTCCCCGGTAAGGCGTTTCCACCCCGCCGTTAAAGAAAAAAGTCACATGGGCATACTTCTCCGTCTCGGCAATACGCAGCTGCGTAAGTCCCTGACTCTCGATCACTTCACCCAGCGTATGTTCGATGCTCTGCGGCGGATAAGCAATCTGCACCTGCATCCCGGCTTCATACTGCGTCATCGTCGTAAAGACCGGGCGCAGTCTTTCATCCCGGACAAAACCCTCAAAAGTCTGGTCGGTAAAAGCATGCGTGAGTTCTCTGGCCCGATCCGGACGGAAATTGAAGAAAATCACGCTGTCCTCCGGCCGCATGCCCTTATAATTGCCGATGATAGCCGGCACAACAAATTCATCGGTGATATCGGCCTTATACGAAGTCAATATTGCTTCTTCGGCGCTGGCTGCTCGGACGCCGGCCGCATGAGCAATCGCTTCATACGCCTTCGCCACCCGATCCCAGCGTTTATCCCGATCCATCGCATAATAGCGGCCTGACACAGTTGCTATCCGGCCCTCGCCCAGCTCGCGGATTTTCATTTCCAGCTCGTGGATATACCCGATGGCGCTGGACGGCGGAACATCACGGCCATCCAGAAACGCATGCACCCAGACCTGTTTCAATCCGACCCGCTTCGCCAGCTCGAGCAAGGCGTACAGGTGCTGTATATGGCTGTGCACGCCGCCCGGCGATACCAGCCCCATCAGATGCAGCGCGCCGTTTTTGGCTTTTGCCGCATCAACCGCTGCCCGCAGCGCCTCATTTTCAAAAAAATCACCTTCGCGGATTGCCTTGGTAATCCGCGTAAGTTCCTGATAAATAACTCTCCCGGCGCCAATATTGGTATGCCCGACCTCCGAATTGCCCATCTGTCCGTCCGGCAGGCCAACAGCCCCACCGGAACAAAGCAGCTCCGTATGTGGATATTTTGCCAACAATCCGTCAATTACCGGCGTATTGGCCGCCTCAATCGCATTGCTTTTGTCCTTTGGATCGCCCATTCCCCAGCCATCCATGATAATGAGTGCCAACGGCCCTTTTTTTAATTTTGCCATATAGCTTTTACCCCATTCCTCACTGAAACTTTACAATCTGACTAAAATCGACAGCCTTCAGCGCCGCGCCGCCGACCAGCACGCCGTCAACATCCGGTTTTTCCATCAGCCCACGGATTGTCGCCGTTTTTACACTGCCGCCATACTGAATACGAATCTTATCGCCCGCTGCTGCGCCAAACAAACGAGTTATCGTTTGGCGAATATGCGCACAAACCTCTTCTGCCTGCTCAAAGGTAGCTGTCTTGCCCGTGCCGATTGCCCAGACCGGTTCATACGCCAGGACTAATTTGGCCGCTTCTTCCGGCTGAAACCCATTCGTTGCCAGACGTACCTGCCGGGCGACAAACCGCAGATACGTGCCTTTTTCCCGCGTTGCCAAGGATTCACCCACACAGATAATCGGAGTAATCCCGGCGGCAAAAGCTGCCCGCGCACGTTTATTGACCCCTTCATCGGTCTCGCCAAAATACTGACGGCGCTCCGAATGGCCGACGATGGCATATTTGACGCCGATTTCCTTTAACATCGGCGCGGCGATTTCGCCTGTATAAGCACCGTCTTTTTCCCAATGAACATTCTGCGCTCCTACCTGAATATTCTTGCCCCGCAAAGTGCTCGTAACTACCGCCAGCGCCGTAGCCGTCGGACAGACGACGATATCTACGTCCTTAACTCCTTTGACCAGCGGTATCAGCCCGCGAATCAGCTTCATTCCCTCGGCAATTGTATTGTGCATTTTCCAGTTGCCGGCAATAATTGGTTTACGCATAAAACCGCTTCCCTTCCGCTGCTTTTATTTATCTGCCAGCGCCG
The DNA here is from genome assembly GCA_002319815.1 of Megamonas sp. UBA1799. Taxonomy (GTDB): domain Bacteria; phylum Bacillota; class Negativicutes; order Selenomonadales; family Selenomonadaceae; genus UBA1799. Next base: position 46,812 of record DCFR01000039.1, read on the forward strand.
CAATGCCCGGAAGAACCTTGCCTTCCAGAAACTCCAGCGTAGCTCCGCCGCCGGTAGAAATATGGGATATTTTCGCCGACAACCCGGTTTTCTTCAGCGCCGCAATCGAATCGCCGCCGCCGACAATACTTACAGCGCCTTCCTCCGTAGCCTTGGCAACCGCCGCGGCAACCGCTTCCGTTCCCTTGGCAAACGCATCAAACTCAAAGACGCCCATAGGCCCGTTCCAAATCACCGTGCGCGCGCCCTGCAAAGCATCCGTATAAAGCGCCGAAGTTTTAGGGCCGCTGTCGAGTGCCTGCCATCCCGGCTCCACCTGATCAACATCGACCACCTTCCGGTTCGCATCCGCTGCAAACTGATCGGCAACCACAACATCGACCGGCAGAACCACCCGAACACCCTTTTTTTCCGCCTTGGCCAGCAATTCGCGTGCCAAATCATATTTATCCGGCTCACAAAGCGAATCTCCAATAGGCAGTCCTTTGGCAGCATCAAATGTATGCGCCATACCGCCGCCAATGATAATCGTATCTACTTTATCAATCATATTGGCAATGACGCCGATCTTATCCGAAACCTTAGCCCCGCCCAGAATCGCGACAAAAGGCCGCTCGGGCGCTGCCAGCGCGGCTCCGATAAATTTTATTTCCTTCTCCAGCAGATAGCCGGCCACGGTTTCCAGATACTTTGTGATTCCATCGTTGGACGCATGCCCGCGATGCGCGCAGCCGAAAGCATCATCAACCGCTACATCCGCCAGCGCCGCCAGTTCCTTGGCAAAACCGGGATCATTCTTCTCCTCTTCCGGATGAAAGCGAAGATTCTCCAGCAGCAGAATCTCGCCCGGCTGCAAAGCGGCCGCCGCATCCTGCGCCGGCTTCCCGATACAATCTTCCGCAAACTTGATAGGCGTTCCCCATAACTGGGAAAAATAAGCCGCGACCGGTTTCAAAGAAAGCTCTGGTTTACGCTGCCCTTTCGGACGTCCCAAATGACTTGCCAGAATAACGGCCGCCCCATGATCGACAAGATAATGAATCGTCGGCAAAGTCGCCCGGATGCGCTTATCATTCGTAATATGCTGCTGGTCATCAAGCGGGACATTAAAATCTACCCGCACGAAGACCTTTTTACCCTGAACATCAATATCCTCAATCGTTTTCTTGTTCACAGCAAATGCCTCCCTTTATAAAACGCTTTAAAGAAAAGAGGTCCGGCCCTATTAGGCCGGACCTCTGCAAGATCGTTGTTACCTGTGTTGTTTATAGTATGGAAATGTTATTTAAGTTCCGCCAGATATTTAATCGTACGGCACATCTGACTGGTATAACTGTTCTCATTGTCATACCAGGAAACGACCTGAACCTGCGTAAGCTCATCATTGATCGGATTGACCATCGTCTGCGTGGCGTCAAACAATGAACCATACGTCATGCCGATAACATCGCTGGAAACGATTTCATCCGTATTGTAACCAAAGGATTCATCCGCCGCCGCTTTCATCGCTGCATTGACTTCCTCCACTGTTACTTTACCTTTGACGACAGCAATCAGAATTGTCGTCGATCCCGTCGGAGTCGGCACCCGCTGCGCCGCACCAATCAGTTTGCCTTTGAGTTCCGGAATGACGAGGCCAATCGCCTTTGCCGCCCCGGTAGAATTCGGAACGATATTGATTGCCGCCGCGCGTGAACGGCGCAGATCGCCTTTGCGCTGCGGGCCGTCCAGCGTCATCTGATCGCCCGTATAGGCATGAATCGTTGTCATAATGCCGCTCTGAATTGGAGCCAACTTATGCAGCGCCGCCGTCATCGGTGCCAAGCAGTTCGTCGTGCAGGAAGCGGCTGAAATCACCGTATCGGTCGGCTTCAGCGTCTGATGGTTCACATTGTAAACAATCGTCGGCAGATCATTGCCGGCCGGAGCTGAAATAACGACCTTCTTCGCTCCTGCCTGAATATGTTTCAAGGATTTTTCCTTGGAGGTATAAAAGCCGGTGCACTCCAGCACAACATCGACTCCGGTCTTTCCCCAGGGAATATTCGCCGCATCGGCTTCTGCAAAAAGCTGAACCCGCTTGCCATTGACGATGATGCAGTCTTCCCCCGCCGACGTATCGTACTTGTACATCCCCTGCGTGGAATCATACTTCAAAAGATGCGCGAGCATCTTCGGCTGTGCAAGATCATTGATCGCCACAACCTCATACCCCGGCTCGTCGAACATATGACGGAATGCCAGACGGCCAATGCGCCCAAAACCATTAATCGCTACTCTTACTGCCATATTGAAAACCTCCTAATTTGAATTTTCTGCACCGGAGATTTCCCCCGGCATCAGATTATTTGAGGCCGCATCGCCAAAACACGCGGGCAGCCGAAAATACGGGAAATACAGAAATTTGGAATGTCCGTTTTCCTTTTTTTCTTATTCATAGCACAACAATTTCACCCTTATAGTACAATAATTTCCTCCCTATTGTCAACGTTTTCTCCAATTATTACGATAATTCTCCATAAGAAAACAATGCGCTTTCATTCCTCTCTGCTTCAGGCATGAAACGCACCAATATAGAGCTTTATTTCTGTTTTTCTGACAATTTTCATCTTTGATAAGAAAGCAACATTTTTTGATACGCTGTCATGAACAAAGGCC
>DCFR01000039.1:49739-93852 GCA_002319815.1 Megamonas sp. UBA1799
GGCCTTTGTTCATGACAGCGTATCAGCAGCATCGGCAACCGCGCCGCCTGGTCTCTCCGCCATATAATACTTTTTCTTCTGTTCATACATAGCCGCATCCGCAGCAATAACAGCCTTTTGAATATCCCGATTGCTGTCCCGCCAGTCAAAACCTACCGAAGCATTGCAATGGATCACCTCGGCCAGCCGGATCACGCGATCCATGAACTTTGCTCTGGTAATACCGGAACAAATGACCACGAACTCATCGCCGCCGGTACGATAAATTTCCTTCTTCCGGAAAAACCGGGCAATCGTTTCCGCTAAAGAAACAATCATCTGATCCCCGGCCCGATGCCCCTGACTATCATTCACCCGCTTCAATCCATTCAGATCGATATAGGCGACACCCACCGGCTGCAGATGGTCCGCTGCATGCCCCTGCGCCAAATCCCGGGCAAAGGCATTGCGATTCGCTACCCCGGTCATCACATCGCTATAGCTGAGCGCTTCCAGCAAAGACCGGTTTTCCGCCGCGACCATCGACGCAGAAACGAAATAAGCCAGCGTCATCAGCATGGAATCAAGGTTTTTAATACGATCCGGCGGGGGATTGTCCAAACCGATAAAACCCGCAATTTTCTCATGCACCAACAACGGCGCGACAATATAGTTATAGACTTTCTGGTCTTGCATCTTTTGCTGCTCTTCCGGATAAAGCTTGCTGACAACGGCAATATCAGGCACACAAACGACCCGGTTCTTTTTGAACTCTTCCATCCAGCGCCCGATAAGGTCCAGCGGCAGAACCGCCGGCTTAGGCGCAACGTCCACCCCGCACCACTCAAAACGATTGTACAGCGAGTGTCCCTGAATCTCAAAAATAAACGCCCGGTCGGCCATCAGATGGTTGCCGATATAACGCAGCATCTCGCGGATTGCCTGCGGCAGGTCCAGAGAAGCATAAAGAATACGCACTGCTTCCGTCATGACGGTCTCCAACGCCAGCGCCGTGATCAGTTCCTGGCTCTGCTGCATCTGCTGCGTAATATCGACCGCCATCTCCACCCGTGCTTCGTGCCCCTGATAATGAATAAAAGTATCGGTGAGCTGATGATATTCATTGAATATCGGATTATACGTATTCCAACGGCAGGTCCCATTGCGAATACCAGCGCCGCCGCAGTCCATACAAGGCGTATCTCTGCGCCGCAGAACCTCATAACATTTGCGTCCCTGATAATCCTTCGGTTCCAGATGAAATTTGTGCCGGGCCACCCGGTTCATAAACAACAACGCAAATGTATGCACATCAATTATAAAGATGCGTTCCTCCAAAACATCGAACAACCCTGGGTCCTGATATTCCGGAACCAACGACCTGCCCATAACTTACCCCCCGCAGCTCTCAATCCTTTATTTTCTAAAATATATCGTATCCCCCCGAAAAAAGCAACCTGTTTTCCTGTCCGGACTTATTCCAAAGCCAACGAAGCCTGTACCATAATAGCGCATTCCAGCCGCTTTTTCTGGATTTCACAGCCAACCTCATAAGGCTCGCGAATATTTCCATGGAAAAGATCGGCATTCGCATGGCAGCCGCCGCTGCAGAAAAATCTGGCCCAGCAATCGCGGCATTTCGGTTTATTCAACACATGCGACTCGCGGAAATAACGCGGCAGCTCATGATCTTCAACGCCCGTAAAAACAGTGCCCAACCTATATTTTTTGCGGCCAACAAATTGATGGCACGGATACAAATCGCCATTCGCCGCCACGGCATAATATTCATGCCCAGCGCCGCAGCCGGCCAAACGTTTGGCCACACAGGGCCCATTGGAAAGGTCCATATTGAAATGGAAAAAGAAAAAGCCCCGGCCTTCCCGGTGCCGTTCCAGATAAACCGCCGTCAGGCGATCATATTCCGCAAAAATACGCGGCAGTTCCGCCTCCGTAATGCCATACGGCGCATCCTTTGCCACCACCGGTTCCACGGAAAGAATATCAAAGCCGGCATCCGCCATGGAAAGAACATCATCCGTAAAATCCAGATTATACTTGGTATACGTACCGCGCATATAATAATTCTGATCGTTTCGGGAAGCAACAAACTTGCGAAAATTCGCCACACAGCGATCATAGGTGCCGTTGCCGCCGGCATCTGGGCGCATGCGGTCATGGACTTCCTTACGGCCGTCCATACTCAGCACCAGACTGACATTATTATCATTCAAAAACTTGATGTTTTCATCATTCAGCAGCATCCCGTTCGTCGTCAGCGTCAATTTAAACTCTTTGCCGGTTTCTTGTTCACGGCGGCGCACATAAGCCGTTACGTGTTTCACCACCGGCATATTCACCAGCGGCTCGCCGCCAAAGAAGTCAACCTCGCAATGCTTACGCGGCCCGCTGTGCTCAATAATATATTCAATCGCCGCTTCGCCGACTTCCTTGCTCATGAGTTCACGGTCACCGCCATATTCGCCGGTATCCCCAAAGCAATATTTGCAGCGCAGATTACAATCATGCGCCACCATGAGACACATGGATTTTACAATGCCTTCCTCAGCAAATGTCGGCGGAACATCAATATCCGGCGCAAACAGTTCCTTGGCCGCTATCAGAGCATGCAGCTCATCGAGCGATTCCCTGATGTCCGCCGCCGGATAAACATCCTGCAGTCGGGACACCACAGCCGCATCATTATTGCCATCAAATGTATCCATGATGTCATAGATCATCTTATCAATCACATGTACCGCCCCGCTGTTGATGTCGAGCAGAATATACATGCCGTTTTGCTGAAATTTATGAATTTTTTCCTTCATACATATCTCCTTAAAATTTGAAATCATTGCTCTCACAGCGCTTTTTACCCAGCACTGTCGAAAAACAGATCCTCGTATTCATTACGAAAAAAGCCCTCCCGTAAGGGAAGGCTTTTCTGCTCATTTCTCGCAAACCTGATTGCCTACCGTGCAGGATGTCTTGCAGGCCGACTGGCAGGATGCCTGGCATTCGCCGCAGCCGCCTGTATGAACCGTGCGCTGCAAAGACGGCTTGTTCACTGTCTTAATGTGCTTCATTTCATGACCTCCTCACTGTTCAGGATACATGCTTGTCCTCTATTCTACCTTTTTTTTGGCGTCTGTGCAAGTGTTCCCGTATCGGTCGGCGCTAAAATCAGCCGCACCGGCAGATTAGACGCACCAGGAGGAGAATACTCAAAACTCAGCGCCGATGAACCGCCGTAAACGCCCAGATTCGCCAGCTCTGTCCCCGGTGTCAAAAATGCCATGCCATTCTGTCCGGCTGCCGGTCCATTCACGGCAGCCTTATCGCCAAAAAATGGCTGCCCATCCGGTGTCAGGAGCAATTTCGATATACCGGAAACCCCGACTTCAACCCGCATCGCCCCGGTATAAGTCCCGCCCAACGGACTCAGATAATATTGCGCTCCCCGCTTGCCGGCCATCGGGATTTCAATCCGGTATAATACGCCGTAATTGCCATAATTAACAACGCTGCTGCCGTCAGTAGCATCAATTCCCGTGCGATATGCATCGATATGATTGTCACCGATCGGAATGTACACAATGCCGTCACGGTCAGGATTATACGGACGAATACTGCTGATAATACGATCCATCCCGGTGAAAGTGCCCCGCAAACGCTGCGCATCCTTGGGCAAAACCGAAGCCGTCTGGATAAACTCATAAGGATTATCAGCAGCCGGATACATAATCACTGATACCTTGACCGGCACGGAAGACGAAAAATCATAGACACCATAAACCAGCTGCCCCGGCTGCAGCGTCGTCGTCTCCATTTTTGCCTGCAGCAGCCGCTTGCCGCCAGCGCCGATATAGAGAACATCATTGAGTTTGGTATCAAAGTATTCAATCTGCGTGCTCCGCCCGACGGCCAGATAATCACTGCCCGGCTGGCTCATGCCCCCGCGCGTGACATGCACTATCGCATACTGATCGCTGGTGTTTTCCAGAACCACCGCTACTTTGCGCGCCGATGAAGAATCATTCAAATGATAAAAAAGGATACGGGCATCCCCCTTCACCGTATCAGAATAAAGAATCCCCGGCTTCTTGACATATTCCGGACTGTCCGAAAACAGCAGCGTCCCGCCGACATCTACCGCTTCCACCGGCCAAAGATGCATCGGTTCGGTCGTACTGACCGCCGTCGTATCATCGGCTGGCAGCGCCGGCGGCAAACTGCCGGCAGCAGGCGTCGTTGACGCTTTTTGTTCCGCCGTATTCTCAGGTATTGCCTTAGTTCCCGTTGCATTGACAGGACTGCCTGCATCCGCTGCAGGCGGCAACGGAGTTGAAACCGATGCCGCCTGCGCCCGGCGTTCTGTGCTCACCACTGTCGTCGAAGTAAAATCCGCGCCATGCCGCGCTTCTGAAACAACCGTCCATCCCATTGCAATGCCGCCTGCTAACAAACAGGCCGCGAGTCTTTCCCATTTCATAAATTCAAAAAAACCTCCTGCTTATGAATTACGATGCTGTTCAATGCCCAGATGGGCAAACAACTCCGCCTTGAACAACCGCAGCCGGAACTCCATCAACCCGAAGCGAGGCCGGGGAATATTCGTCCGCTGCATAAGATATGGATTGGTTTCAAACGTATTAAATCCCGCGTCGCCAGTTACAGCTGCCAGATATTCATTCTGCTGCAGCATCGACGGCAAATGATCGTCATACGCGCCGTTCGGATAGGAAAATCCGAAAATCGTATGAATACCATTCCATTCCAAAATTAATTTTGATAACTTCATTTCGTCATTGGCCTGCGCATCATCCAGCGTCGTCAACGGTTGATGATTTGCCGTATGACTGCCAATCTCAATGCCACGCTCCTGCATATCCCGAAGCTGGTCCCAGGTCAGATACCCCGGCTGCCCGATATCATTGGTAACCATGAACAGCGTCGCTTTCATTCCCCGTGATTCCAAGACCGGCAACATGGTTGTATAGTTATCTTCATAACCGTCGTCAAACGTGATGATAATCGGCCGGTCCGGCAGTTCCTGCTTTCCCTTCCTGGCCCGCAAAAAATCCAGCAGTGAAATCGGCGTATAACCGGCTTCCAGTAAATAGTCCATCTGCGCGGTAAACTTTTTTACCGGCACTGTATAAACATCATCTGTTTCATCATTCACCTTGTGGTATTCCAGAATTGGAACGCCAGCCGGCGTAATCAGTACCAGGCAAAAAAACAGAATGGCCAAGATGCCTGCTCCATAATAACAAATCCGATATTTCAAACTAGTCCCCTTAAGAGACATATCAAGAAAGGTCATATTTGTAGCTTTTTCAATAAAACTCCGCTTGTCTTTCGTCAGTTCCTTCACCCTCAATTTTCCTCAGTTGCCAGCTCCGTAAGCTTCCGCAGTCGATGATTGACCCCGGACCGCCCGATTCCCAAAAGAACCGCCAGCTCTGCTAAAGTAGCATCCGGGTGTGCCAAGCGGACTTCCGCTGCCATCCGGAGCGGCGGCGGAAGTTTCTCCAGCCGTCCGGCAGCAGCCAGGGCGCGTATCCCCATAATTTGTTTCCCGGCGGCATCGACGGTTTTCTGCAAATTCGCCGTCTCACAGTTCACCAGCCGGTTAACCTGATTGCGCACTTCCTTCACATTACGTGTTACTTCAAAAGCCTCGGTCGCTTCTTCTGCCTGCATCAGTCCCAGAAAATCAACGATTGCATCGCTTTCTTTCAAATAAACGACATAGGCTTCCTTGCGGTCGGTCAGTCCCGCCGGCATATCCAACCGCCGCAAAAGCGCCGCCAACAGTTCGGCAAACTGATAATTGCCGCTCACCAGTTCCAGATGATAACCAGCCTCCGGCCGGTTCACGCTGCCGCCGCCTAAAAAAGCACCTCGCAGGTACGCAACCCGGCAGCAGGAACGGCGCAGCAGTATTCCGCCGCGGGCAGCCGTTGGCATGCTGTCCGCCAGCATTCCCAACTCGCGCAGCAGCCATTCGACCACCGGCGACGGCACCACCCGCACCGTATAACTATTTTTTTTCTTCAGCCGCCGCGAACGGCTCACCGTAATTTCCGTGTGCACCGGACCGGCATCTTTCAAAAGCACCAGCACCTTGCGGGCAACCGCCGCATTTTCCGTGGTGAAGCTGATGCCCAGAGCATGCTTCGGCCCCAGCGTAATAGCCGCGCCCATGCGCAACAAAGCCGCCAGTTCTGCCTTGCGGCAATGTGGTTCATCATACATAAGCCGCGCCAGCTCATTTTTTACCTCAGTGGCAAAGGATGGCATAACCTTACCCCCGTTTCGCCGTCGCCTGCCGAACTATTTCATTGACGTATCGGAAAAATAATAATCTTTTAAATTCGCATTAGACTGCAGTCCGTAAATCATTTTCATCACGCTGCGCGTAAGTTTATCTGGATCGTGGTGACCGCCGTCCGTACTACTGATCAGATCTGCTTGTACAAAGCCGACCCCCAGCGCATTCAGCGCTTCCTTATCCACCCGTACCGGGTAAGCGCCTTTCGCCGCGTAACTTTCAATACATTCCGGCGGCAAGGGGGCAGAATTTACCAGAACATAATCAATGACGCCCTTGCCCGCATGTTCCTGAATCGCTTTCACATGCATAGATGCGGTATACCCATCCGTCTCACCCGGCTGCGTCATAACATTGCAGATGTAGATTTTTATAGCCCGGCTATGCCGTAAAGCTGCGGCCATCCCATCGACCAGCAGATTCGGCATAATGCTCGTATAAAGGCTGCCCGGCCCCAGAATCACCGCGTCGGCATCGCGAATCGCCTCAATGGCCGACTGCACCGCCGGAACATGCGCCGGATAAAGGCGCACCCGACGAATATGCTTCTTAACTTCCGGTATATGAGACTCGCCCTGCACGACCGTGCCGTCGGACATCGTTGCATCCAGCCGCACATGCTCGGTACTGGCCGGCAAAACCCGTCCCTTAACAGCCAGGACCTTAGACGATTCCTTGAGCGCCTTTTCCATATCGCCGGTCACTTCGCTCATCGCCGCAATAAACAAATTGCCAAAACTATGCCCGGCCAGCTCGCTCGTCCCACCAAACCGATACTGAAAAAGTTTCTCCATCAGCGGCTCCGTATCGGCCAACGCTACCAGACAATTGCGCAGATCTCCCGGAGGAATAATCCCTAGTTCCTCCCGCAGCCGTCCGGATGAACCGCCGTCATCGGCAACGGTCACCACGGCCGTCACATTGCTCGTCGCTTCTTTTATGCCCCGCAGGAGCACTGATAAACCATGCCCGCCGCCAATGACCGTAATCGCCGGACCTTTCCCCAGCAAACGTTTTTCGTAAATGAGATCCACCAAGCGACCGGAATCTTCCGGCAGCAGCACCGTAATCACCGACCGAATGACGAACCGCGTCGCCAGCAGCATAATCGCCAGACCGACAACTACGACCGCCGTGCCGACCAGCGCTGTCGCCGTATAATCATAGCTTCCCTTCCACGTATAAACAAATCGGAAAATCGCTTCTTCAATATGATCCAGATACTTATAATTGAAAATCAGCGCTAAACCGAGACTCACCAACATCACGCCGGCCGCAAACAGCAGCAGCCAACGCTTAAAACGCATACCCGGATACAACCATTTCAAAAGATGCATATATCCTGTCAAACCTCTCTGTCAGCATTCCTCACGTACATGCTCGCGCACATCATTTTTCATAAGATCACGGTGCTCCAGTGTTGCCTGATAGCCCCGGGTTCCCAAAAAATCAAAAATATGCTTCGCAATATACACCGAACGATGCATACCGCCCGTACAGCCGACGGCAATCACCAACTGGCTTTTGCCCTCTTTAATGTACTGCGGAATAAGAAAATCAATCATAGCATCAAGTTTAGCCTCAAATTCCTGTGTCACCGGCCATTGTTCAATATACTCCGCTACCTCCGGAACCACGCCGCTTTTATGCCGCATGGATTCGATATAAAATGGATTTGGCAAAAAGCGCACATCCAGCACCATATCCGCATCCAGCGGCATTCCAAACTTAAAGCCAAACGAAAGCACATTGATACCCATCTTTTCGCCGTCACTGTTGCCAAACAGGCGGACTATTTTTTCCTTAAGCTCATTTTTTTTGAGTTCCGACGTATCTATGATATACGTCGCCTTGGCCCGAACCGACGCCAGCCGTTCCCGCTCCTTGGTGATTCCCTCCGTAATCCGGGAACTCGGCGCCATCGGGTGACGGCGGCGCGTTTCCTTATACCGGCGGATAATCGCGGCATCCGATGCATCCATGAACAGAAGCTCATACTCCTGATCATCGCGATCCATATCCTCCAGTACATGCACGAAGGTATCAAAGAATTCGCGGCTGCGCGTATCTACAACCAGCACAACTTTGCCGACATGTCCGGCCGAATGCGAGCACAACTCCGCGAATTTCGGAATAAACACCGGCGGCAGATTGTCCACACAAAAATAACCGAGATCCTCAAGATGCCGACACGCCTGCGTCTTACCGCTGCCGGACATACCGGTAACAATCAGCAGGCGAAAAGCTTCTTCTTTTTCCATATTCCCACCTCCGTGAAAATGAATACTCTATCATTATAGAAGAAAGCCATCCAAACTGCAAATCGCTGCCCTCCCCCCCGCAGCGCGCCAGCCATAACGCATCAGCCTGCAGCTATCAACAGCATTTACAAAAAATGGCTTCTTTTTCCTATAAGAGCACCAAATCCTCAATCGCCCGGGCCATCGCATCCTCATCACAAGACGGGGCATGATACGTCGCCAGCCGCTGTGCTGCCGGCAGTCCATTGGCTGGCACAACGCTGACCCCCGCCAGCTGCAGCATCGAAAGATCATTTTCTGCATCGCCGCAGCACATAACCTCTGCCGGCGCAATACCCAAATACCGGATCAACGCCGTCACGCCGGCCGCTTTATCAATCCCCGGCGGCAAAAGATCGGCGTTCGTAGCCATGTTCATCGTCACCGAAAACTGTCCGGGAAAAGCCTGCACCAATTCGTTCAGAATCGCCGGCAGCCGTCCGGTAAGATCGCGTACCACCAGCTGCAGCACCCGCTCCGTATAAGTGCGATATGCACGTCCCGTTTCATGCACCTGAAAATTTTGCACGGTACGATACACCGTAAAATACTCCGGCCGATAGTCATAAGCAAAAATCTCCCGGCCGGCATACCACTGCACGTACCAATCCCGTTCGATGCAATAATCAAGAAAAGCCTGTACAAATACCGGGTCATAATAGCGGGCAAAAATTGGTTTATTGCCGGCTATTGCCTGCACCAACCCGCCGCAGCAGCAGATCAGCGGCACATTTGCACCAATGATCCGGCCAAAATATGCGGCTGAATCATACATTCGCCCCGTCGCTATGGTCACGCCGATCCCCCGCTCGCGGGCGGCGGCAATTGCCGCCAGATTGCCCGGCGATACTTGCTTATTCTGGTTCAGCAAGGTTCCATCCAGATCCATAGCAATCAACCGGATCGCCATACCATCACCTCACAGTACATAGCGGCGAACCGCGGCCGCCACGCCGTCGGCTTCGCAATCCGTCGTCACAGCATCGGCAATCTGTTTCACACTCTCGGCGGCGTTGCCCATAGCAATTCCCAGCCCCGCTGCCCGCAGCATAGACAAATCATTATTGGAGTCCCCCAGCGCCATGATTTCATCCGCCCGGATGCCATGAGCAGCAGCCAAGGAAAGCATAGCCGCTGCTTTACTTACCCCCGGAGCGATCACTTCAATATACAGCGGACTGGACTTCATAACCGCAATTTTACCGGGGAAAGCCGCGGCCAGCTCGGCTACCATCGCATCCGTCCGCAATGAATCCGGCGCCACCGCCAAAAGTTTCGGCGCCGCCGTCGCCCGGGCCAGCATTCCCGCCTGCCCCACCGCCATGCCCTTTATCCCGGCGGATTGCTCATAAGCCAGCGCCGCCGCTGTTGCAGCCGCATAGTACAGGTCGCCCCCCTGATACAGCTGCACATACCAGCTGCGCTGAAAACAATACTGCAGCACCGCCTTTGCGGCTGCTGCCTCCAAATAAGACGCAAAAAGCACATCGCCGCCGGTTGATTTAACCACCGCTCCATTATAAGTAATAATCGGCGCATTAAGCCCCAGTTCCAGCGCATAAGGCCGCGCCGAACGATACATGCGGCCGGTAGCCAGCGTCACCAGAACCCCTTTGGCAGCAGCTGCCTGCAGGGCCTCTTTATTTTCTGGCGAAATCTGGAAACTGCCGTTGAGCAGCGTTCCATCCAGATCCGTCACAATCATCCGAATTGCCACACCCATTCCTCCATAGACAATAAAATTCCCCTTTTATTGTCTCACGTTTTCCGGAGATTGTAAAAGGGGAATTTCTCTGCCGCACATCGGGATTCCTGCCATGCAGCCTTCAGATATGATCCATATCCCGGCTGGCAAGAATATCAACGCCCAAACCTAAAAGATCCGGCACAATGACGTCACCCGCCCGTACCGGCGCTTTCGCGGTAATCCGGCGCAGAGCGCGAGCGCAGTCAGAAATCCGTTCCTTGGGCAGCGCCCGCGCCGAAACAACCGGCAAAAGCGGCAGTTTCCCCTGCAGAATACGCACCGTCATTGTCAGCATTCGCTGCGGCGCGGTAAGCTCTTCACGCGCATATTTCTCGCCGCGCGGACAGCTGTTGCCGCAGACAGCCACCACCTGGCCATCTTCCAAACTGGCAGTGATTTCACAACCCAGCGGACAACAAATACAGTGCAGCGTTCTCTTTTCGCTCTTCATGCCTTATTCCTCCTCGTCGATGGCAACTACCAGATCATCCTGCAAACCGACGGTTTTCCCCGCTGGTAAATCCACCGCAATCATCTCGCTCGGTTTGGCCGCCAAAAGGTTTTTCGACAAAATAAGATTGCCGCCGCTCCGGATCACCAGTTTCACCCGCCGTATCGGCTTCGTCACCCGCATAAAAAGGCGCACCGATTCGCCTTCATCCGTGAGCCGCAGCCGCTGCGGCACACAAGTACGTACCGCGTTTCCTGTCACCACCGGCAGCGTGCGCTCAGCTGCCGCCAGCTTTCCCGCTGCTGTCAGCGCGGCATATTTGCCGGCAATCGCCGCTTCATCCGAAACAAAATCCACCAAATCATGCACATGCACCACATTGCCAGCCGCAAAAATCCCCGGCAAACTCGTGGCCCGGTGCTGATCGACCACCGGCCCGTTCGTCAGCGGATGCAGTTCAATCCCCAAAGAACGCGACAGCTCATTTTCCGGAATCAGCCCCACCGAAAGCAATACCGTATCACAATCAACCGCAAAATCTGTCCCCGGCACAGGGCACATATGCTCGTCGACTCTGGCCGCCGTTATGCCCGTCACCCGCTCTTTTCCTTGAATCTGCGTAATGGTATGCGACAAGTACAGGGGAATCCCATAATCATCCAGACATTGAACCAGATTGCGCGTAAGCCCATTAGAGAACGGACAAATCTCAAAAACGCCCTGCACCTTACAACCTTCCAGCGTCATCCGCCGCGCCATAATAAGACCGATATCGCCCGACCCCAGGATCACAATCTTATGCCCGGGCAGATACCCCTCCATATTCACCATACGCTGCGCCGCTCCCGCCGTATAAACGCCAGCCGGCCGTTCTCCCGGAATACGGATTGCGCCGCGGGTGCGCTCCCGGCACCCCATCGTTAAAACAATCGTTTTCCCCTGTAGTTCCATTCGCCCGCGCTCCGGACTGACCGCGCAAACAGTTTTATCAGGCCGCACTGCCAAAACCATGGTATCCACCATAATGGAAATTTCTGGCTTATCCTTGACTAGATCATAGCAGCGCTGCGCATACCCGGGCCCGGTCAGCTCCTCCTTAAAATGATGCAGCCCAAAACCATTGTGAATACATTGCTGCAAAATGCCGCCGGGCTCGCGGTCACGTTCCAGCACCAAAATACTCCCGGCGCCATTCTGCCAGGCGCTATAGGCAGCCGCCAGGCCAGCAGGTCCGCCGCCAACAATAATAACATCATAAATTTCGCCCATTATGCGTTGCCTCCGCTCATTTCATCTTTATCATAATACATATAAGAAGCACGAGTTTCCTTGCGCACCGACGAAACCGGAATTTTTAGCTCCCGAGCCAGAATCTGCACAATACGGGGGCCGCAGAAACCTCCCTGACAACGCCCCATCCCCGCCCGGGTGCGGCGCTTAACGCCATCTACCGTACGCGCGCCGCAGGGGCGGTGAATCGCATCAACAATTTCGCCCTCGGTGATCGTCTCACAGCGGCAAATTACACGCCCATAGCGGGAATCGCCGGCAATCAGCTTTTCCTGCCCGTCCGGCGTCAAAGTGCGCAGTGTCGGATGTGCGGGCCGGCCCGCTTGATAATCGGCCCGCAGCGCCGCCTTTGACGCCTTGACAAGCAGCCCGGCAATATAGCGGGCTATCGCCGGCGCCGAAGTCAGTCCGGGCGACTGGATCCCCGCTGCCTGAACCAATCCGTCCACATTTTTAGAGAATCCCAAGACAAAATCTCCCGTGCTCGATACCGCCCGAATACCAGCAAATTCAGTAATAGCGGCGCCCATCGGAATCTTCGGCACCAATTTACGCGCACCGCTTAAAATTTCAGCCATACCGGCTGCAGTCACTGCGGTGTCTTCACGATCCTCGATGTTTTGCGCATTCGGCCCGACAAACACATTACCATGCGTCGTGGCGCAAACCAAAATGCCCTTTGAAGTCCGGCTCGGCGTGGGGAAAATCACCCCCTTGACCAGATCCGGCTGCGCCGTTTTATCAAACAAGACGTATTCGCCCTTACGCGGCTGAATAGAAAAGCTCACATCGCCGGCCCATTGGCTCACCCGATCCGCTTCCACCCCGCCGGCATTCACCACCCAGCGCGTACGAATCAGTCCCGCCGTCGTCTCCACCGCCGTAATCTTCCCCGCTTCTGTCCTGATGCCCGTGACCTCGCACTCCCGCAAAATCTCCGCGCCGTTCTGCACCGCATTTTCCGCAAAGGCAATCGCCAACCCAAACGGCCAGCAAATGCCGGCTGTCGGCGCCCATAATGCCGCCCGAATCTGCAGACTCAGATTTGGCTCCTGTTCATGCACTTTTTTCCCGTCCCAGATGGCCAGATCCGGCACGCCATTCGCCTGTCCGCGCGCCAGCAGTTCATGCAGCACGGCTTCTTCCGCTGCATCCGTCGCCACCACCAACGATCCTGTCCATTGAATGTCGAGATCCAGTTGCTCCTGCAGCTCATGATATAAACGGTTGCCGGCTACATTCATACGGGCCTTCATGCTTCCCTGCGGCGCATCAAAGCCAGCATGCAGCACCGCGCTGTTTGCCTTGGTCGTTCCCGCTGCTATATCCGGTTCCTTTTCCACCAGCACACAATGCAAATCATACCGCGCCAGCTCTGCCAGAATTGCCGTTCCCGTAATGCCGCCGCCAATCACGACCACATCTGCCTCTCTGTCCATCATCCAGCCTCTTTCCTATTATTTATTGATTATAATTATATTGTAGTTGTATTTTTACATTTTTTCAATACTGTTTTTACATTTTTTCAGCAACAAGCAGAGCAAAACCTCCGGGCTATTTTTATAGAAAAGCTATCCGAAGCAATTCTTATGGTGTTTATAACTGCCCGGCAGTCTTCTGCGCAGCAAGGATCCGGACAAACTTTTCCAAAACCTTGCTTCTTCTTAGTATATTCATCCATATACATTGCCCGCCACAAGATCGGGCGCACAACGAAAAAGGAGCCGCCGACAAAGTGATTTTTCACTTGTCGGGCAGCCCCTTTTTCTTCATGAACTTCTCATTCCGGTGCAAATTGAACAGTCACAGCAGTACCCGCTTCCACCAGGGCATGCGGCGATTCACTCTGACTGACCGCCGTCCCGCGCCCATTCGCCTGTATTTTTAATCCGGCGCTCTCCAGCCGCATCGTTGCCTCACTCGCATCCAGACCGACCACATCCGGAACCACCACCTTGCCGGTTACAGCCGGGTGGGCTTCCTGTCCCGCCGCCTGCGTATCCTTCATGCCGGCAAACGGATCACTGGACGGTTCAATCTGCAGATAGCGGAACAGTTGCGAAAAAATCTCACTGGCAATCGGCGCGGCAATCTGCCCGCCATAGTAAATGCCGGAAGGATCATCAATCATCACATAGACAACAATCTGTGGATCTTCCACCGGTGCGAATCCGCAAAAAGAAGCAATATAACGCCCCTCCATATAGCCGGCACCATTCTCACGAATCTTCTGCGCCGTGCCCGTTTTACCGGCAATCCGATAGCCGCGCACGCCCGCTTTTTGCCCACCGCCGCTTGCCACCACCTGCTCCAGCAAGCCAACCAAAGTTTTATCCGTTGCCGATTCAATCGTCCGGCGGATGACTTCCGGCTTTGTTTCCTCATACACCGAACCGTCGGCGTTACATACCGATTTAACAATATGCGGTTTCATCAATACGCCGTCATTCGCAATCGCCGCCATAGCCGTGACCAGCTGCAAAGGCGTGACCGCTATGCTTTGGCCTATCGCCATGGTCGCAATATCCGAATCACGCATCTCATCCGGATTGAACAGAATTCCCGATTCTTCCGCCGGCAACTCCACACCCGTCGGTTCGCCAAACCCAAACAATTTAGCATACTTCGTCAACTGCTTGGCGCCCAGCTGCAAACCGACCTGAGCAAAACCGGTATTCAAGGAATATTTCACCACATCGGTAAAAGTCACCGTACCAAAACTTTCGCCATTCCAATTCTGAATCGCGCGTCCGGATACCATAACCGTTCCCGGATCGACAAAAACCTGATTCGGCGTAACCGCCCGTTCCTGTAAAGCTGCCGCAGCCACAACCGCCTTAAAAGTCGAGCCGGGCTCATAAATAAAAGAAACAGCCTTGTTTTTCCAGGTTTCCGGCTTATAATCATCAAACTGATTCGGATTATAGGAAGGTCGTGACGCCATGGCCATAATTTCGCCGGTTTTAGGATTCATCACAATCGCCGTAATCGATTTTGGCCGGTTTGCTGCCATCGCCTCGTCCAGCGCCTGTTCAACAATAAACTGCGCCGTAGCATCCAATGTGAGTTCGATTGTCTTACAGCGATCGCCTTCATAACGCTGCCGGGAAAAAATCGAATTAAAAATTGGATTATCCTTCATATCCGTTTGAATAAACGATTCCGTACGGCTGCCCTTAATCAATTTATCATACGCCTGCTCAATGCCGTCAAGCCCAATATCATCCGTTCCCACAAAACCCAGTACATTGGCCGCCAGCATATCGTTCGGATAAAAACGCTTGGCTTCATCCCGGAACCCCAGACAATTATAATCCGCCTCGCGAATCAGGTCCCTCACCGCCGCAGCCTCATCGGATGATAAATAATGCTTCACCCATACAAAGCCGCCGCCCTGCGCAATATCGGAGAGGATTTCACTTTCCGGCACCTGAATCAACGGCGCCAGTCTGGCGGCAACATCGTTGGCATCCTGCACACTATTGGGATCGACAAACAAAGACTTCGTCATCAGGCTGACCGCCAGTTCGCGCCCATTGCGATCGAGAATCGCCCCGCGCGGAGAGTGAATTTCCCGCTGCTCACCCGTCTCGCTGCGGACCCAGGCCGCCAGTTTGTCTCCCTGCACCAATTGAATCCAAGCATACCGGCCTGCCAAACAAACCAGAATCAGCCAGATTCCGGCGGTAACAATCCCGATATTCGCCGCAAGCTTTCTTTGCTGCCGTTTAGAATGCATCCCCATAAATAAACTTCACCTCAAGCGCCATAATCGGAACCATTTGCATCCCGGACTGCGCGATCCGCTGCAAAAAACATAGCCGCCGGAAAGCAACACTGGTATAATACTGATATAACATTATAACATTATAGACGGGCGGCGTAAAACATGGATGATATTGATCGAAAAATATTAAAAAAGCTCCAAGAAAATGCACGCATTACGGTTTCCGACCTGAGTTCTGAAATTGCTCTTTCCATGCCGGCAATCAGCGAGCGCATCAAGAAACTCGAAGCCTCCGGCGTCATCAAGCAATACACGACAATTCTTGACCCGGCTCTGCTCAACAAGCATCTCATGGCACTTATGTTTCTGCGGTTCGATAACCCCAAACACGGCGACCAGTTTGCCAGTCTGGTAAAAGCCGAACCGGAAATCAAGGAATGTTATTACATCACCGGCGATTTTGACTACTCGCTGAAAATCCTCACCGAAAACACCCGTACGCTGGAAAAGCTGCTCACCCGCATTAAAAATGCCTCCGGCGTTGTTAAAACCCAGACCATTGTCATTCTTTCGACCATTACCGACAGCCCGTCAATTCTGCCGGATTGAACCGGAAAAGAAAAAGGGCCGCGGCCATACCAATTTTGCACACATAAAGGACGACTCCGGCAGCATTACCGCAGTTTAAGGCCGGCGTCGTCCTTTATGTTGTCCAAATTCTTCCAATGCCGCCGCCCGAAAACACTACGCCAACCCAATCCGGAAATGGGTTCATACTGCCTTGCCTTTTGAAAGACAAGAACAACCGCCGTAGTTACCATGATCGTAGTCAGTAAATTCAGCAGTATAAATAAAACCGGCGAAATCTGTAGACCTGGATAAAACCAGCGAAAAAACAAGTAAGGAAAAGGCATATGAAAGAGATAATACTGCATGCTATGCCTTTCCGTCCATTCGTACAAGCGGCTATAAAGAATCTGCGCCGCCATTTTTGTTTGCACAAAAATTGTCGAACAAAAATAAAACAAAAGACAGCCGGCGATACTAATAACCCACCCAAAGTATACATTCCCTTGATCAAAATGCAGCAAAACAGCCACCAAGCCTAAAAAAGCGCTGATGATCAAACGCATTCTGCTTGTCGGCAGCGCTTCAACAAGCGCCTGCCCCCGATAGATGAGTATGCCAAAAAGAGCGCTTACTATCGGCAACGCCGTCTGATCCAGCTTATAATAAGGAACCGTCTGTAAAAATTCTTGAATTATCACGGCCGCTGCCAAAGAAAACAGAACGCCGGTAGTTAACGACCGGTTTAACAAAGGAAAAAGCAAGATAAAAAACACATTGACCCAAAACAAAGCCAGTAAGAACCACAAATGGTCCGTAAAAAGGCCGGCTAAAAAAGCCTGATACCCGGCCCATAAACTTGTTCCCGCCGACCGCCGGTAGACCAAAACATCGAACCAGGTATACAGAGGAACCAACCAGAGCAAGCCCGTCAACAGATACGGAACCAGCAAGCGTTTCCCTCTTTTTACGAGCAGCCCCAGCAGATTGTTTCTGCCTTTTTCACAGCTCTTGGCCAGCAGAAAACCGGAAGCGAACATAAATACAGGGATAACAAAATACGATATGAGCATAATAGCCTTAACAGCAAATGCACTTTTTTCCGATGCATACAGCACCACAAACGGATTTTTTTCAATAAAAAACATACTGCAATGAGCAAAAACGACACACAAAAGCGCCATATTTTTTATCAAGGAAATATTTTTAAATTGCACGGCAACAACCACCCGCCTGTACTGTTCAATTGCCAAGTTGACCCGAGGTATATAATCACCCACCAGTTCAGAAAAATTGGTGGGTGATTATACGTATGTGAAACTGATATTATATTGTAGCAGATGTAATATGCACTATATATTCTGGATATGTATATATGTTATCCGTTCCAACCATATTTTCAAGGAATTGCATAAACGCATCTTTAGCAGGTACTGTAACAAATAATACAAGTCTTTTCCTGGGTCGAGAGCAGCAAACATAAAATAAATTTCTATTTCTTTCAAATGCTGCTATAGACGAATCTGGAACATTACTATTTAGCATAGGAATATATTTATCAAATTGATAATTATTCCATCCTCTACTGATCACAAAAATAACATTATCGTACTCTTCACCCTTTACTCCATGCTCTGTTGAATAAAGAGCTGTCGGCTTAAGAAATTCAATTGCACTAATAAATTCAGAGTAACTAATAGAAAATACATCTGCAATTGTTACCGTTTGATATGGCGTATCAGGCTTATGTAAAAATGCTTGATAAATACTGCTAACTTGTGGAGGAATGGGGACTAGACCACTTTCAATAATAGTACTTAAGACTTTTTCAACAGTTTGAGTTCTCACAGATCCCAGCTTCTTGCTGAATTCATTCCAACGTAGTTTTTCAGCCTTTGAATTAATCGGATAACGCTTTATACCAAGTGTTTCAAAAAGCAGGGGCATGTTTTGTGTTGTAATAGCTTCATAAATAGGTTCGACAATGTTCATAAATAGCAATAGAATTGGATCGTCTTCATTTTTTAATCCATCACCTAAGATACCTAACAAAGTGCTATACCCCTGCTGCGAAGCTAATACCTTGTGTGTTATCATTAGCGTTTTCAAAGATTCATCTTTTTTAGTAATACATTTTTTATACTGATTAATAAGATTTGATAATCTGTCTTCTAGAATTTCCGCTGGTAAATCATCTTTGAAACCTCTGTCTGTACGTCTAACTCCGTTATAGTCGTTACATGTTACAACAATTACTTCTCCTGCGTAAGCATCGATTGCGGAGATTTGAGGAAGTGATGGTCGTATAAAATTTAAAGCGTCCACGATTCGAGACGCGCAACGAAAATTAGCTGTTTTCTTAATTTCAATGATGTTTTCATCTGTAATTAGCCCGCACGCATTATTTGATTGATATATTGTTTGCCACGAATCACCGAAAAAGCCAAATTGAGACCCGATTTTCTGTGAAATAAAGTAGTTGATAAATTTATCCGTAATTTGCTTAAAAGAATCTTGGTATTCATCGATTAAAATGAGGGGATATTTTTGTATAAAAATTTTGCGAAATTTAGGGTTATCTAGCATTAAAGAAAATAAAGTAATAACGTCATTATGATATAAATACATTACTCCGTTGTCAATATATCGATGTCCTAATGTATATTTTATATTTTTTACCGTTTCCAAATCTCCGTCCGTTGGATGAAGCGATTTGTCTTCTAAAATCATTTTTTTTAATGTTGATTGATATAAAGATATTGCGCCCCACGCGAAAGAATGAATAGTTGAAGGAATAATGAACGAATCTTCATTTAGTCTATTGGCGATCACATCAACAGCAGCATTTGTATATGTAATGCAAATTACTTGTTGCTTTTTTCTTTTGTAATCTGCCCATCTGTTTTTTTGAAGCCATTCGATGACTTTATTAAGGGAATATGTTTTCCCAGAACCAGCTCCAGCTTCAACCCGAAAGCTATTGCCTGATTGCAATACTTCAATTATTTTTTTCTCAACGGCATCAGCTTCGGCTATCGCTTTCTCGTAATTAGTGCTATTCTGAACTTCCATACTCCACTCCTCAATAATGCAAATGCATTTAGTTTTTTTGTTTATCCAGCCAAATTAAGCCCCGTTTTATATAATCAGGTGTAGAATAATCAGAGTGATTAACCATTAAGTCTATCGCAAAGTCCGTTTTTTTGCATTCTTCAAACGCAATATCAGATTCCGAGGCGGCGTCTGGTATTCCGAATATTTTTCTATTGGCGTTTTTAATTGATTCCTCCAAACTCCTTCCACATAATCCACTTTCGAATGTTTGATACTCTATATGGCAATAGCCTTGTGTTTTCTTCACTTTATCAAAATTCAATATCTTTTGAAAATCGATTTTCTCTTCCTCTTTCATCTCAAGTGCATTCCTTACCCACCATTTTATAGTAACATTCGAAGAACCTTTTCCTTGTGAAACCGGAACTTTTTTTTGATTCTCTCCGATTGAATCTAGATCAGTGATTACTAGTGTTGGGATACTTAAAAAGTCAACAAAAGGGAAGAAAAGATGTGCATATGCTCCTCCAATCTCAATGAGAGCATAATATTGAGATTGCAAATGAGGTGCTTTACTCGTAAATACGCCCATTTGGTTACATTTCATGATCATATCGGGCAAAAGCAATCTCTCTGCGGCACCCTCTATCAAAATAGCTTTATCGGCAAAAAATAAGTCGCACCTATTGAGTGTTAAATATTTTTGAAGAAAGGAAGCATTTTTAGGGTTCGTATTACAGAATTCACTTAAGTCCTTGTATTTAACACCATTATTCCCTTTCTGCGCATATCTAATCTGATTAAATGGAACGGCATTTACAATATGCGAGGAATGTGTTGTTATAAAGACTTGTATAGGCTTAGCTGATATTTTCTTTAGAAACTGCTCCAAATATTTTACAAAAGTTTGTTGCAATTGAGGGTGCATATGAGATTCTGGTTCCTCAAGAAACAAAATTGGAATAGAAATCTCCAGCTTTTCAGCAATGTTTTTTGCAAAATCGGCTAATTCAAACTCAATTTTAATGAGATTTTTATAACCTAGGCCGTTATATGTACTAGGCAATTCTTCTAAAGTGCCTTCTTCAATGTAAGTAAGGTCAGTCTGATTTTTAATTTGATTGTCAATTGAGATATCGGTATTAGCCTTTAATTGCAATTCTTCCGCATTAGGATAACCAAAATCTATCGATTTTTGTACAATTGAACTTAGCAAATTATTAGTTTGTCGCTGAATATCTTTATTAGCGGTTTTTACCATATTTTGTAGAGATTCAATTTCAGATTTTACATTTGGATTTTCTTCTTTTATATCAGTTTGAAATACTTTCGACAAGATAGGACTCAGTGGATTGCTGTTGTTTAAGTCGGATTCGTCTAAGCCTCGTTCTGCACTTATGACATATAAAGGAAATAACTCGCTTAATTCTGCTGGTGTTTTCAGTTGCATATCTGAACTGTCGATAGGGTTAATGGCTGTAACTTGAAGCTTAAATATTCTAGAAAAATTTTCAATAAGTGATTCTCTTAGCGCTATTCGATTAATACATGTCCCACTTTTATCAGAAATGGTACTTTGAGATATAATAATGTCCATTAACTGTTCATCGGCACAGAAACGATATTCGACTAATATTATCGCCGTAGTTGTTTGAATATCCATATCAATAATAAACGGAGATAAAGCTCCCAAAAGTTGTTCGCTATTTTCCTCAGAATAGTCAATGATAAATTTGATTGAAGGAATGGGCACTTCTTTTATTATATCGTTAATAGCTATTGCCTTAAAATAATACTGCTCAAACAAGCTATATAGCTTTTCTCTAGATGATAGAGGATAGTCATGAAAAGATATATTCTGTCCGTTAACTGCTTTCCTTAATAATGCCATGAAAGATGTTTTTCCGGTATTATTTCTACCTACGATTAAAGTTGCTGATTTATCAATATTAATAGATATATTATTCAAGAGACGATAGTTTTCAATTTCAATAGTTCTTATGAACATATACATCACCTCATAAATATTACATAATATCGTCTTGTCATTATCTTAATCATATCTTGCGATACAAATTTCCTATATCATGAAAGCAACTGCTTACATTGCTAAGTAGTCACTTTTATTATAAATCAGAAATTCCCATAATACAATCAGAACGAAGCAAATATATGATTTGGTCCCTACGATGGCGGCATTTTTGCGCTCAAAACTAAAAATGGAGGTATCGTCTATACCGTTTTTCACAAGTGTGATCAGTTCATTGCAAACCCTGATGGCTACGCGGGGCACGGGCCTTTCCGTATAGGGCGGTCTCTATAATAAAGCAGTTTTCCGAAACGATTGTCCTGCCGATTGCCGAGTTGGTGCTCATCTTCATTATGTGCTATGCACTGATTCAAATGCCGAACGACCAAAATAACCTTCACGACATCGATACATGAATGTTTTCAAATGAGTGTTCAAAACCTTCGTCGCCATGCTACTTCTATCCAACACCTTCAATATTGCCCTAGCCGTGTTCGAGGTGACGAAAAGTGTGGTCAACAAATCGACAGAGCTGATTGGAAGCAGCACAACCGTTACGCCCGGCATGCTAGCCAATCTGAAAACCACCTTGCAGGACATACATAGACACTTTGTTAAGCTTGTGAAGGCAGTCCATTTTTGTAAAATTCATGATGGTCGCCCTGAAAATCGTGGTTTTCGTCATCGTGTATGGGCATATGATTGAAATTTATATGATAACAAGTTTGGCCCCCATCCTCTTTGCCACGACGCTAAACCGTAAACTTGGCAGCATGGGTCACAATTATTTTCGTTCCCTGTTGGCACCGTAGCGTTTTAAGGTTTCTTTATGCTGATCTGCGGCGGCATCTATACTGTTTGAATCCAGCGTATCGCCATAAGCGGCGACCCTATAGGCGCAATCCAGTCCGCCTGTAGAGGTAAAATTGAGATAAACAAAAACGTTGATCATATGAGAGCATCGTTGTAGTTTTATGATTCGAAGGAAGAGATGGCTTCCTCAGCAGCGGGGCGTTGGTCTCTGCGGCGGGCATAGGCAAAGTAGTAGAGCGCACCGCAGGCGAGGGCGACAAGGCCGGTGGCGACGTAGATGCCGCTGAAGCCGACCATGTCTTTGAAGCTGCCGAGAAAGTATGGGCCAAAGCCGAGGCCTACATCCAACATAATGAAGTAAGTGGAAATGGCAATGCCAGAGCGGTACGCCGGGGTCAGTTTGACGCAGATGGCCTGACCGTTGGACATGAATGTGCCATAGCCCAATCCAATGAAAATGCTGGAAAGGACCATGAGGCCAGTTCCTGTCGCAATACTCAGGAGCAACAGACCAATGCAAAAGGTAATATAGCAGGGATACATTACGAAATCCTCGCCTTTACGGTCGAACATCACGCCTGCGAAGGGGCGGATGGCGGTGATGACGATGGCATAGACGACAAAGAAGATCGGTCCGGCATTACTGAGACCCAGCTCGGCGGTGTAGGCGCCAAGAAAGGAGAGCACGCCAGAGTAGCAGATACCCATGAAGAAGGCAACCAAAGAGATGGTGAAGACTCTTGGTTCAACAAAATTATTGATGCGAAAAGCGCGGATCTCGGCGATTTTTTCATTGGAGAGCTGTATCTCCGGTACTTTCAGGAACACCGTTCCCAGCAGACAGAGCAACAGGATCGCAATGCAGACATCGATAATGACAGCAAAGCTGAAATACTGCTCCATCAGCATGCCGAGCAGCGGGCCGACACCAGCAGCCAGACTCAGGCTCAACGCGTAGTAGTTAATCCCCTCGCCCTGACGCTTGACAGGAATGACACCGGTAATGATCGTTCCTGTGGCAGTAGCAGCAACACCGTAGCCGATACCATTCAGCAGGCGAACGATATAAAGACCGGTCGTGGAGTCAAACGAGAAATAAAGGACGGTCGTCACCAGATAGAACCCAATGCCTTTGTATAGCATATTCTTGCGTCCAATCAGCTCAATATAACGGCCGGCAGCCAGTCGTGCCAGCAGTACGCCGACAATGTAGATACCACTTGCCAGACCAGCCTCAGCGGTTGAGGCGCCCATCCGAAGTGCCTCAAGGGCGATAATAACCATAAGCATGTAGTAGATAATATAAATGCCAAAATTAATCAGCGTGTCGGAGACAAAGTCTTTTGTCCATAATCGGGAGTTGTTTTCCATAATGTTGAACCATCAGCCTTTCTATTTTTGTGTGATAGGTTTGATTATATAAAAAACGAGCGGGCTTGTACAACAGAATAAAAAGATAGCCGCTATCGTTTTTTGCGATAGCGGCTGGAATGCTGTTCAAGGGAGAGGCGAAGGTGCACAGTGAAAATGCTGGCAAATGTAGCGGACGTAGACCTCAATGGCCGCCCGCTTGGGATGGTCCTTCCGATAGACCGTACATGAGTCCAGCCGCAAATCTTGTGCCAGCGGATGGCTGGACGCGTCCGGATCAAGCTCATGCAAAAGTCGCTTCGACAGCAGCGCACCAGCCCGGTTGTGGCAGCAGTAATGCATCATGGCATAGGGGGTAGCAAGCCGGGCGGCCATAGGCGGCATATCGCCATGTGGCTGGAAATAATCCCGGATGACCGTATTCATAAAGTCATTTTGCGGATAGGAGACCAGTGGCTGCCCCTGCATATCGGCAATGCTCACAACATCCGGCAAATCCGTTACTGCGGGGGCAAAATAGACCATGCGGTCCCAGCAAAAGTGGATCGTTTCGTATTCCTTGAGCGCTTCGGCCCGCAATAGATGCGTTGAGGCAAGATCAATACGGTCATTGCGCAGCGCATCCAGCAAATCATCGGCAGTCATATCATAGACTGTGAGACTGATATCCTTGTGATGCTGCTGAAAATATGCGATGTGCTGGTTCATGAGGACATCGCCAAGGCTGCGCAGCACGCCAATATGCAGCGTCACCGGAGTCCGGGCCGCTTCGGATTGGGCTTTTGCTACCAGCTGGCGAAGACCGTTCATCCATTGCTGCGCATCGGCCAGAAAATGCTCGCCAGCCGGCGTCAGATGACTGCCGCGATTAGAACGCTCAATCAGCCGGACGCCCAGTTGGCGTTCGAGATTTTTGATCTGCATGCTGAACGCCGACTGGGTAATATTAGCCGCCGCGGCTGCTTGTGTAAAGTTCGGGATACGGCCATAGATGATAAAGCATTCCAATTGCTGGATGCTGGGTAATTCGTTCATAGTCAATCCCTTTCAGAGTAGTTTTGTCAAAATTAAAATTATCTTGTGTCGATACATGTTTGGAGAAAGTAAAATTACGAGAAAGACTGCACACAAAGGATAATTTAGTCACCAACACTTTTATAATTGATCATCTTTGCTAAGTTAGAAACAGATACTTCCATCTCTTGCTTATAATCACAATGTACTAAATAATTAAGAATAGATATTAAATCTTGATATATATGTTTTTCAGCCTTTTTTTCTTTTAACGCATCAAGTTCCACTGTATTTTCAGAAGAACTTAGTGCTTCATAATAGTAATTAACAGATTTAATGACATTAATTTTATCGATATAGTGCTCCAACGCGCAGACCCGTCCATATATACTTGCCTGTGTATACTTTGTATGCTCTAATGAAATTTTTAGTTTTTCATTATCCTTGGTTTTTAGAATATTTTCTATATCATGTCTAGCTAAATCTACGTATTTTGCTGCTTCTTTGATTTCACTGTATTCATCTGGACACATCCAAAATATACTTTTTGCACGTTGGTGTTTAAACTGTGGATTAACATTCATTACATCTTCAAGTCCTTCATATATATATTTGATTAGCTCAATGACCGTACGATTATTTCTATAAAAAACATCATTTAAAACATCGAATTTAATAAAATCCAACATCTTACGTGGAACATAAAATTCGTTTTCAGCATTACTAATTCGGCTATATATATATTTATATGCTTGAAGAATATTTTGATAATTCATTTTTTGCATTGCATATTTTCCTAGATAGCTCAACAGATAGTATCTTGAATTAGTTAAAAGTTTCATATTTGAATCCGATCTTGACAGAATAGATTCAGAATAATTTACCACAAAGTGAATAGGAAATCGCTTCGTAATTTGCACTGCTTCTTTTCGCACATCAAAATAAAATTGACTATATAAAGATAACGACTGTTCGGTAGCTAATAAAATCAAAAGCGCTAGTTCTTTTGGGGTTGATAATACTGAAAAATCTGGTAATGCAAATAAAGTGCTACGATTCGAGAACTTTTCTGCAATCATACATAGATTATCAAGTATTGTGTGATAAATGTGTACTGGTCTCCTTTTATATGGCTGTTCATGTTTTTCTAGCGAAATAAATGTAGGAAGATTTAAATTCTGTAATTTTTTATTAAGCTTATTGATTTCATGTAAAGAAAAAATGTTTTTTATTTGAGAGGTTTTATAGGCATTGTTTTCATTGTTACGATCTTAAAAATTTGATCCGCCTCTAAGCAGTTAGTATCAAAAATAAAAACTGAATTTTTTTCATTGAACAGTTTTTTTAGCGTATCATTATCGATTTTAGTATTGGACGGAAAAAAATATCTCGCCTTATCTTTAATAATTTCAAAAATGTCAATCAAGCATGAAGTTTTTCCAGAAATCCGATGTCCATAAATAATGTGAATCGGGGAATTATACTTTAGGGCTTCTAAAATATTTTTAGAAATCTCATGCGCATTTGATGACTCTCTTGTTATTAAAAAGCTTGGCTTATATATTTTCCCATCAAAAGGTACTGGAATCATTGAATTGGAATCAAGAAGAAAATTTATCAAGTCATCTTTCTTAGGCACTTGAACTATTTGAGGCTCTTTATACCTATGTAAAGGATCAATAGGCATCGAATGTTTGACACATAAAGTCAGAAGGTCTTGGTAAAATGTAGAGTAATTATTCACAATAATACATGCTGTAATTCCATAATCTTCAAGAAGATCTTTTTTATCTGGTTCGAGTAAAGAACTTGTCACATAATAGGCTTGGCATTCTGAACGACGCGTTTTAATTGCATCTGTAACAATAGACATGAGATCTGGTTCTTCGGATAAGCTGCATCCAATATAAAGGACATTCTGTTCACAAAAATCATCTTTCAATTTTGACAACATTTTGCCATTGCTTTTTATACTATCAATATATTGTCTTTTATTAAAAATCAATTCTTCACTACTGATGTATTGTAGATAATAGTGTACATCGCCGTGCACCTTAAATACCGTACTAAACGTATTGATATACGTGTCTGAAAATTCACGACGTGGTAATACTACATGGTACTCCTTACAATTATTTTCAATTCCATCGTCAATATTAAGTGTGTATATATATTGTGGAAAAAGCTTGAGAAATGAAATCTTTTCAGCTGGTAACTCTACATTCGTAAAGTTAGAGGAAAAGTAGGAAAAACGTTCGCCCACAGAACTTCTTTTGCTGTAATATGGGCAAAGATCAGAAAAGCTTGAATTTTCATAATTGCTTATATCTTTTTCGTAGGTTTTAGCAGCAAATTCTTTCAAATAAACCGACATATCTTCTCCTGATGGTACACACCCGTCTAGTGCATGACATTTACGAGTAAAACCAGATCCTATAACCGGGACAAGCTTATTTCGTGATATGAGCGTGGCTAATTGTTTCTTGATATCTGTGTCAGTCTCCCATGAATAATCAATAATCATTTTTCCCTCCATTTACATTATTATAAATTTTCGACAATCAAAATAGCCCTTTTTACCAATAATTTCAGCTCATCTACAATGCTAAAAATCACATCACACGATATGATACAATCATTGTTTGCAATTCTGGGTATCTGCAACCAGCTAATTTAAATCCTTTCAGCAAGATGCAGCTAAGATAAGCCGCGTTTTTTACGATAATAGCGATATTAAATCCTTTACTTTTTATGTTTTTCATTATAACGTTGCTTCATAGATCATGTCATCGCTTGCAGATAGACTATGCAATTTCCCATGGGACGAGATGCGAACAAAAAATTAGACTCTAATAGAGAAAATCTAGATACAATTTTCATTAGAACAGAAACATAAAGCTTTTCAGCTATACGATGAGAAAAAATCGGTCACCAAGGTAATTGCTCAATCAAGATTGTTGTGATCAATGAGAATTGTAACAGGACAACCTTATACTCCAAAATTCAAAAAATATATTGCATGTTACAAATTCTACATATAAAAAAGAACTCCTGCCAAATCATGAAACATTTGACAAGAGTTCCACTTTTGTCACTGCTACCAGTGATATTTTTCTCCGCGATTAATCTTAAACGCCCGATAAATCTGCTCCACGAGTAAAAGCCGAACCATTTGGTGGGTAAAGGTCAACCGGGAAAAAGAAATGCGCTCATTCGCCGCCTGCCGGACTTCGGCCGACAGCCCAAAAGCGCCGCCGATGAGAAACGTGAGGTGACTGTCGCCGCCAACGCCCAAAGCATTGATGCGCGCCGCCAGCTCTTCCGAAGAATAGGCCTGTCCATAAACATCAAGGACAAAGAGATAGCTGCCTTTCGGCACTTGACGCAGCAAGCGCTCCCCTTCATTCCGGAGCGTTTTTTCTTTATCTGCCGCCGAAGGATTCTCCGGCATTTTTTCCTCGTTGATCTCAATAATATTGACTTTGGCAAATGGCGTCAGCCGTTTCGTAAACTCCGCGATCCCGGCTGTCAGATATTTTTCCTTAATCTTGCCCGCAGTCACCAGCGTAATTTTCATCCGTTATTTTCCTGCGGCATTTCTTCAAGCACCACATCGACACTCGCCGTATCGCCGTTGCGCTGATATTTCACCTTTACGGTATCGCCTACCTTGTGCTCGGATACTGCCGCCCGCAGATCAGCAACCGTATTCACCGCCGTGCCGCCGACTTCAAGAATCACATCGCCGCGCTGCAGCCCGGCTTTGCCGCAAGGTCCGTTCAAAGTTACATTCTGGATATAAACGCCGGCATCGATATTGAGCTGATAGCCCTGCCGCGCCGCCGTCTCCTTATCAAAGACGCCCACGCCTAGATATGGCCGTACCACATGCCCGCTCGCCATCAGCTGATCCACAACTTCGCGAACGGCATTGATCGGAATTGCAAATCCCATGCCTTCAACACCATTGGCCGCTACTTTTGCACTGTTAATCCCAATCACCAGTCCATCGGCATTGACCAGCGCGCCGCCGGAATTGCCCGGGCTGATAGCCGCATCCGTCTGAATCAGCTTCAGCCGGCGTTCGCCAATATCAAGCGTACGATTCAGCGCGCTGATGACGCCGCTGGTTACGCTTCCCTGAAATTCCAATCCCATAGGATTGCCAATCGCGATGGCCGGCTCCCCGACTACCAGATCGTCGGAATTGCCAAATGCCGCTGCCGTCAAATCCGTAGCGTTGATCTTCACGACTGCAATATCGGTAAGTTCATCCGCACCGACAATATGGCCTTTAAGACTGCGTCCATCCGAAAGCGATACAATAATTTCCTTGGCTCCGGCTACAACATGATTATTCGTCACAATATAGCCATCACTGCGGAAAATAACGCCGGAACCAACACCCTGCTCAACCTGCACCTGATTGTTAAACCAGTCTCTGGCCACCGCTTTATTGGTAATGCCCACAACGGCCGGGCCGACAGCTTTTGCAGCCCTCACCGCCGGCGTGTTGCGTGCTTCCGATATGGGCTTTGTCCCCGACGATGAAGCGGCCTGCGAGGTTTCCGGAATGCCGCTGCCTTCTGACTGACGCGCATTACTGCTCGAGCAGCCGGTCAATAAAACCGCGCCGATAATAAAAAGTCCGGCCAAAACCGACATATAGGGTTTCCAATTCTTTCTAAAATATTTCATACCGATTCTCCTCCTTATGCAACCGATACCTGATTACAAACTAACCATGCCATCCTGTAACGTAAGAGTCAAGCCAATTTCTGCCGATGACAGCCCCTGTTCGCCCAAAATATCGCGAACCGTATTCTCTGCCAGTTCCGGCCGATTATTTTCTTCACTCAGATGAGCCAGAAAAACTTTTGCCGGCCGCTGCTGCATATGAACCAGCGCCCAGGCCGCATCATGATTGGACAAATGGCCATGATTCCCTAAAATGCGCTGTTTAAGCGGCCAGGGATACGAGCCCCGACGCAGCAAATCAGGATCATGGTTGGCTTCCAGCACCAGAACATCAGAGCCTTCAATGGCTGCCTGCACTTCCCCGGTCACAAAGCCAAGATCCGTAGCCACTGTGCACTTGCGGCTGCCATCAATTTGATAGCCCACTGGATCCGCGGCGTCATGTGACAAGCCAAAGGTATGCACCGAAAGATTCTCCAGCTGCAGCTGCTCATGAATCACATGCAGGCATTCGGCCGGCAGCTTTTCCTTTGCCAAAAGGCAGGACAACGTATCCGGACGCGTGTAAACCGGCAGATGGTATTGCCGGCACAAAGTCGCCAATCCCTTCACATGATCGCTGTGCTCATGGGTAATAAATACTGCGTTCAAGGAATCGATTTCGACCGCAATCTCCGCCAGACTTTTTTTGATACGGCGGGCACTGATGCCGGCATCTACTAAAAGACGAACCCCATCCATTTCCACAAAAACCGAATTTCCTTTACTGCCGCTTGCCAATACTGCTACCTGCATGCTCTGCACTCCCGTTTATACGTAATGAAACGGCCTTTCCATCATCATAGAAAAACCGTCTGTAAAAAATCTGTAAATTAAAAAGAGCGTCTCACTGGACGCCCTTCTGTTTTTTCTGACATGCAGGACACGTTCCGTAAAAATAGAACTGCCGCCCAACTAAATCATACTCTGTTTTTTCTGCAACCTTCCGCATAAAACTGCGGTCATCCACATCCATAATATCATCCACCCGCCCGCACTGCATACAGCGAACATGCGGATGTGCCGAGGTATTCGCATCGTAGCGAAAACTTTCCTCGCCGACATTCAGCACTTGGACCAGACCGATTTCATTCAGAATATCCAGCGTCTTGTAGACCGTTGCCAGACTCATCGTTGGATACGTCGGCTGCAATTGATTATATATCGTTTCCGCATTCGGATGCTCCGTGGTCTTACTCAGCGTCTCATACACAGCCAAACGCTGCGGTGTGACTTTAAACCCACGGTTGCGAAGCATCTCCGTCACCTGTTTTGGTTCCAGCATATACCCACCTCTTTTTCATTTTCAACTAAAAAACAACACTACATTAATAAGGTTTATTTGCAATAAAGAAACATTCGTCAACGACAAATACTTTTCTACGCTTAATTTTATTCTACTAGCAATTGATTTCACTGTCAATCCAAACCAACATATTTTTTCATAAAATCAGATAACTTTTCTGCTGACAGCTATTTTTTCCATAAATTTTCCTGCTAGCTGGTTTACGATTCCCTTGAGATAGACTATACTAAAAAGAAAAGAACCTGCACCGAAAGGGGACGTTGTTTTGAAAACCATTGCACTGATTGCCCATGATAAAAAGAAAAATGAAATGCTGGAATTTGTCGGCCATCACAAAGAACTGTTATCGGAATTCCATCTGATTGCCACGCAGACTACCGGCACGCTTATCAATGAAACTTTTGGCCTCAATGTTGAAACGATGATGTCCGGCCCGCTGGGCGGCGACCAACAGATTGGCGCCCGCGTCGCGACAGAACAAATCGACTTTGTCATCTTTCTGCGTGATCCGCTGACCGTGCAGCCTCATGAGCCGGATATCAATGCTTTGCTGCGCCTCTGCGATGTCCATAACATCCCGCTGGCCACCAATCGCAAAAGCGCGCATATCTTGTTGAAATACATCGCCGACAAGAAAAATGCGGTTGAACCGGAAAAATAACTACTAAAAAATCGCTGACCAGCGTTTCATCCGGTCAGCGATTTTTTTATTTTCTGTGCTGGCGAAACCCCTGATCCTTTGCCACATAGCGGCCCATAGCCTGTATTTTCCCTTCCATACAATGCCGGCAGGCCGCCGGAGTATCCGCCACGCAGGCCTTCCCCGGATACAGTGCATATTTACGGCGAGCTTCGCCTTCCGTAACATTCGGCATCACAACATTAGCTCCCGACTGCAAGATCAGCACGCGGGCATCCGGCTGCAGCGTTTCCATCGCCGTGGTCGCCGGAATATTCGCTTCCGGCAGCAGCAGCCGAATCAGTGAAACCATCCGCCGGGTGAGATGAAAATCCCCGGCGGCCGCCGTAGCCAACGGCGTATCACCATTGGGAATCAAAGGTCCAATCCCCACCATATCGGCATCCAGTTGTTGAAAAAATAAAATGTCACGGGCCAGCGAAACATCCGTCTGTCCCGGCAGCCCTACCAAACAGCCGGTGCCCACCTCGTAACCAAGACGGCGAAGATCCTGCAGGCACCGGCAGCGCTCTTCCCAGCGCATTCCCGGATCCATCTGTTCATACAGCCCGGCGTCGCTGGTTTCAATGCGCAGCAAAAACCGATCCGCTCCGGCCTCCCGCAGCAGCCGGTACTCTTCATAGCTTCTTTCGCCCAGCGACAA
The DNA here is from genome assembly GCA_002319815.1 of Megamonas sp. UBA1799. GTDB lineage: Bacteria > Bacillota > Negativicutes > Selenomonadales > Selenomonadaceae > UBA1799. The sequence goes on from DCFR01000039.1 coordinate 81,805, forward strand.
GGTTACGGCCAGATCCAGTTTTTTGACCGCCCGCAGAATCTCCGCCAGCCGTTCAGCCGTAAAATACAGATCCTCGCCTGACTGCAGCACAACCGTATGATAGCCAAACGCCTTTGCCTGCCGCGCCAGCCGCAAAATTTCTGCGGCCTCCAGCCGGTAGCGCTCCGCCTTGCTATTGCTGCGGCGCAACCCGCAATATAAGCAGTCCCGCCGACAATAACTAGAAAACTCAATAAGTCCCCGCAAATGGACGCCATCGCCGACATACGCGGCCCGCACACGATCTGCCGCCGCGGCCAACGCCTCTTCCGCATCGGCAGCACGCAGCAGCCGAACGATTTCATCTTCCGATAACCTATGTATCTTCTCGGCCTGCCGAATCAATTCCCGTATATCCGCTTCCAGCTGAACCACGCGTCCCGCCTCCATCACCGGATAGGATTTTCTGCCGGTACAACCGCATCATGGCTGCGGATTAAAAATATAATCCGCCACGCTCTGCATCGGCGACCCATCCGCATAACGCAGCGTTCCCATCGGCACCTCCGATGCGCTCAGCTGCTCTTTCGTATCATATTTTAATATAACCGACGACAGAATCTGATAGGTCTTCGCCTGTCGGTTAAAATGCGTCCGATAGACAAACATATGATTGTCATCCGCCCGTACCACAGCGATTCGCGCCGTCACCTCATGGTCATTATCAAAGACCGGTGAATTCATATCCGCATAGTACCCCGTATTGCCGCGCGCATCCACAAACTGCAGATCCGCATCCGCCAGGCAGGCCGGTTCCGCCTGACAAACCGCGCTCGCTGCCAGCAGCCATATCGCCAGCAGGAATATCGGTAATTTTTTCTGCATCTCATCGTCTCTTTTTCTATCCTGTATCGTATCAGGCATTTCTTTGCTAATCTTTTTCATTATAAAGAATTTTATTGAAAACGTCAAACCACAAACCAAAAATGCCCCGCGAAGCCAGCTGCGCTTCCGGAGCATTTTTTTGCTAAAACTACTCAGCAAATACGAGGGACCAAGCCTCCTAAAGGAACATCGACAACCCGGATGCCGCCGAGCGATGTCCGGATACCGACCTGCCCGGCAGCCTCGGCCGTCGTATGCCCGATCACGGCAGCTTCCTTTCCCAACGGGTGCGCATGCATGGCCTGCAGTACCGGCTCCGTATCTTCCGGCGCCAGAAAAGCAACCAGCTTCCCCTCATTGGCCAAATACAGCGGGTCGAATCCCAGCAAATCACAAACGCCTTGTACGGCCGGACGAATGGGAATCGCACTTTCTTCCAGCAAAACGCCGGTACCCGACTGCTCCGCCAATTCATTGAGCACAGCGGCAATGCCCCCCCGCGTCGGATCCCGCAGCACGGCAATATGCGGCGCCGCCTGCAGCATGACCTGCACCAATCCGGCCAAAGGCGCGCAATCACTTTGAATGTCCGGCGGCAGCGTGATTCCATGACGCGCTGCCATCACAGTCGCGGCATGATCGCCAATGAAACCGGAAAGAATGACATTCATTCCCGGACGGATGTTTTTCGGCGAAATATTTGTCCCGGGAATAATATCGCCAATACCAGCCGTGTTGATATAGACTCCATCCGCCGCCCCGCGGCCAACCACCTTGGTGTCCCCGGTAGCAATCACGACGCCCGCTTCATCTGCCGCCTGCCGCATATCCTGAAGAATTCGCCGCAGTTCCTCCAAGGGAAACCCTTCCTCAAGAATCAAACCCATCGAAAGATATTTTGCCACCGCACCGGTCATGGCCAGATCATTAACTGTCCCGCATACGGACAGCCGTCCGATACTCCCACCGGGAAAAAAGCGCGGCTGCACAACATAGGAATCCGTTGTAAAAGCCACATGCCCTTCCATCCGCACGGCCGCCCCATCATGCAGTCCATTCAAAACCGGATTGCCCAGAATAGGAACGATCACATCCGATACCAACTGCTGACTCAGACGCCCTCCCGCGCCATGTGCCAAAGTAATTTTATCATTGTCCATAGTGGAATCTCCCTCCGCCATATTTATACCAAGCCGCGCAAACGCCTTCAACTGAGACCATACAGGGACCAACCGCATGTTCCGGCACGCATCCCTTGCCAAAAAGCGGGCATTCCCGCGGATTGATGCTGCCGCGCAGCACTTCGCCGCAACGGCAAGCCGTCTTTTTGGCAGCTGGCAGCACTTTCACCGGCTGAACAGCCGCAATATCAAACCGTTGGTAAGCTTCATTGACCATCAGCCCGGAAGCAGGAATCACGCCCAGTCCCCGCCATTCGGCATCGACCGGCTGGTAGACACGCGCCAGCAAGCGCCGCGCCGCCGGATTGCCCTCGGGCCGCACCACACTTCCGTATTCATTTTCCACCCGCGCTTCCCCTGCCGCCGTTTGCTGGGCCAGACGATAAATAGAGCGCAGGATCTCCATTGGCTCAAAGCCAGTAACAACCCCCGGCATATGATACTCACGCGGCAAAAAAGCAAAGGCGTCTGCTCCGGTCACAACCGCAACATGCCCCGGCAGGATAAAACCATCCACCCGGGCTTCATTATCCGCCAATAGCAGCCGCAATGCCGGCGGCACCAATTTCTGTGCGGAAAGCACATAGAAATTGGTCAGTCCTTGTTGTTCTGCCGCCAATACAGTAGCAGCTGCCGTCGGCGCCGTTGTCTCAAACCCCACGGCCAGAAAAATGACTTTTTTATCCGGATTCGCCATAGCAATCGGCAGGCTGTCAAGCGGCGAATAAACAACCCGCACATCGGCTCCGCCTGCTCTGGCTTCATTTAGACTGGAGACACTGCCCGGAACTTTCAGCATATCGCCAAACGTTGTAAGGATCACATCCGGCTCCCCGGCATAGGCTATTGCCTGATCCATATAACGGTCCGGGGTGACACACACCGGACAACCGGGCCCGGATACTAACTCAACCGTATCCGGCAGCAGCTGCCTGAGCCCGGCCCGAAAAATTGAAACTGTATGCGTGCCGCAAACTTCCATAAAACGTACCGGCCGCCCCAGCGGAGCCACCAATCTTTCCGTCTCGGCGATCAACTGCGCCGCCAGCTCTCGCTGCACTTTCGTTTTATCTGCCAAGTTTTCTGCTCCTTTCTATTTTATTCCACCGTGCGCGGCCCGCCGTTCATCTCCCGCCAGAGAGCTTCTGTTTCCGCCGCATCATCACCCGTCACAATCTGCATTGCAAAGCCTGCATGTACCAGCACATAATCTCCTACCGATACCTCGGGAAGCAGCATCAGACTCGCTTTCCTCTGCACACCCCGAATCTCGACTGTTGCCAGACTGCCTTCAATTTCCATTACTTTTGCCGGCACTGCCAGACACATACGATCACCCTTCCTGCTTGCAGCTTTATTGCTGCGGCACAACGTTAAAACACACAAAATCCTGCGCGCTCTCATTTTTCATGCCATGTTCATGGCCTTTCGGACAATAATGACATTGCCCGGCTTTAAGTATCTCGGTTTTTCCATCACAAGTCACAACCGCCTCACCCTGCAGTGCATAAACAATCTCGCTGTTGTCGATATGTCGATGCAAGCCGATGGAGGCTCCGGGTTCCAGCCGGGCATACATAATGCGATTTAAATCATCATGAAACATCTTGGCGGAAACTTCTTTTTCACCGCCTTTAAAATGCTGCAAATGCATTGATGAAAATGCCGCAAAATCCAAAAGCATATAAAACCCTCCTCTTATCTGCCGCTGCAGCGGGCTAATGCAACCGCGGCCTGTCCAAACGCAATGCCGCCGTCATTGGGCGGCACCTGCCGATTCAGCAAGACCGTAAACTCTCCTTGCAAAGCTGCCACAGTCGCTTCCAGCAGTAAACGATTTTGAAATACGCCGCCGGAAAGAACCGCCTTTTTAATCCCGGTCTGTTGACGCAAAGAATGCATGACCCCCGCAACCGCCGCCGCCAGCGTTACATGAAAATCAAGCGCCAGCCCGGCGCGTGCCGCCGCGTCCAGCAAGGCGCCCTCCGACAACTGCTGCAGCACCGGCAGGAAATCAATTGCCAGCATCCCCGCATCCGACCGAACCGTATACTCGAGTATCCGCCCGAGACGCGGAGAACCTCCGGCCAATTGTTCCAATTCAACCGCAGCCTGTCCCTCATAATGATTCATCAGCCGCACGCCTAAAAGCGCCGCCGCCGTATCAAAAAGCCGCCCGACACTCGAACTCAGCGGCGCATTCAGTCCGCGCCCGGCCGCCGCCAGTAAAAGTTCCCAACCATCCGGCAATGCCGCCGCAAAATCTGGCCGCGCCGCAGCCAGCCTTTGGCCGTAAAGTTCCTGCAGTATCCACAAAGCCTGCCGCCATGGCTCCCGGGCCGCACGCTCGCCTCCCGGCAAAGGCCGACTGACAATATGCCCCAACCGCTGAAACCCCTGCAAATCCGCCTGCAGAAACTCGCCGCCCCAAAGCGTGCCATCAGAACCCAGGCCCGTGCCGTCAAAAGCAACCCCCAGCACTGGCTCCGACTCCCCTTGTTCGGCCAGGACCGACGCAATATGTGCATAATGATGCTGTATCCTGAGCAGCGGCAAGCCTTCCCGTTCTGCCCGCTGCTCGCAGTACTGGGTTGACAAATAATCCGGATGCAGATCGCAGGCCAAAAGCTGCGGCCGAATTGCAAACAACGCTTCATAATGTTGAATCATATGCGCGTACGAAGCCAATGTCGCCTGATTCTCCAGGTCCCCCACATGTTCACTCACAAAGGACAGCGACTCTTTGGTCAGACAAAATGTATTTTTTAACTCCGCGCCGCCCGCCAACACAGAAACGTCCAGCGGTTTCGGCAGACAAAACCGAAGCGGCGCGGGAGCAAATCCCCGCCCTCGCCGCAACAGCTGGCGTCCGCCGGCTACCATCCGCACCACCGAATCATCAACCCGATTTTCAATCTGCCGGTTATACAGCAAAAATGCATCGGCAATCCCGCCCAGCCGTGCCAGTGCATCCTCATCACGGTACGCAATCGGCTCTTCACTGCGGTTCGCACTGGTCATGACCCAGACATCAGAAGCTTTAAGCAGCAAGACCTGAACCGGCGCATACGGCAGCATAACTCCCAGATAAGCATTGCCCGGCGCCACCGCATCGGCCAATCGCGTTGCTGCCGGCTTTTTACGCAGCAGCACGACCGGAGCCGCAGCGCTGGTGAGCAGACGCTTCTCGGCAAGCGAAACTTCACAAAGCTCTCTGACCGTCTCCAGGCTGCCGACCATGACAGCAAAAGGCTTATCCTCACGAAGCTTTCGCTTCCGCAGCAGGGCAACTGCTTCCGGATCATAAGCATTGCAAGCCAGATGATAGCCGCCGATTCCCTTTATGGCGACAATCTTTCCCTGCGCTATCAGGAAACGCGCTGCAGCCACCGGATCTTCCGGCAGCCCGACGCCTTTTTCCGGATGTAGGAACAAGAGCCGGTATTGCGGCCCGCAAACACCGCAGGCATCCGGCTGCGCATGAAAGCGGCGATCTGCAGGATCCGCATATTCGCGCTGACAAGCCGGACACATGGGAAACGCCGCCATTGTCGTGCGCGGCCGGTCATAAGGAACGCTGCGGATAATCGAATACCGCGGTCCGCAGTTTGTACAATTGATAAACGGATAGCCATAGCGTCGGTCCGAAGCTGTCAGCAGCTCCCGACGACAATCTTCACAAATAGCCAGATCCGGCGATATCAAAGTTTGCGCCGCCGTCCCGGATGGGCTCGGGAGAATACGAAAATCCGATTCTCCCTTGACCGGCAAAGCCGCAACTTCGACGCTGTCCACTGCAGCTGCCGGCGGTGCTTCATCACGCAGCGACGCCGCCAACGAGCGGATTACATCCGGTTCCCCTTCCGCTTCCAATAAGACTCCCTCGCTGTCATTTTGCACCCAACCAGACAATCCCCGCCGCACGGCCTGTCGATACACAAAAGGACGGTATCCTACCCCCTGTACAATGCCGCGTACGCGGATCTGCATCCGTTCCGCCATCCCCTACACCTCTGTTCCTGGCTCAAAATACCTTGCCGCCAATTAACACTGGCAGACAACCACGAGTTAATTCTTTGCCTCCAACTTGACACCCCAGCGCTTCAGTTCCGTCACCGACTGCTGCACGAACTTTGGCACCAGCCCGGCCATCCGCGAAGTCAGCTCCGTCCCGGCTTCCATAACAAACGGTTCGGCTCCCAGCACTACCACCTCAGGAATTTTTTTCCCGGTAACGGTGAGCAGCGCCAGCACATCCTGAATCCCAATCTCATGCGACGATAGCTTATCCTGAAAATGCAGCATGACGGCATCATCATCAAACCGATATTGCGAGCCGGGCTGACCGCCGCCCTTCACCGCATCAAGAATCAAAAGCTTCTCCGTGCCGGTCACAAAACGCAGCAACTCCATGCCCAGAGTTCCCCCATCTAAAACCTGAACCGTCTCAGGAAACCGATACGCCTCTTGTAAAGCTTCGGCCACGCGAACGCCAAACCCTTCATCCTGCAGTACAATATTGCCAATGCCCAGCACCGTCACCGGCGGCGTCTGCATCTCATTCATTCGGAATACCCCTCCCGCTTTTTCTGCACTGCCTGCCGCAGCCATTGATACCAGGCAAACAGACCTTCTTCCGTTGTTGAAGAAACCGGCAGCACCATTGCCCCCGGATGAATGGTCGCGATATCTTCTGTCGCCGCCTCAAGATTGAAATTCGTATAAGGTAAAATATCCACTTTATTCAGAACCACCACCGCCGATTCCTTGAAAATCAATGGATACTTGAGCGGTTTATCATCGCCTTCCGTGATGCTAAGGACCACGGCCTTCTCATCTTCTCCGATATTAAACTCCGCCGGGCAAACAAGATTGCCCACATTTTCAATCACAACCAGATCCAGAGCATCCAGATCCAGCCGCGGTAAAACCGACTGGACCATCGGCGCATCCAAATGACAGCCCCCGCTGGTATTGATCTGAATCACCGGCACACCATAGCGAGCAATACGATCGGCATCCTTCGTTGTAAAAAGATCCCCCTCAATCACCGCCATGCGCAGCTCGTCTTTCAACGCCGCCATCGTTTTTTCCAAAAGAGTCGTTTTACCGGCTCCAGGCGAACCGAGTAAATTTAAGGCAAAAACTTTTTTAGCAGCAAACAAAGCCTGATTTTCAGCGGCAACTTCATCATTTTTGCCTAATATATCCTGCATAACCTGAATTTCCATATCATTCCATCTCCAGATACTCTACCCGTAATTCGCGGCCGGAAACAATTGCCAACCCCCCACCGCACGCCGGACAGATAAAATTATAATGCCGGATTGGCTGACGGCGTCCACATTGCGCGCAATGGCCTATCAACGGCACTCGCTTCAATGCGAGCTCCGCGCCCTCCGCCATCGTTCCCCTCACCAACGAGGTAAAACAAAACGTCAGCGCTTCCGTTTCGACGCCGGTCATCTCTCCCAAAAGCAACCCGATTTTACGAATATGCTCGGCTTCATTCTTATGCGCGTAATCCAGCGCAATATCCAAAATTCCCTCGGCAATTGCCATTTCATGCATAAAAATCACTCCAAAACAAAAGACGCTCCGCGGCTGCTTCTCCACGGAAAAGCAGCCGCAAAAAGCGTCTCGTCGTCCCAACCTTTATAAAGCAGCCTCCAGGCCGCGCGACGCAAATACGTTCATGATCTCCATGAGCTTCGTCTTTGCCGGATTGTAATCAATCGTCGTCGCTCCCTCATCAGCATGAATATGCACATACATCACTCCGGGCATCCCCAGCAGCGCTTTTTCCACTTCATGTACATTTTCCTCGGCATAACCGTTTACCTGAAACTGCAGACGCGTATTACCATTCGTCTGCCCACAGCCGCATTCTTTACACATATAGTTTCCTCCTCAACTCAACTCTTGCGTTCCTCTACTTCATTAGCATCCACCGGCTCATGAACGAGAATCTTACTGCCCGAGAACATACTGGACACTTCGCTCTCACCTTCCATGAACTCCGCCCGCGTAACCATATAAAGATGGCCAATCGCAAAAAGAATAATAAACCAAGCAACATAATGATGAACCACATGCGTCATGAACTCACCGCCCAAAACCACATTGACCCAACCAAACAGCAATCCGCCCATGCTGGCCGGTTCCGTCATCTTATACATTGCAAACCCGGTAAAAATTTCAATCGCCACCAACGCATACAATGCAACATACGACATCCGCGCCAAAGGGTTGCGCAAATAAGACTTATGCGACGCTTTCAGCAGCATATAATGCAAAGCCACATCGACGACTTCACGGTAAAAATGCCCCTCCCAGAAACGTGGGAAAAGCCGATCTCCCCGATTGATGATAAACCCGTAGATGCGCAAAACAAACGCCGCGCAGAACACAAAGGCCGCCAGAAAATGTATATTCCGCACCCAATTCATCATCAACACGGTCTCAGACGGTTCCAACGCCAGAATTTGCAGCGGCTTGCCGATCAAGATCCCCGTCACAAACAAGACGATAATCGAATCCACCATGATCCAATGAAAAATACGCAGAAACGGGCTAAACAGATAATACACCCGGCGTTGTACAACTTCCTTCATCTTTTCCACCTTCTTTTAATCATCTGTCTGTGTGCCCATATATGGGTCTGTTGTAACGACCTTGATTTTCTCCCCCGAGGCATTAAAAAGATGCGTTGAACAAGCCATACAAGGGTCAAACGACCGCACTACCTTGAGAATTTCCAACGGCTTATCCGGAATTTTTACTTTCGTATCCATCATCGCCGCTTCATATGCGCCATGTCCGGCCTGATCGTCCTTCGGGCAGGCATTCCAGGTTGTCGGCACGACGGCCTGATAGTTTGTGATTTTTCCATTCTCAATCACGCACCAATGGCTCAGCGCCCCGCGCGGCGCTTCGTACAAACCGACCCCGCGCGCCTTTTTCGGCCAGGTAGAAGGATCCCACTTCTCCATATTAGCAACTTTCGTATCGCCCGATTTGATATTGGCAAGCAGCTTATCAAAGAAGAACTTGCTGACCTCGGCATCGAGCTGAGCTTCCAGCGCGCGCGTCGCCGTGCGGCCGACCATCGTCGGCATCCATACTTCCGGAGCCAGTCCCAGAACCTTTGACACCGTTTCGATCTGATCAATGATCATTTTTTCCGCCCAGGACGGATCCGGCAGCAGTCCCTGTTTTGCTTTGGTATAAATAATGATATACCGCGCCAACGGGCCGACTTCACAAACTTTACCGCGCCATTTTGGCGTTTTAAGCCAGGAATATTTTCCTTCGTCATCAAGCGCCTTCCAAGCCGTCTCCGTTCCCTCTTTCGGCGTCGTATATTTCGCCTTTGTTACGCCGTCCCAAGGATGCAGCGCCGCATTTTTATCCGCCTGTTCCGGATATTCATACCAGGAATGCGTAACACTCTCATTGAATACTTTCGGATTGCTCAAATCCTCTGCTTCAATCGCAGTAAATTTTGCCTTTGCAACGCCAGCGGCAAAATTCTCAACCACGCCGTTTGAGCGAACCAAAAGATCCTTGAAGAAACCGCCGTCGGTCGTGCCGGTAAATGGTTCCTGCGGATAAGCGCCAAAGCCGAGAACACGCTCCTTCGCCAATCCGCCGCCATCCGTATAGCCTTTTTTAACGTAAATGGCGCCAATGGCCAAAACATCAGGAACATAATATTCCCGCATCAGAGCGCGGGTCGTATTAATCGCCCGGTCAACAATGGCCAGACGAGCCGCATTCAGCGGCGCATTGCCGTCTTCCATCGAAATCGCGCAGGGCATGCCGCCAACCACATAGTGCGGATGCGGATTTTTGCCGCCAAAAATCACATGCGGGATTACGATTTCACGCTGCTTATCGAGCATGATCAGATAATGTGCTACACCCAGCAGATGCACTTCCGGCGGCAAAAGCTGATAATCTGGATGATCCCACCACTGCGCGGAAAAAATGCCCAGTTGGCCGCTGTCGACAATCGCCTGTATCTTTTTCTTGATCGTATCAAAATAAGCCGGCGTTGCCTGGGGGAAATCTTTAGGATACGCTTCCGTAGAAATTCCGCCCGGCATTGCAAACGGCAGCTGATAATTGGCCAGCACCGCATTCTGTAAATTTGCCGTAGCCTGCGAGTCCGCTTTCAGTGCTTCCAGCGGGCTGACCCAGTCCAGCGCATGCAGATGATAAAAATGAATGACGTGATCCTGCACCGTCTGCGCCGCTGCCATGACGTTGCGGATATAATGCGCATTCTTAGGAATCTTAATCCCCAACGCATCTTCTACTGCACGCAAAGCTCCCAGTGCATGCGCCGTAGTGCACACACCACAGATACGCTGAATATACGCCCAAGCGTCGCGCGGATCGCGTCCGTTCATAACGAGTTCCAGCCCGCGCCAAGCCGTGCCGCTGGAAACTGCATTCTGTACCTTGCCGCTTGCCTCATCCACTTGAACTTCAACTCGCAGATGGCCTTCTATTCTGGTTACCGGATCTACTACTACATGCTTCATTTGTTCACCTGCTCCCCATCATTTTCCTCATCCTGCCGCTTTTTCTTCTGCACAACGCTCAAAGCGCCATGAACCGCTACCCCGGCAGTTGTTGCTATTGCCAGCCCGGCGCCGATCTTATCGATATCGCCTAACGGCCCATATTTAGGCAGCCGCTCGGAGAAAGGCGCATTATCCCAGAAATTTGTATTGCTGCAGCCAATGCAGGGAGAACCCGACTGAATCGGATACGACATGCCCTGATACCAGCGCATATTACCACAGGAATTGTACGTTTCCGGTCCCCGGCAGCCCAAACGGTACAAACACCAACCCGCCTTTGCACCGGCATCATCATACCGGTCGGCAAACATGCCGGCATCAAAAAATGGTCTCCGGTAACAAGTATCATGAATACGGTTGCCATAAAATTGCTTTGGCCGGTTCTCACTATCAACCGGAGGCAGTTTGCCAAACAAAGCGATATGCATGACAACGCCCGTCATAACCTCTGCAATTGGCGGGCAGCCCGGCACATTAATCAGCGGTTTATTGCCAATATAATGCCCAATGCCGCTCGAGCCTGTCGGATTCGGCTTTGCCGCCTGAATGCCGCCCGAGACCGCACAGCTGCCGTATGCAATGACAGCCGCAGCGCCCTTAGCTACATGCTGCAGCGTGTCAACAAAAGGTTTGCCGCCCGTCATGCAATAAATGCCGTTGTCGCTCGTAGCCACTGCACCTTCCACTGCCAGAATATACTTTCCATAGTACTTCTGAATCGTTTCCTCCAGATGCGCTTCAAAAGGCTCGCCGCATGCAGCACTCAGCAAATGGTCATACTCAAGCGCAATGTTATTCAGCACCAGATCGGATGCCAATGGAGCGCCTGAACGAATAAATGACTCGTCACAGCCTGTGCACTCGTGTCCATGCAGCCAGATCACCACCGGCAGCTGCGTCGTTTCCGCCGCCTCCACAACCTTTGACAGCATATCCGTACTCAGGCCCATGATCGACGTCAGCGCCACACAGCCTTTTAAAAAACTGCGGCGGCTCATGCCCTTTTTCAGATACGCTTCCAACATAGTTTCCCGCTTTTCCACGTTCCTGCCCCCTTCAACCTTCCCTAATATTCATGCCTGACCCGGCATTTTTGTTTACAGACCTAAATCAGTTAAAACTTCTTTCATTATATACCTGCTTTACAGAAAAATCCATGAATTTATATTATGGTATTGGTATATCCCTATAAATTATTCTAATAGGTGCTATTACGTATACTAAATATTAATAAAAAAATCTAACTATTGTATATAGGATTCGACATGAGACAGACTCTTCCTGCCGTTACGAATAAATATTTCTTGCTCTCCTTATTCCATTAATATTTTTTTATTCCCCTCTTGCAAAATAAAGTAATTCGCGCTATACTATTTTATGTTCACAAAATCCCGAGTTTGACACTAAAAAAA
>DCFR01000063.1 GCA_002319815.1 Megamonas sp. UBA1799
TTCGTGTGCGAAGTTTGAGTCTTAAACAATATAGTGGTCATACGGTCAAGATTTTTCTGTTCCGCCTTGTATAGACTTTAGTCATTTCACTATGACTATATCCCACCTCATCCAAATACCCATAAATATACGGAATGAGAGTTATTCTGCGCCCATACCCTAAGCACAAAATTTCTCCCAAACCAGTATAAAATGAATTATAAACCCTATAGTAGTCATATACTCAAGTACTTTTTGCCAACTTTATGCGTCGATGAAATGACAAAGAACCATCACAATCCGATTCCATCACGTTTCATACCGCCATGGATTGTCCTGCTCTGGGTTTTTATCTGCCCCGCCGCCAAAAGACAAAGTATGCCTCCGGCTGCAAGAACCGAAGGCATATAAGAGAAAGAAGAAATGCGATGATGCGGGGTACACACCGCATTTTCAGCATAAAGGATATAGCTGTCATACAGTCAAGCCAGTTTTAAATAATCCTGGTTATTCTTAAAAGAAATTTACCACTTCTGCGTATAGCTCATCATAAAGTTAAACGGCGCATTATAATAAGAGGAACTTGAATGGGAAAGATTATCCCGACGATCGAGCAAATTATCGATGGTCAGCGTCAGTTCCCGTTTATCATCCGGCTGATAAGAAGCGGTCAGTGTTGTCAAAAGATAAGGTTTGGTTGCAAAGGAATGTTCTGTACTCGGCGTTTGAACGCGATCAGCCAAATAAGAAGCCGTCAACGACGTCGTCCATTTATTTTGCCGCCAGGTGATCCCGCCGGTCAATTGAATGCGGCCAAACTTCCGGTCCCAATAGCCTTTTTTGCTATTTTTGGATTCCGGATTCTGCCATGTGAGCCCATAGTTATAAGACAAGGGGCCTTTGCCGGCAATATCACAGGAAAGTTCAATACCGGTATTGCGGAAATCTTCATTGGTATATGTATACTCCGATTTTGACGCCGTCCAACTGGCGCTGATATTATCTTTAATATCCGTATGAAAAGCCGCAGCCTTCCAATGATGATTGCCAGCAAGCCGCTTCCAGCCGACTTCGTAATTCACGCCTGTCTGCGGTTTCAGATCCGGGTTTGGTATCGCCGCCGAACTGGCGCCGTACATTTGTGCAAAGGTCGGCATAATAAAGGACTGTCCGATGCTGGCATAGAGATTATCATTGGTATTCAGCTTATGCAGGAATTGCCCGGATGCGCTGAAATTATTATAATTCTGCGCTCGATCCGCCGCTGTGGTCCAGGTTTCCCGAATGCCGGTGATCAAACTATTGCGATCATCAAATTTCTGTTCCCATTGGCCGAAAACGCCCCAGTTATTACGCATATAGCTGCTGGCATTAGCCGTACTATATGCCGGCAGGCTTTGGTAAATTTCATGCTGCAAATCCACACCGAGAATATAACTAGTTTTCTTGCCCTGCTGCCAGCTTTTTTGCACATCGGCGCCATAGGTGCTATTTTTTTCCCGTGTATTATAATGGTTCCCTGAACTCGTAGTCGCATCCAGATTCATCGCGCCGTTAGACTCAATGGTCCCGGTGTTGAAATACAAACTCCCCTTCCATCCGCCGTCATGATAATTGACTTGCCCGACATCCTGAACCGTTGTATAGGTGCGGTCATTATATAAGTCGCCGGTTCTGACGCCCGAAGTCGTCCGGCTGACACTGTCCACATAGCGAGCGTAGGTAGATTTTGTCTCATAATGGTTATACAAAATGTTCATGCGCTCATTTACATGCCAATTAAAGCCCATGCTTTCATTTTTTATATCTCGAATGTTCGTTGTCGTTGTGCCCTTAAAATGTTTTTTATACTTACCAGACGTTGTATCCGCCGTACTCTCACTAATATTATCCAAATGATTCCATTTATCCAGGCTATAGTTGATCGAAAATTCATTGTCTCCGGCATTGATCTGATAGTTCTGCTGTCCGTAGTTGCCAAACCCTATCGTCGCCTGATTGACAGCTTTTGTCTTTGTAATGATATTGACTACACCGGCCATGGCCTCACTGCCATACAGCACGGAGCCGCCGCCCTTGACAATCTCGATGCGTTCTATACTTTCCGCCGGAATCTCCGATACATTATACTTGCCGCGCCAGGACACCGGATTGCCATTGACCAGAATCAGCGTGCCGTTGTCGATGCCGCGGATATTGACTTCGTTGATCATCGTCCCCATGGCTGCCCCGCGCGGTCCGAAGGATTTAAAAGCAATGCCGTTCACTTTGGATAACACATCCAGCGCATTTTTAGCGCCGCTTTCCTTAATTTGCTTAGCCGTAATCGTTACGGTAGCGGCCGGCACATCGACATCCTTTTTCTCACTGCGGGTCGCCGTCACCACGACCTCATCCAGCGCATACTCATCCAGCGCAGCAGCATCCTTCGCCGCCTGGGCGGCAAACCCAGTTGTTGTTCCTGCCAACAATGCGCCGGCAATAGCCATACTCAGATACGTTTTCTTCATTCTCTCACGACTCCTTTATGATTTTGATCATGCTATAAAAAAACAGTTGCATAGAGTGACAATACACTTTATGCAACTGCTTTTTATCCAGAATTCATCCTGACAAATAGTTCTGTCAAAAAGAATACTCCCAACAGTCGGCAAAAAATCCCTTCCCATCACTCGCGGGTCAAACGGTATTTCATGAACAGGCAGGTCTCCTGACTCTGGAACATTGCCAGCCGCAGCCCTTTCCGGTAAAATCACCCGGTGGTATCTTGCAGCAGCTTTCCATTACAGTGGCGGGACCGTGCCGGCATTGCACCGGCTTCCCCTTTACGTCCGAACGGACGCCTGTTCATACCTATATAAAATTGTCATATTTTTTATTCCCAGCCCAACGCATGACGCTGCGCATAAATTTTTTGTTCCCAATCCTCTGCTGAACGCTGTATGAACTCATGCACCAGATACACGGGCTGAACGGTATCGACAATCTGCCGGACCGCATCCGTCTGAAAAGGCTGATGCCAGTCGACATGCATAATATAGTCCATGGATTCCTGCCAGGACAACGGCCGGTGTTCTCCGGCATGCCGTCGCATCATTTGCTTGGTATATTCTCCGGAAAGCGAACAGTGCAAGTGCAGACCGCGAACATATTTTCCTGTTTCTCCCAGCTGTTGAAAAACATTCGTCACATAGTCGGCCGCTTCTCGTTCACTGCGAAGCTCCAGATTCGTGTTCATCAGATGACCTGTATCCAGCATAAAACCAGTATTGGCGTGCTGGACCTGCTCTAAAAGACGAACCGCTAAATCAGGGCGCTGAAAGGTCAGTCCCGGCCACCAAAGATTTTCAAACAGCAACTGACAGGTATCTGGCAAATCTTTCATAATTATGTTAACCAATTCGATTGTCGCCGTAATGACTTCATCATCAGACGCAGCAAATTGCCGGGTATAAACCGATAAGGTCGGTGAATCGGCGACATGAAAAACCACATATTCCGGCTGGCAAACTGCCGCCCGCCCAATGTTCTCTTTCCATACCGCCAGCCATTCTCCCGGCGTAAGCGCGCCAAAATATTTTTTTATATTGGCGGCACTGCCGAATTCAGCCTGCAGCGCCTTTTCGTCCTCACGCCAAAAGCTCAGCCAGACCGGCCAAAACATCAGATGCACCCCCTTGATGCAGGCTGCCGGATGCAGCTGGCGATCCCAGGCATCACAAGGCATAAATTCTATGCCGGCCAATGCATGACGGGATAAAAGCTCGGTCAAGGCTCCGGGCCGATTGCCCAGCAGCCCCTCATTATCAAAAGAAGCATTGGATAAATTCACCAGTTCTATCAAAATGGCAAGGCTCCCTTTATGTTTAATTCAAACGGAAACGAATTGTGGTCGTAATCGCACAGCGCACCGGATCACCGTAAACATTTTCGGCCGGAGAAAAACGATAATCATAGGCGGCATTCACGGCTGCTATATCCATCGCTTCATATCCAGAAGACTCCGCCACGGATACATTTTCAACGCTGCCGTCTGTTCCCACAACCAGCCGCACCCGGACAATCCCCTCAATACTCTGCTGCCGCAGGGACTCCGGATACAGCGGCGTTACGGCTGATGCCAGCCGCGGCGGCGTTTTTGGCCGCTGCGCATCGCCGTTGCCGCTGCCGTTCCCGCTGCCACTTCCCCCGCCGGTCCCCGTACCGCTGCCGGGACCGCTGCCGCTGCCCGTTCCGGGTCCACTGCCGGTTCCGGTGCCGCCGCCGGTTCCGCCGCCAGTACCGCCGGCGCCGGAGCCGCCCAGCGCTGTATTCGCATTTTCACTTGCCGACGCTGCGGCGTGCGTCACCGTGGATTGTGTTTCTTCCCGAACGGCTTCTTGCATTTTCTTTTCTGTCTCCGCCAACTCCGGCATAACCTCTTTTTTGACCACAATATCATCAAAAGACGGCGGTGCCGGTTCGGCCGGAGCCGGTTCTCCTCCCCCACCGCCTCCGCCGCCGGTTCCGGCATCGGCATCATAGACCATAACATCAATCGGCTTGCCTTCGTCCATCGCTTTAACCCGCACAAATAACCCCGTCATGGCAACCAGCACGAAGATCATAAAATGCACCAGCACAGACATAGCCAAAGCCCGATATTCATTTTTCGGAGCTTCCTGTATCATTGTCATTTCCCCCCGGATTCCGCTGCCAGTCCAAAACGAGTAATTCCTGCTCCTTTGAGTTTATCCAAAAGTAAAATAACCTTGCCGTAATCCACATCGCGATCGCCGCGGACCACCACGGAAAAATGCGGATTATGTTTCAATTCTCCCTGCGCTTTTTTTATCAGATCGCTTTCCGAAATCGCCTTATCTTCCAACCAGAGCGACCCGTCTTTTTTCAGGGTAACCAGATACGTCACACTGGTCTGCATTTCTGCATGTTCAGCCTTCGGCATATTGATGTCCACGGTTTTCAAATTGACCATATAAAGAGTGCTCAGCATAAAAAATACCAGCAGAAAAAACATGATATCAATCATGGGGATAATCATAACTTCTGGTTTGCTGAAGCCCCTTCTGTCCCGCAGTCTCATACCGCTGCACCTGCCTCGTTGGGAATCCCCGCCTTAGCAATATCCGTCTTCATTCCTTCCACCAAAGAAAAACATTGTTCCATATCCGTGACAATATTTTCAATCTGCTGTGTGTAATAGGAATGAACGACCAGTGATAGGATGGCCACACAAAGGCCGAAGGCCGTAGCGATCAGCGCCTCGCCGACACCGCCTGTGATCGCCGTCGCCTGCCCCGACTCCAGATTGAAGATGCTGAACGCAGAGATCATGCCGCTGATTGTTCCCAGCAAGCCGAGCAGCGGCGCCATGGTAACAATCACATTCAAATAATAAAGCCGGCGGCGCAGATGCGAAATGGCAATACCAGACTGTACTTCCATATAAGAAGACAAACTGTTGTCTTCCGTTGCCGCCAGCTGCATCGAGCCTGCCAAAAGCTCCGGCAGCACTCCCGCAGATTCTTTACTAAAATTCCAGGCTTCTTCATATTTATGCTGCGTCAAAAGATTGTAAAAGTTTCTCCCAAAGGCCCGACCAGCATCGGCCTTGGAAAAATAACCAAACCGCTCTATGGCAATCGCCACGACAAAAATCGAACAGAGCAGCAAAATATACATGACGAAACCGCCCTTGTGAAAAAATTGAATCCCAGTTGTAATGTAATCCATGATAAACCTCCTAAAATTTTATCCTTTATATACACAGGCCGAATGACCGGCCATACTAGTGTAATGACATGATGAAAA
>DCFR01000069.1 GCA_002319815.1 Megamonas sp. UBA1799
CCGGTTATGAGCCGGTTGCTCTAACCAACTGAGCTATAGGCCCGTCTAGTATAGAAAATCCCGCACACAAGATGCATGCGAGAATGCAATCCTCATGGAGCGGAAAACGGGACTCGGACCCGCGACCCCCACCTTGGCAAGGTGGTGCTCTACCACTGAGCTACTTCCGCATGTTATATGAAGTTCGCAGTTCAAAAGCACTATGGTCGAACTGACAAAATACATTTTAACCCACACTGCCAATCTTGTCAATACCCCAAAGAAAACTTCTCTAAATAAATGGGATATGGTATAATTTATAAGTAAGAAGAGCAGCTTAGGAAGAGCTGCTGTCATGCCGTATGATTTGTGTGTCAAAGCCAGGGAGGCGTTACAAAAAATGATGATCAATAACTATGTGCAGTCACTGCATATTCTGAATTTAATGAACGTTAATCAGACTATGTTCCAGCGGCATTTGTTGCATATTGCTTCCGGCCGCCGCATTCTCGGCCCTGCCGATGATCCTTCCGGCTATGCCATCGGGCGTCGCATGGACATACGGATTCGTTCGCTGGACGCCGCTTCCGCTAATGCCCAGCGCGGCATCAGCATGTTGAAAACAGCCGAGGGCGCCGTGAATTCTACGGTGGACATTTTACGTACACTCAAAGAAAAAGTCTTATCCGCCGCCAACGGCACCGCATCGGATGCGGACCGGCGCATCGTACAAAAGGAATTAAATGAATTTGTGGACCAGATCGATGATAATGCATTGGTGAATTACAATGGACGCTATCTTATGGACGGATCACAGACACGTCAGATGCAGTCCACAACAGAAGCTTTTACCAACCGTAGTCTGAATGCAAAAACAACGGCGGCGACAGCGCTCACCAATCTTTCCCGGCGCGATGGCGATGCATTAAACATCACTTCATCGGATCAGGTGACGGTATCCTTTGTCAAACAGGGACAGACGTACACGACCAGCTTTATTGCCGGAACCAATACGCTGCAGGACATTTTCAGCAAAGCGAATCATTTATCGCCCGGTAATGTTTTCAATTCTTCCCTAAGCTCCGGCCCGTCGATTGGAATAGACGCAAACGGACAGACAATTTATACGCCCGACGGAACCTCCGCTATCACGGTAAAAGCCGCTGGCGCAGGAAAGGATGCGGCGGTTAGCGGTTTTTCCATCAGCGTCAGCGACAACACCGGCAAGGTAAAAAAATCTGCCAATGCCGTACTGGATGCTTTTAGTGAGACCATTCAGGCCGCTGATAAGAAAAATGACAGCGCGCTTATACTGCAGACCGGCGCCAGCGCCAACCAGAACATTTCCGTAGCCTTTGGCGACATGCGGGCGCAGTCTCTGGGGCTGAAAGGCACCAATGGGAAAATACTGAATGTCAGCAATCAGGCCAGCGCTAATGCCGCATTATCCGTACTGGATAATGCGCTGGCCAAGGCTCTCGATGAAGAAACATCGATTGGCGCTGCGCAAAATCGTCTGACTTACACCGTAAAGAACCTGACCACGGAAAGCGAAAATCTGACGGCAGCCATGTCCACTATTTTGGATGCCGACATGGCCCGCGAAATAACTGAACTGATGAAATACAATGTTTTGAATCAGGCGGCACAGATGATGCTGGCGCAGTCCAATCAAAATATAGGCTGGTTTCTCAGTCTTTTGCGCTAAAAGCCAGCGTGCCCACCATATGTCTACCATATATAGTTTTTGTTTCTCTGTCAAGCAGGAGGCCGGCGATTGATTCGCCGGCCTCCTTTTTAGCAACTTATTTTACCCGACATTCTCCCCTGCTGCCGGCTGAACCTTGCCCGTTGTCAGGGAAGGACACGCTTGGGCAGACGTTTGCGTCTGCCGCTGCATACGCCGAACTACACAAGACAACGTATAGTTGATGATAAAGTACAGCAGCGCCGCTAAACCGAAAAGAACAAATACATCGGATACATTGATGGTGCCGGTACCGTTATAAATACTGGCATTGCTGAGAATTTTCTTCACACGCGCCATCAATTCAATCGTCGCTACATTGGCCAGAAATGATGAATCTTTAATCGTCGTAATAACCTGACTCAGTAAAGTTGGCACAGAATTGCGATAAGCCTGCGGTAAAATAATATACAGCATGACCTGTACCGTACTGAACCCCTGCGAATATCCGGCTTCAAACTGCCCCTGCGGTATAGAATTCAGTCCGCCGCGAATAATTTCAGCAACAATGGCCGAAGTAAACACCGTTAAAGCTAAGGTCGCCTTAAACAAAAGTTTGGTTTCCACTGAAGATAGGCCAAACAAAGGATGCGCAAACAACGCCGGCGTCGGAAAAAAAACCAACCCAATAAAGATCCAAAACAACAGCGGCGTATTGCGAAATACTTCAATATAAACAGCTGCCAGCCATCGAAAAATCCTTTTACTCTTAGCCGTACAGTAATTACGCACCAGCGCCAGCACGGAGCCCCAAATAATACTGACCACAACCGCCAGAACGGAAATAATCAGGGTAAAGGCTATTCCTTTTAAGAGATACGTCATAATGGCCGTATTTTCCAATAAAAGCAAGCTTCCCATCCATTCGTTCATGTTGCCGCCACCTTCTTCTCTGCCCCTGCTTCTCTGCCATCTTGTTTCTTCAAATTTGCTTCCCAGAGACCCGCTAACATTGACAACGGAAAACAGATAAGGAAAAACAATGCCCCGCAAACCAGATATGCGGGTGCATACGCGCCGCCGGTCGTTGCGCCAGTTACGAAATTATAAGTAAGGGAAATCAGATCTGAGCCGCCAATAATATACAAAACTGCCGTATTTTTGATCAGATTAACGATCTGATTCACCAGCGGCGGCAAAATGATTTTTATACTCTGCGGTAAAATTACATAATACATCTTGCCGACATAGCTAAACCCCTGCGACTCGGCAGCCTCAAACTGCCCTTTGGGAATAGCGCCAATACCAGCGCGAAACACCTCTGCCATATACGCCCCATGGTATACACCCAAAGCAAGAATCCCCGTAAGCAGTATTCCCAGTTTATGCCCGGAAAATGCCAGTGCATAATATAAAACGCAAATCTGCAGCAGCAACGGCGTATTTTGAATAAACTCCACATATACCCGATTAATGCTGCGCAGGAGACTGCGATCGCTCATCGACATCAGCCCAATGACAATACCGATGACTAACGACAGCAATATTGCTGCCATTGATGTTTCCAGCGTATTCATAAACCCCAGAATAAACGTATCTTTATGAGCCCAAACCATCAGCCAGGCATCTTCTGAAAAAAGACCAGACATCGCGCTCCCTCCTTTAGCATCACATATTCCCAAGGAAAAACGAGAAACAATTCTAAAAGCCGATATGCACCGGCTTTAGAATTGTCCGCCGTCGCCCCAATGGCCCGACAGTTTCGCACTTGTTTATTTATCCAGTCCATTTTTTTGAATCAGGGTTTTTATTGTATTGTCCTTCAGCCAACCCTGAACCAAATCATCACAAACCTTGGAGAATCCGCTGTCCTTTTTCGTTGCAATACCATAATTCTGCGGCGCAAATTCTTCTTTAATATAAGAACGATCTCCGGTGTTATAAATAGCCAAAATAGACTTGTCGACACAGAATGCATCCACTTCACCAGCACTCAGCGCGGTGGAAATAGCTGGATAATCATCATACTGTTTGAACTTAATCCCGCTGGTCCAAGTCGCCGGATCAAACGTCTTGGCATCATAGCTCTCAGCAGGAATGACCCCAGCCTTGACCATGGCCTCTACCAACGCCTTTGCTGAAGTAGAACCTGAAGACACACCGACCGTCTTACCTTTTAAATCCGCCAGTGTCTTAATGCCGCTGCTGTTCTGGACCAACACGCCAACATGATCGGTATAATATGGCGTTGTGAAGTCCCAGGATTTTTTACGTTCATCGGTAATCGTAAACGTGGCCAGCACACAATCAATATCGCCGGAATCCAACAGCGCGGTTCTCGTAGCAGCCGTAACCGGGGTAAATTCTGCTTTGACGCCGAGATGTTCGGCAATTTTATTCGCCAGATCCACTTCCAAGCCGGAGAACTCCCCAGTCGCTGGGTCCTGATAGCCAAAGCCCTTGGTTACATTTTTGACGCCCACCCGCAGAACGCCGCGATCAACAACCGCTTGTACATCCTTGGGCCGACTCGATTTATCAACCGCTGCATTTGATGTGCCAGAACCTTTTGCCGGCTCATCTCCACACCCGGCAAGCAATGCCAGCGCCATAAAAGCGGCAAGGCATAAAGCAAAAAGTTTACGTGATTTTCTCATAATAATTCTCTCCTGTCTTCTCTTTATCATCAGCCGCCGTTATTCCCAAAAACACCGCAGCGGTGTATTGCCGCGCCGAACATCCGGCCATTATCAAAACGCGCTTACCTTCCTACGTTCGTATACTGCTTATCTTCATTATGTTCAGCGAATAATTTTGCTCAAGAATTTCTTAACCCGTTCGTTCTTCGGATTCAAAAAGAAATGCTCCGGCGGTCCTTCTTCCAGAATCTGCCCATCCGCCATAAAGACCACGCGATCGGCCACCTGTCTGGCAAATCCCATTTCATGTGTAACGACCACCATCGTGATATTGGCTTCTTTCGCCAACTTGATCATAACGTCCAGAACTTCCTGAATCGTCTCAGGATCCAACGCTGAAGTGGGTTCATCAAATAAAATGATTTTACTCTGGACGCACAAGGCTCTGGCAATAGCAATCCGCTGTTGCTGCCCGCCCGACAAAGTATTTGGATAGGCGTCAGCCTTGTTGCGCAGCCCAACCACATCTAAATAATGATATGCCAGTTCTTCCGCTTCCTCCCGACTCTTACCATGCAGCTTCATCGGCGCCAGCGTCAGATTTTTTAAAACCGTCATATGCGGATACAAATTAAACTGCTGAAACACCATCGAAGTCGTATCGCGCACCAGCTCCATCTTATTCTTGCGGGTAAGTTCTTTACCATCAATATATACATGCCCGCTGGTCGGCTCTTCCAAAAAATTCATACATCGTACCGTTGTCGATTTACCGGATCCAGACGGCCCTATAATGACCAGTTTCTCTCCTTCGCGCACTTCAAGATTGATATCCTGCAGAACCTGTACATCGCCAAAATATTTATTAATATGGTCCAACTTAATCATCATCTGCACCCCCTGTCCCATCGCAGCAAAAAAGGCGTTCCTCTACAATAATAGTAGAAGAAACGCCTTTGTTTCCTAATTGCTTATCTATTTTATAGTAATAATAAGATGTTTTTCCGATTTTGTCAATACATACTTGAGAAAATCCGTTATATTTTATCAGCACGTTCTTACGTCCGACAGGATTGGCCATCCTAAATCCGCTTAACAACGTTTCTCACTGGCCAAAGAAACACCAGAAAAGATCCTTACACACAATCCAATGCCGCTACATATGGCTTAATGTCCAATAATGGGCTCCCATCCAAAGCCTCGACGCCGCGAACCGTAAGAAAACGCCCCTTTCTTTCCACCAACTCGGCTACGCAGAACAGAATAGGATTGGGCCGATGCGGCGAACGACAGGCAAAAACGCCCGTAAGCAGACTCGATTGGCAGGGCGTCGTCTGCAACTGGTGCCGATCCGCCCGGTCTGCTGCATAAAGCACAATCAAATGTTTCAGATTTTCAATCCGCAGCAAGCCGTCTTCATATTTCTCAAAGATTTCCAACTGAACCGTACCTTCCGCCCAACGCCCTTGCCGAGGGGCATCTTGTGAATTCTTATAACTGCTGTGAACACAGCCAATTGGAGAAAATTCCATCATCATTACGCTTCCTTTTCTCTACCATTCATATTCCCATACATTGCACAATCGCTGGCTGACAGCCTGCATACGTAAACAAACCACGCCCATAATCTATAACCCTGTTCACCAAAAAAATCCCCTAACCAATCAAACCCTATCGTTATCATAAAGAAATTGCCGTTTCACTATACCAAATTATACCCTTACGCTGTCCGAATAGCTACATTTTCAACTGCGCTTCAATGAAAAATTCCGTTAAAGCTTTATCAAACTGCGTTCCCTCACATCTTCGCAGTTCATCAATGGCTTGTTGTTTTTTCATTGCCTTGCGATAGGTACGGTCACTGGTCATCGCATCATAAGCATCAATAATAGCCAATAATCGGCATTCTATCGGAATCTCTTCGCCAGCGATCCCCAGTGGATAGCCATCGCCATCCCAGTGCTCATGATGTTTTAAAATCCAATCGGCTATAGGAGCCAGCTCCGGTGAGGAGCGCGCAATACGAAATCCGATTTCGCTATGCTGCCGCATAATCGTCATTTTCTCTTCCGTCAACTTACCCGGCTTATTGAGCACATTGTCAGGAATCCCCACCTTACCAACATCATGAAACTGGGCAAATAAACGCAAATCAGCAATATTGGTTGGCGGAAGTTCCAGTTCCTTCGCCATTTGCTCCATAAAATCACCCAACCGTTCTGCATGTCCTTCCGTAATATGATCACGAACCTCGAGCGCTTTCATCATTGTTTTGACAATAGAACTGCGGATGCTTTTTTGCTGGTGTACTTTCTGTCGATACATATTATTATCGGCTTCTTTAATCAAATCCGTAATAAGCATATCATCGCGGCTAAGTGCCCACCCCATGGATAAACTCAGCGGTAGCTGCGGATTGGTTTCATTATAATCGTGAATTGCGTCTTTATATTGCTGATAAAGAGTATCCATGTTATGACGATCCGCATCGTACCGTACTACGGCAAACTCATCTCCGCCAATACGAGCAGCAAAATTCGGTATAACTACATATTGTTTCAGGATATCCGCTGCCGCTTTTAGCAACGCATCCCCATGCGGATGCCCCAAGGTGTCGTTAATAAGCTTAAGGCCATCAATATCACAAACAAAAACGCCAAGATTTTGATGCTTTTTATTTTGCAGCATAAAAAGTTGTTCCTCAAAATAAGAACGATTGTACAATGCAGTCAGCGGATCGTGCATACTAAGGAAAGTTAAGCGTTTTTCCAATAATTTACGCTGACTAATATCGCGAAGAACGCTTAAACAGCAGCGTTTTCCCTGAATTACAGCCGCCGTGGAATTGATTTCCAAAGTGAGCGGCGAACCAAACCGGTTTAATGTTTCTCTTTCATAGAGCTGCGGCCCTTCAACGACTGTCTGATGAATGCGCTGTAAAGCGTCCGTTAAATATCGTTCAGTACTCATTGTCACAAGCCCCAGCGTCTTAAACTCTTCCTCTGAGTAACCGAACAACTCCGTAGCTCGCTGATTGATTGCCAAAAATTTTCCATTATCCGGATCAATGACAATAATAATATCATTGACCGCATTAAAAATCTCTTTTATTGTCAAATTACTTTCTTCCAATTTCTCATTGGCCGAAAGAACCTCATCATACAGCCGGGTTAAATGCTCTTCATTGGCTAACAACTCTTCATAGGAAGCAGTCAGTTCTTCATGGGTAACGTTCAGTTCCTGATTACTTTTTTGCAATTGGCTTTCACTTTTTTCCAGTGCCAGCTGCGCTTTTTTACGGATTTTTCGATTAATGAGCAAAATAGCAATCAAGGCGGCTTGTAAAAGCAAAAGACTAACGCCCGCAATAATTTGCTTTTTATATAGTTCCCAAAGAGTAATCTCTTTAAAACTAATACTGCTAGCAGCCGGCAGCAGATTTTCAGAGATATTCCAACGCTTGAGCTGACGCCAATCAAACCTGTATGCCCCCAGCACTTCACTGCGTATAGGTATTGCAGAAGGCTTTTCCCCTGACAGTATATCCATGGCAATTTTGGCGATTTCCTGTCCAGAAATTTTCAAATCCACCAGAAATCCTCCGACCAGACCGCTGCCCATATACGTATTAAGAATTCCATACGCCGGAACATTGGCAGCGTTGCCAATGTTTTTTGCCATTTCAGCCGGCATAATCACCGTACCTTTGCTATCATTTTGCATCACCAAATACAAAATAGCCGAATCCGGTTCTAAATGCTTGATTGTTTCCAATAAGTTTTCAATAGGCTGTTGATCTAAGACCACAAGCTGCAGCTGATCGCTATACTTTTCCCCTGCCGCCAAGGTACTCTTAACCAAGTCGTGTTCAAACGCACCAGCACCGGCGATAACATAAATCTTTCGAACGTTGGGATGATTTTTTGTAATCAAAGCAAGATTTCGTTCCGCACTATAAGCCGCCGTTAGGCCAGTATAGTTGTCCCCAAAAGACAAACTATGAAAATTTTCCGCTTCAAACCCGGAAAAGACCACCGGCACATTACCAAAAATCTCTTTGCCATATTTCGTCATAAATTGTGTTGCCGGCTTGGATTGGACAATAATAATATCCGGTTTATCTGTAGCATATTTTATTTTTAACGAAGCGGCAATTTGCTGTAAGTAACGATCATCTCCCGGATGAACAGACAAAAGTAAATTCTCATGATAATAGGTAACGGAGAAGGGCGCATGATCAAGAACGTCAAACAGCCCATCGAGAAAGTCACGGCTTCCAGGATAGTTTATATTATACGATGGCAGTATTAATAGGGATTGTCAAGTAAAGTGTGTA
>DCFR01000072.1:0-11666 GCA_002319815.1 Megamonas sp. UBA1799
ATTTGTGCTGGGAAAGTTGAGTTAAATAAAAGTATCAGCGGAAGTATGTTATTTTTACAACGTACTTCCACTTTTTTTGGCTTTTTTACGCCGGAAAGTTATTGTTTTCACGTTTTCAAGAAAACATGAAAAATATCTTGACGAAAGCAGTAAGTGACGATAAAATGAAAGATGAAATCAGTAATAACTGGTTATACACAAGAAGACGTAGTTACTGATAATTATAATATAAAAAGAATGGGAGAGGATTTTTATGAGTTCAATTGTCGAACAAATTGAGCAACAATCATTTTATGGAAAATATCAGCTTTTTATTGATGGAAAATGGCGCGATGCTGAAGGCAATAAAACATATGAAGTAACGACGCCGGCTACAGGAAAGGTTATCGCACATTGCGCTGACGCTTCGAAACAGGATGTCGATGCTGCCGTAAAAGCTGGCTGGAGAGCGTTTCCTGCTTGGAAACAAATCAGCGTGCAGGAACGGTCGGCTATTTTATTACAGATTGCCGATATCATTGATGCAAACAAAGAGGAACTAGCTTATCTGGAAAGTCTGGATAATGGCAAGCCGATTCGCGAGACGCTGAATATCGACGTACCGTTTTCCAGTGATCATTTCCGCTATTTTGCCGGTGTACTGCGGGCCGATGAAGGAACTGCGACGATGATTGATAAGGATACGATGAGCATTTGCTTGTCGGAGCCGCTCGGTGTTGTGGCACAGATTGTGCCTTGGAATTTCCCGTTTCTGATGGCGGCCTGGAAGCTGGCGCCGGCGCTGGCTGCAGGCAACTGCATTCTCTTTAAGCCGTCGAGCTCCACTTCTTTGTCCGTGCTTGCCTTTGCCAAACTGATCGAAAAGGTTTTGCCTGCCGGCGTCTTTAATGTTATTACTGGTCGTGGATCAACGACGGGGAATTATATTCTGGAACATCCGGATATCAAAAAACTGGCCTTTACCGGTTCTACGGAGGTCGGTTATGATGTAGCCAAAGCTGCGGCGGACAAGCTGATTCCGGCAACGCTGGAACTGGGCGGGAAGTCGGCGAATATTTTCTTTGCCGATGCGCCTTGGGACAAGGCAGTTGACGGTGTCTGCATGGGCATTCTGTTCAATCAGGGACAGGTTTGCTGCGCCGGCTCGCGCGTTTTTGTCCAGGACACGATTTATGATAAGTTCCTGGCGGCGGTTAAAGCGAAATTTGAGGCGGTTAAGGTCGGTCTGCCGTGGAATAAGGATACCATGATGGGCAGTCAGATTGATCAGCGGCAGCTTAAAAAGATTTTGTCGTATGTGGACATTGCCAAAGCTGAAGGGGCGACGATCGTAACCGGCGGCAAAAAAGCAGAAGCACCGGAATTGGCAAATGGCGCTTATATGCTGCCGACGATTTTGGGTGATGTAACCAATGACATGCGGGTTGCCCGCGAGGAAATCTTTGGGCCGGTGGTCTGCTTCATTAAGTTTCATGATGAGGCTGAGGTTGTCCGCATGGCCAATGACAGTGAATATGGGTTAGGCGGCGCTGTCTGGACCAAGGACATCAATCGTGCAATCCGGGTGGCACAGGCGGTAGAAACAGGCCGTATGTGGGTCAACAACTATAACAACCTGCCGGCGCACGCGCCGTTTGGTGGTTATAAGAAATCCGGCATTGGCCGTGAGACGCATAAGATGATTCTCAAGAGCTATATGCAGACGAAGAACATTTATATCAGTCTTACGGAAACGCCGACCGGCTTCTATTGATTCGGCGGAAAAGTTCTTGAAAATGTTGTTTTCCAGTGCTATAATGAAAATTGTAGACAAATAAAAAGATGCTGTTATTCTCTGATAACGAGTAATGAAGCCCGTTTTTCTATCATTTTTTGATAGAAAAACGGGCTTTCTATTTTCAGGAGGCGAGCGGAATGGATGGATGCAGTCTGATTTTTGAACCGTCGGGTCAACGCTATACCGGGGCCGCCGGCGCTACTGTACTCGAAATGGCGCGGGACTGCGGCGTCAATCTGACGACTGCCTGCGGCGGGCATGAGACTTGCGGCAAGTGCCGGGTGCGTGTCATGCCTGCGGGCGGGCCGCTGGTAATGAATGCAGCGACAGCGGCGGAGCTGCGCGTCTTAGGAGCTGTCGGTCTTACAGAGCATTGGCGGCTGGCCTGCTGTGTCCATATTCAGGGACAAGCGGTCATCGAAGTGCCGCGGTTCAGCCAGGACGGTGAGCCGGTGATTCTGGCAGAAGGGCAGAGGCATGCCGCTGCCTTGCGGCCTTGGATCCAGTTCTATATGGTTACCATGACGCCGCCGACGCTGCAGGATCATCGCAGTGATTTTCGTCGTTTACAGGACAGTTTGCGGGAGACGTACCCAGCGATTTTCCGGACGCCGCCGGGAATTGCTTATGAGGTGCTGCAGCTGCTGCCGGGAAGTTTGCGGCAATCTGGCTGGCAAGTGTTGGCTGGCGTCGCCGGTGGAGCCAAAATTGTCAGCATAAAGCCTGCCGGCGAGCCGCTGCATTGCTACGGCGTTTCCGTTGATATGGGAACGACGACATTGGCGGCTGGATTAACCGACCTCGTGACCGGGAAGCAGTTGGCAGCGGCTGCCTGTGTGAATCATCAGGTGAGGTTTGGCGATGATGTAATCACCCGGATTTCTTATGCGGTACAGCAGCCGGACGGTTTGCGTCAGCTGCAGGAAGCAGTCGTGGCGGATTGTAATGCGTTGCTGGATGAATTGGTGCAAAAAGCCGGCATACAAAACGGCGATCTTTATGAGATTGTATTGGCCGGTAATACTGTTATGAAACAACTTTTTTTCGGGATTATGCCGGACTGGATCGGGAAGTCGCCCTTTGTTGCTGCCATTCAGGACGCGGTTATCATGCCGGCAGCGCGCTGCGGCATTCAGATTGCGCCGGCTGGCCGCCTTTATTTTTTGCCGGGGGAGGCCGGCTTTGTCGGCTCGGATAATGTAGCGGTGCTGCTGGCGGGCGAAAGCTACAAGCAGGAAAAAATGACGCTTACGGTTGACATCGGCACGAATGGTGAAATCGATTTTGGGAATCGACAGGAAATGTTTTCGGCTTCCTGCGCTACCGGACCGGCGCTGGAAGGCGCACAGCTGCGCTTTGGCATGAGGGCGGCGTCGGGAGCTGTGGCGCATGTGCAGATCAATCCGGTCACGCTGCGGGCGTCGTGTTCGGTCATTGGCGGAGGCCCGGCCTGCGGTATCTGCGGGTCGGGTATTGTCGATGCGGTGGCGGAACTGGTTCGGACCGGTGTAGTGCAGGTATCCGGCGCATTCAATAAATTGTCGGGACATCCGTTGGTACGCCGGCGCGAAGGTAAGAAAAAAATTTGGGAGTATGTGTTGGTGCCGTCTGCGCTTTCGGGCATTGGGCAGGATATTACCATCACCCAGCAGGATATACGGGCCGTACAACTGGCAAAAGCGGCGCTTTGGGCTGGCGCGGCCCTGCTGGTAGAAAAGAGCGGCGGTCGTCCGATTGAACGGGTTGTTCTGGCCGGCGCATTTGGCAGCTATATTGACCGGCATAATGCGCTGGCAATCGGTCTTTTGCCGGACTGCGATGAAGATTGTATTGCAGTCGTCGGCAATGCCGCAGGTGAGGGCGCGCGGCTGGTACTGATCGATCAGGGAAAACGGAGAGAAGCTGCGGTTCTTGCTCCCTGGGTGAAATTCGTTGAGGCAGCGGCAGAAAAATCATTTCAGCGCTATTTCCTGCAGGGCATGGAGTTCCGGCGGTTGGCGCTGACAGAAACGAGGGATGATCGTGGGAGAGACTTGGACCGCAATACAGAAAAAACGTTTGCATGAGCTGAACGCGTCGGTCGATATGGAGCAGGTGTTTGCCAATTCTGCACTGCGGGATCTGGCATACCGCGAGGAAGAGGCGCGCGGGGTGATGGATGGACGGCGGCATCTAGAGTCTTTGCGGCAGTCGGAGCGGCGGCCGGGGTTAATCCGTTTGACAGAGAAACTAGCGGCGGCGTTGGTTGCGGAAGGGTTTACGCAAGTGGCAACGCCGACGATTATCTCAAAACGCATGCTGGCAAAAATGACGATTGATGAGACGCATCCGCTGTTTTCACAGGTCTTTTGGCTGAGTGGTAATAAATGCCTGCGGCCGATGCTGGCGCCGAATCTTTATTATGTCTCCAAAGATTTGCTGCGGATGTGGCCGTCTCCGGTACGGATTTTTGAAATTGGTTCCTGTTTCCGTAAGGAATCACAGGGCAGTACGCATTTGAACGAATTTACCATGTTGAATCTTGTGGAATGGGGGCTGCCGGAAGAAGGACGCTCCGCGCATCTGCAGCATTTTGCCGAACTGGTGATGCAGACTGCCGGGTTAGCCGATTTTTCCCTGGAAACGGAAACTTCGGTAGTGTATGGCGATACCATCGATGTGACCTGCCGGGGAATTGAGGCTGCTTCGGGAGCGATGGGGCCGCATCCGCTGGATGGACAATGGGGCATAACTTCTACCTGGGTCGGGCTGGGATTTGGTTTGGAACGTCTGCTCATGCTGCAGCGCGGCGGGCAAAATGTTAAATGCTACAGTAAGAGCGTTTCTTATCTCGATGGAATCCGGCTCAATATCTGAAAAAAGAAAAATTGGCAGAAAAGAGGAAAAGCATGATGATGAATTTAGCAGAAATACTGGTCAGAGCTTGTAAGGATGCAGCTTTGCTGACGGATGAGAATTTGAAATTTCTTTTGCAGTTAAAAAAAGACACGGACCGGGAACAGCTCTTTCAGGCGGCCCGGCAGGTGCGTGAGGCGCATTTTGGCAACAAGATATTTTTATATGGATTCGTTTACTTTTCCACTTATTGCCGCAATCATTGTACTTTTTGTTATTATCGTCAAGCCAATGCTGCCAGTCCGCGGTATCGCAAATCTCCCGAGGAAGTCGTGAGGGCAGCCGCAGCTTTGGCAGATTCGGGCGTGCAGCTGATCGATCTGACTATGGGCGAGGACCCGTACTATCTTTCTGACGGAGCTGCTGGTTATGACCGTCTGGTCGGGTTGGTGGAGCAGGTCAGGATTCGTACCGGACTGCCGGTGATGATTTCGCCCGGCGTTGTGCCGCCAGAGGTTTTACGGCGTTTGCAGCAAGCCGGGGCCAGTTGGTATGCCTGCTATCAGGAGACGCATACACGCAGTCTTTATGAGCGGCTGCGTCTGCGGCAGCCTTATGAAGAGCGCTGGCAAGCTAAACTGGCCGCCCAAACGTCCGGCTTGTGTATTGAAGAGGGGCTGCTCGTTGGAATGGGAGAAACGACGAGCGATCTGGTGCATTCGCTGCGTGTGATGCAAAGCCTGGGCGCACAGCAGGTGCGGACGATGACTTTTATTCCCCAGCAGGGAACACCGTTGGAAGAGAACAAAAGGTCCGGCTATGAGAGAGAAATCGATCTGATCGCCGTCATGCGGCTCTTGATGCCGGATCGTCTCATTCCTGCCTCGCTGGATGTAGAGGGAATCAGCGGTCTGAAGCAGCGGCTGCAGGCCGGAGCAAATGTTGTGACTTCATTGATTCCGCCGACGGCAGGGCTTGCCGGGGTAGCGCAGGCCACTTTGGATATTGCCGACAGCGCCCGCACCGTAAGCGGGATTGCGCCGGTTTTGGCAGCTTGCGGGCTGCAATCCGCAAGTCGGGAAGAGTATCTGGATTGGCTGCAGCCTCGGATGAAAGAGGAGGGAATCGCATGAAAGCAGCGGTGATCGGCGGCAAATTACAGGGAGTTGAAGCAGCCTGGCTGGCCCATCGGGCAAACTGGGCGGTACTGGCAGTGGATCGTAATGAGAATGCGCCGGTGCGGGGGCTGGCAGATGTTTTTTATTCTTTTGATATTTTTGAACCGGATAAATTAGCGCAGCTGATACATCATGCCGACATTGTCATTCCGGCGATTGAAAACAGCCCGGCGCTTGCTTTCATTTATCGCACGGCGAAAGAACTCGGGAGGCCGGTTCTTTTTGACCCGGCGGCATATGAGCTGAGTTCATCAAAACTGCGTTCGGATGCATTCTTTTTGCTTCATAATATTCCGGCACCGCGTAAATGGCCCGGCTGTGATTTTCCCTTGATTGCCAAACCGTCGGGCTTGTCGGGCAGCCATGGCGTACAAAAGCTGCATACGATAGAGGGACTCAATGCGCTGGAAGCTCGGCAGAACGGTGACTTGCGGCAATGGGTTTTGCAGGAGTTTGTCGCTGGACCTTCTTATTCTATTGAAATTATGGCGAATCAAGGAATTTGCCGTCCCTTTCAAGTTACGGAATTGGAAATGGATGACGTTTATGACTGTAAACGGGTGCTGTCTCCGGCCAGCTTATCCCCACGGCTGATGCAGGCGTTTTCAGATTGCGCTGTGAAACTGGCTCGTGCAATCCAGCTTAATGGCATTATGGATGTGGAAGTCATTCGGCAGGGCGATGTGCTGAAGGTGCTGGAGATCGATGCGCGGCTGCCGAGTCAGACGCCGACGGCAGTCTTGCTTTCCAGCGGAATCAATATGCTGTCGGTCTGGGCGGACGGATTGACGGATGGTAACAGCGCGGAATACACGATGGTTCAACCGCGCGCTCATGTTTTGTATGAACACATTCTGGTGACTCCAGATCGGGTCAGGGTTGCCGGCGAACATATTATGGCTGGGCGGGGACCGCTGCACAGCTGTCGAAATTTTTTCGGCGCCGACGAGGCGATTACCAATTATCAGCCGCAGCTGAGGCAGCCGGAATGGGTGGCGACTTTGTTGTTGACGGCGTCCAGCCGGGCGGAGGTAAGGGCGAAGGAGCAGGCGGTTATGCAGCGGATTATGAAGGAAGTCGGCGCTGTCTGCTATGAAGATCCAAAGCCGGCGGTATAAAGCGGTGAGGTTAAAGGAGGAAAAGTCATGACCAGATTGGCAGAACAGGATATCTGCTATATTGTTGAGCGGTTGGAACGTTATGATAAAATCCTGCGGGATAAAACCGGCGGCGGTCTTATGGATATTGCGGCTTTTGCCGTTGATGCAGCGGCTGCCGACCTCAGGGCAGCGAAGGCAAAGCAGAAAATCGGCATTGTGCCGGTTACTGCGGGACAGGGGATCATTGGCGGTTTCAGTGATACTGTGCGGGGCATCTTGGCCTTCCTGGGCGCGCAGGTCTTTGTGACTAAGGCAACGGATGTTGCCGGATTGGCGGAAGCCACCGCAAATGGTGCGACGGCGGTTTTTATTGCCGATGATCAGACGTGTTCGCTTATTGATCTTCGGACCGGGCAGGTTGCTGACAACAGCCTTTCGACAGGCAAAGGGTTTGCGGCAGCTTTGGCGATGCAGGCCGGTTCGCTGCAGGGGAAAAGCGTCGGCCTGCTGGGTGCGGGACCGGTGGGATATGGCGCAGCCCAAGCGCTGACAGCGCGTGGAGCCCATGTATATGTATACGACTGCCAAGCAGAACCGCTGCGCAAATTTTCTTCTATGGACGGCGTGGCGGTGGTCGATTCAGCTGCTGCAGCGCTGGCACAGTCAGATTACTACTTTGAGGCAACTACAGCTTCGGCGACTATTCAAGTGAACGATTTTTGCGCAACTACATTGGTGGCAGCGCCGGGTGTTCCCCTGGGCGTGACAGCAGAAGCTATGAAATGCTATGGCAGCCGTGTTATCAGCGATACGTTGGAAATCGGGGTTGCCACGATGCTGGCGGTGCTGTTAAAGGGAAAGCAGACAACTTGACTTATGGGGTGCCGGAGCTATTCTATAGATTTAAAAACAACAGGAAAAGTTACCTTTATTCCGGTAAGTATTTTTTTGTAAAAGCATTGCATTTTCGATTTGCGGATGGTATAATCAATTTATGCTTAACAAATAAAAAAATACCGTTATGAAAAGCGAAGACGCTGGGCAAAGAGGTTATCTTTGTCGGGCGTTTTTTATTTTCTAAGACCATCCGCTGATTTTTTTTGTTTTATTTTAACGGAAGTTATTTATCTGTAAATTGGCGGAGCAGAAGAAAAGGAGCAGAGAAAATGAGTAAATCAGCTGAAGAACTTTATGAAGCCCTGGCAGACGCTGTCGTTGATATGGATGAGGATTTGGTAGCCGATTTGGCCAAAGAGGCGGTGGCAGCAGGGGTAGATGCGCTGGCGGCGATTGATCAGGGGCTGGCCAGGGGCATGGAGCGTGCCGGCAAGCTTTTCGAGGAAGAAGAGTATTTTGTACCGGAACTTTTGATGTGTTCCGATGCCGTAAATACGGGCATTGATATTTTGAAACCGCATATCAAAATGGATGCGGCAGCAGAAAAACATAAGGTTGTGGTCGGTGTTATTGAAGGCGATACGCATGATATCGGTAAAAATCTTGTGAAAGTCATGTTGAATTCGGCGAATTTTGATGTTATCGATGCCGGGCGCGATGTTCCGCCGGCTGTTTTTGTCGATACGGCCATTCAAGAGGGCGCTTCGGTTATTATGATTGCGGCGTTGATGACAACAACTATGGATAAGATCGGCGATACGATTCAGCTGATTAAGGAGCGTGGTCTGGCTGGCAAGCTGCGGGTTGTGATTGGCGGCGCGCCAATTTCACCGGCATTTGCAAAAAAAGTCGAGGCGGATGCTTATAGTGTCAACGCTAATGCAGCGGTACGCATTGCCCGGGAAATGCTGTCCTGCTGATAAAATAAGGCGTGAGCAGTTTGTGAGCGAAAGATGGTGCGTTTATAAAGTCGATGCGATAGGGAGGATATCACAATGGATGTTTTGTCACCGAAGGAAAGATTACTGCGGTCACTGAAAAAAGAAAAAGTTGATCGTCATCCGATTATTTGTCCGGGGGGGATGATGAATGCGGCGCTGGTGGAGATCATGCAAAAGACCGGCCATACGCTGCCGGAAGCGCATCATGTAGATTCGCTTATGCGGGAGCTGGCCTTTGATGTGCAGGCCAATACTGGTTTTGAAAACTTTGGTATTCCATTTTGCATGACGATTGAAGCGGAAGCGCTGGGCAGTCCGATTGATTTTGGCACGCTGGCCTGTGAACCAAAAATAAAACAGGAAGCGTATAGTTCCGTTAAAGAGGTCCGTTTTTTACCGCGCGGCAGCATGGAAAAAAGCAGCCGGGTTGCGGCAGTGGTACAGTCCCTGCATTATTTATCGGAAAAATATCCGGATGTGCCGGCGATTGGCAGTCTCACCGGGCCGCTGTCTACGGCTGCTTCGATTGTCGATCCGATGACCTTTTTGAAACAGCTGCGCCGGGAAAAAGAAATGGCCCATAAGGTGCTGACCTATGTTTGTGAACAGCTGATTGATTATGCGCAGCTCATGGTCGATAATGGGGCGGCTGTCATTTCAATTGCCGATCCGACGGCTACCGGGGAGATTCTTGGACCGAAGATGTTCCAGGAATATGCGGTGCCGTATCTTAACATGATTGCCGATGCCATTCATGCGATGGGAGTTCCGGTTATCATTCATATATGCGGGGAGATGGCTATGGTCAAGCCGCAGATTGCATCGTTGCACGGCGATGCGATCAGTGTTGATGCCTTTGTTAATTTGAAACAAATGAAGGATGAGTATCATTCATTGACGACCATGGGAAATTTGAGTACCTATTTGTTGGAATTCAGTGATCCGGAGGTTATCTATCAACAGGCAAAAGGGCTGTTAAAGAATAACATTGATATTATTGCCCCGGCCTGTGGCTTGAGTACTTCGACGAAACTGGCGAATATTCATGCTTTTACAACTGCAATCAAGGAGGGATAAGCAATGCCGGAAGTTTATTTTCAGCAGCAAGAGCAACGGGTGGTGGTACCGTCGGGGACGACAATTCTGGCAGCGGCGCGGCGCGCCGGCATTATTGTCGAGTCTCCTTGTGATGGTATTGGCACCTGCGGCAAATGTATGGTCCGGCTGGTCGATGCAGCGCCGGAACATTATCATTGTGAGGAAGCGCATTACCAGTTATCGACCGATCAGTTGGCAAAAAGCATGGTGCTGGCTTGTCATACGCAGGTGTTGGGGGACCTTACCGTACTGGTAGCTGATACGGAAAAACAGAACCGGAGTTTAAAGATTGTCAGCGGCGGCGTCGGTTTTGAGTATCCGCTGGATCCCTGGATTACCAAGCAATTTGCTGCGGGCCGGACCAAAGTTTTGGCCGGTGATCAGTTCGTGGGCGAAGAGGATGGGGATACGACAGAAAAGTTGTATGGATTGGCGATGGATATCGGGACAACGACGTTAGTAGCGGCACTGATTGATCTGCGGAGCGGAAAGGAGCTGGCGTCACTGTCGGCGCTGAATCCACAGAGTCTGCATGCGCAGGATGTGATCACACGAATTCATATGGCATCAAAGCCGGAGGGCTTAAAGCTTCTGCACGATGCGATTTGCGATGCGTTTAATCATATGATCGGGGAACTCTGTCAAGCTACCCGTGTGGCGGCAGAACATATTTATGAGGTGATTTACAGCGGTAATACAACGATGCTGCATCTGGCCTGTAATGTGAACCCGGAGCTTTTGGGGCAGTTTCCCTATACGACGGTTATGAAGGGCGGCAATACGCTGCCGGCTGGTGAGCTCATGATTTCGCCATTTGGCGATATCTATCTGCCGCCGATTATTTCGGCTTATGTGGGGCCGGATATTACTTCTGGGGTCTTGGCCGGACAACTGGAGAAGAAGCCGGGAACAACGCTTTTTATTGATATCGGAACTAATGGTGAAATGATTCTGGCACAGGACGGCCGGCTGGCAGGAACTTCGACAGCCGCCGGGCCGGCGTTTGAAGGCATGAATATTACTTGTGGAATGCGCGCCGGGGATGGCGCGTTGGAATTTTATCAGATTGAGGAAGATGGCAGTACAAAAACGCATGTACTGGGCGATGGGGAAGCGGTCGGAATTTGTGGCAGCGGCCTGCTGGATATTATCGGCGAGTTGGTGCGGGTTGGCATCATTGGGAAAACCGGCCGTTTGATCCCGCCGGCTAAGGGAAAGTATCCGGATGCATTGAAAGCCAGTATGAAAGAAAAAGATGGCAAGCCGGTCTTTTATGTGACGAAAAATGTTTATATCACTCAAGCCGATATACGTCAGGTACAG
This sequence comes from Megamonas sp. UBA1799, assembly GCA_002319815.1. GTDB lineage: Bacteria > Bacillota > Negativicutes > Selenomonadales > Selenomonadaceae > UBA1799. The sequence continues at coordinate 11,150 of DCFR01000072.1, forward strand.
CTGGCCAAAGGGGCGGTTCGTGCCGGTGTGGAAATGTTGATGGCCGCGCTGGGTGTTGCGCCGGAAAAAGTGGATTGCGTGCAGATTGCCGGATCTTTTGGCTATCATTTGCAGGAAAGCAGTCTTTTGAATCAGGGAATGCTGCCGGCGGCGTTTCGCGGCAAAGTGGAATTCGTCGGCAATACTTCCCAGTTGGGTGCCAGGGCATTTCTTACGAACTGGGGAACGCGTTCTTATATGGCGGGGCTGGTCAAGAATATCAGGGACGTTGAGCTTTCGCAGGATCCAAAGTTTCAGGATGTTTTTGTCCGGGCGCTGGGATTTTGAACGGAGGTTGTAGGATGAAACAGACCGGGAAGCAGGCAGATCATCTGGCGCAGGCAATTGCAGCTATGGAAGTGGAAGAAGCGGCAGCCATAGCTGCGGCAGTGGTGACGAACGGCTGTTTTACTATGGATTGGATAGAAAAGGGAATCACGGCGGGTATGGGACAAGCCAGTCGTCTTTATGAAGAGGG
>DCFR01000072.1:11894-20123 GCA_002319815.1 Megamonas sp. UBA1799
GGGTAGGGAAAAAGCCAGTCGTCTTTATGAAGAGGGCGAATATTTTATTCCGGAACTGTTGGTATGCGCTGAAGCCGCCGAAGCGGCTACCCGCATTTTCCGTCCCTTGATGGACGAGTCAGCTGCCGCAGGAAAAGGCCGTGTTGTGATCGGTTCGGTGCAGGGCGATACGCATGATATTGGTAAAAATATCGTGGCGCTGGTCATCCGCTCTGCTGGTTACGAGGTCATGGATCTGGGCCGCGATGTGCCGGCCAGGGTTTTTGTCGAAGCAGCGGAAACTTTTCAGGCGGATGTAATTGCGCTGGCTGCGCTGATGACGACATCAATGCCGCAGATGGAGGATGTTCTTCATCTGTTGCAGGCGCGGCAACTGCGGGAGCGGTACTTTGTTCTGGTCGGAGGAAAACCGGTTTCCGCAGCTTTTGCCCGGCGGATTGGTGCGGATGGTTATGCGGCCAGTGCCGGGACTGCGGTGCGCTGGGTAGAAAAAGTTACACGGGATAAGCAGGAAATCAGCCGGCAGGGAAAGAAATAAACAACAAGCGATTTTCAATGAGGAAAACAGCGCTCACCGGATAGGTTTCGTGAGGCTGTTTCTTTTTTTATTGGGGGTGAATCGGGTGGAATCATCGGTCAGGTTTATTACTTTTGCGCCATCGGGCACACGCTGCCGTATCATGGAAGGCGATACTGTATTCATGGCGGCGAAGCGCTGCGGGGTCAAAGTCGATGCTGCCTGTTTTGGCAGCCGCTGCTGCGGGCGCTGCAAGGTGCGGATTCGGAAAGCCGGGCTGCCGGATCGCCATGCTCGGGATGAGAAAACCTTTCTTTCTCCGCTGGATAGGCGTGAACGCACGGCGTTGTCACGTCGTGAGATCCTGGAGGGCTGGCGGCTGGCTTGTATGGCGCAGCCGTTGACGGATGTTCTGGTCGAGGTGCCGGCCTTGCCCAAAGTGCAGTTGATTCCGACGGCTTCCGGTAAAAAAATGCCGGTGTTTGAATGCAATCATGCCGGCAGTGAGGAAATTCCGCCATTTGTTATCCGGAAGTTCGGGGCAAGTTATTGGGATGCCTATCAGCTGGCGCCGCTGATGAGCGCTGCCTCGGCGCTGATTGCCGATAGCTGCGGCGATCCGGTCTGCAAGCTGCCTTTTTGTGTGACGATTGAGGCGGGAGCCTTTGGTGCTGAAATTCGTTTTCCCGAGCAGGGGCATTTGCCTTTGCCGGGAAAATATTTATTTGCTGCTGCCGAGGAACTGGTGAACTTACCGGATATTGACTTTTCAGCCGGACGAATTCATGAGGTTTTGGAGAGTGTGCGTCTGCTGCACGAGGTTGGCCGGCGCATTGTATTGAAGGTGGAAGCGCCTTTTACGGTGCTGTCCATGCTCATGGATACGGCGGTTTTGTTTCGGGCGCTGCGGCGGCAGCGACATCTGGTGGAAGCGGCGTTGACAAAAATTCGCCGGAATCTGGTCCGTTATATTGCGCTGGCGTTTGCCAATGGGGCGGATATTATTTCCTATGCCGATCCCAGCGGCGTCATCGAATTTATCGGGCCAAAAACTTTTTGTGAAGTCAGCGGAAGGGAAACTGTCTGCCTGCTGCATGAAGTAGAAAATCTCCGTCCGGGCGGCATTGTGCACATCTGCGGCAAGACATCTACTTCGCTGGAGTATATGGGACTCTGTCATTTTGATACCTGTGTGCTGCCGGGACGGCGTAACTTTGCCGATGCTTTGCTGGCTATCCATGACCGGAATAAGGTACAGTTTACCGGTCATAACTGTATCTTGGTAACAGCAGCGCCGATGCTGCGGCCGGAAATCTGTTTTTTGCATTTGTAAATCGCAACCCTTTTTTTCTGGGTTTACAAGGATTTTTTCTTATGCTATACTATCTTACAAAGAAGAAAGGTACGTTATCATAAGAAGAAGGTTGTTTTGATGCGCGTTGCAGTAAAGATTGAACTTACCTCGGAGGAACGTCAGCAATTGGAGCAAAATGTCCGGCCGCCGATTGCGGATCAGCGGCTGTACTTGCGGTCACGGATTATTTTGCTGTCGGCGGCGGGGCGGGAATGTGTGGAGATTGCCGCCTTGCTGGGGGTATCGGAAAAAACCTGCCGCAAATGGCGCAATCGGTTTGCGGTTGAACGCATGGCGGGGATACTTGATTTGGAGCGCAGCGGTGCGCCGGAACTTTTTACAAGGGCGGAGCGGGCGGAGATTATCCGCATGGCTTCGACGGCGCCGGCGTTGTTGGAAAACTGGACGTTGGCCAATGTCACGGCAGAAGTGCGGCAACGTTTTCACCGTTCGGTATCAGTGGAAACGATCCGGCAGATTCTTAAAAGTGCCGCAGCTCAGGCAGAGGTACCGTCGGGCGTCGTTTTGCGGTCGCCGGCGGCAGATCGGGAAGCTTAAAATTTATGAGGCTGTCGGGCATGCTGTACGCATTTGCCCGGCAGTTTTTTTGTTTCGGGGAATTTTTGCCGATAAATCGTATTTAAGCAATAAACAGATTATGAGACGACGGAACATCCTGCCAACTGTTTTTTTGCTCATCAGAGAGAGAAAAAGGTAAACAAACCGAAGAAATTTTGTTTACCTTTTTCTTGATTATATGTTTTCTTTAGGCTATTATAATACGTGTTAGTTTTAACATAAGGCGCGAAGGGAAGCGCATTTCATATGGGAGTAGGGAGGTAATCGAATGCAGTCGAAAATTTTGGAACTGCTGCGCAGTGCAGGTGACGGTTACATCTCCGGTGAAGAGATTGCAACACAGCTTGGGGTATCGCGTACGGCCGTCTGGAAACATATTCAGGAGCTTAAAGCGGCGGGGTATGATATTGTCAGTCATTCGCGCAGCGGCTATTCTTTGCGCGAAGCTCCAGATTTGTTGCTGCCGCAGGAGATTCGGAATTTGCTGCGGACCCGTCTGATCGGGCGGGAAATTGTCCATTTTGAGGACATTGCTTCAACAAATAATGAGGCTAAGCGTCTGGCTATACAGGGGGCGGCCGATGGCACCATTGTGGTCAGCGAGGCGCAGGGCGCCGGCAAGGGGCGGTTGTCCCGCGGCTGGTTTTCCCCCAAGGGAAAGGGAATCTGGTTTTCGGTTATTCTGCGACCTTGTTTTTTGCCGCAGGATGCGCCGAAGTGCACGTTGATGGCCGCCGTAGCTATTGTACGGGCTGTGCGGAAGTTTGACATTCAGGTTGGGATTAAATGGCCGAATGATATTTTGTATGAAGGTCGCAAATTGGTGGGTATCCTGACGGAAATGAGCGCTGAAATGGAACGTATCAATTATGTGGTGATCGGTACCGGAATCAATGTGAATCTGCTGCCGGAGGACTTCCCACCAGAAGTGAAAGATATCGCGACTTCTCTGGCGATGATTAAAGGAGAGAAACTGCCGCGAGTCAAACTTTTTGCCGAAATCATCACAGCCATGGAAGATCTTTACTTGGCGGCGCAAAAAGAAGGTTTTGCTCCGGTGCTTGATGAGTGGCGTCGTTATACGGTGACATTGGGACAGGATGTCAATGTGATTGGCATCAACGAGACTTTTACCGGACGGGCGGTTGATATTGATGCGGACGGAGCTCTTTTGGTCGAGACGGCGGAAGGCTGTCGGCGGGTGTTGGCCGGTGATGTGTCAATCCGGCCGCATAAAAAGGAATAGTTTCCAAATTGCAGAAATTGGCGCAAAGCCATTGGAGGAAAAAAGATGCTTTTAGTCTTTGATATTGGCAACAGCAATATCGTATTGGGTACTTATGAGGGAAAGAAACTTCTCCGTCATTGGCGGATATCAACGGATCGCCAGAAGACCGGCGATGAATATGGTATGCTTATCAATGATTTATTCCGGTTTCAGGGCATTCGTATGGCGGACATCGATGCAATTATCATTTCATCGGTAGTGCCGCCGCTGGTTGTGCCGCTGGTCAAAATGTGCGAGCGGTATTTTCGTTTGCATCCGTTGATTGTCGGCCCTGGCATTAAGACCGGTATCCGGCTGAAATACGAGAATCCGCGTGAAATTGGTGCGGATCGTATTGTCAATTCGGTTGGTGCGTTTGAGCAGTATGGCGGACCGTTGATTGTCGTGGACATTGGCACGGCGACAACGTTTGATATCGTGGATACCAATGGCGATTATTTGGGAGGCGTGATTGCCCCCGGCATCGGCAGTTCCTCTGAGGCGCTGTTCCAGCGTACGGCTCAGCTGCCAAGAGTCGGACTGGTAACACCGCGTACTGTGATCTGCCGCAATACGGTGACCGGGATGCAGGCAGGCATCATTTTCGGCTTTGTCGGACAGATTGATGAGATCGTTCATCGGATCAAAGCTGAAATGAAGCAGGAAATGCGGGTCATTGCCACCGGTGGGTTGGCACATATGATTTCGCGCGAATCTAAAACTATCGACAAGGTGGATAATTTTCTCACGCTTACAGGACTTCGGGTGTTGTACGAACGCAATATTCCGGTGAGCAAGGAATAGGAGGCGTGCATGCAGATAGGAAGTTTGGATTTTCCCGTGCCGGTATTTCTGGCCCCGATGGCCGGGGTAACCGATATGGCGTATCGTATCCTGGCCCGGGAAATGGGCTGCGCTTTGGTTTATTCTGAGATGGTCAGCACCTTGGGAATTCATTTTCGCAATGTGCATACGCTGGAGATGCTGCATACCGAGACGGAGGAACGACCGCTCGCCATGCAGCTTTTTGGCGCGGAGCCGGAAAGCGTGGCGGCCGCGGCGTCGTATGTGGAAAGTTTGGGTTGTGCCGATATTATTGATTTCAATATGGGGTGTCCGGCGCCAAAAATTGTGAAAAATGGCAGCGGATCGGCTTTGCTGCTTGATCCGGAAAGGGCTTACCGGATATTGACGGCGCTGCGGAAAGCGGTCAAATTGCCAGTTACGGTCAAGATGCGCATCGGTTGGGATGCCGATCATATCAATGTGCTGGAGATGGCAAGGCTGGCAGAGGATGCCGGCGTTGACGCGATTGCCGTGCATGGACGGACGCGGGAGCAGTATTACAGCGGCCATGCCGACTGGTCGCAGATTGCCGCAGTGAAACAGGCAGTCAAAATACCGGTGATCGCCAATGGCGATGTTCGTACCTGTCAGGATCTGGCGCGTATTTTCCAGGAAACCGGCTGCGACGGCGTCATGATCGGGCGGGCCGCACAGGGAAATCCCTGGGTGTTTCGGCAGTTTTATGAGTTTTTGACAACAGGGACGGAGCTGCCGGGGCCGACGCTCGCTGAGCGCGGTGCTCTCATCCTGCGGCATCTCGATATGCTGCTGGCCTTTAAGGGCGATCATGTGGGGGCGCGGGAGATGCGCAAGCATGCCACTTGGTATACGAAAGGACTTTTGCATGGGGCCGAGCTGCGGGAAAAGTTCAATCGGGCCGAAACGCGGGAAGATTTTCGTGGGATTGTGCGGCAGATGCTTTTGACCGATAGAGACGGTAATGTGGAACGGGAAGAATGGATTTAGAAAGGTGCGATGGATATGTCAGAGCAAGAAGAACAAAAGAAGAATGTCTGGAATACTTATACCGATGAAGATAAAGAGCAGGTGCAGAGTCTGGCAGATGGCTACCGGGAATTTTTGTCGACATGTAAAACTGAACGGGAAAGTGTGACGGAGGCCATCCGCATGGCGGAAGCAGCGGGGTATGTTGAACTGCGGCAGGCAACGCGCGGCGGCCGTCGGCTTGTCGCCGGGGATAAGGTTTATGCCGTTGGTATGAAAAAGACGTTGGCTTTGTTTAATATCGGTACGGCGCCGTTGGAACAGGGCTTGACGATTCTGGGCGCGCATATTGATACCTGCCGGCTGGATTTGAAACAGCATCCGCTGTATGAAGACGGCGGCATGGCTTATCTGGATACGCATTATTACGGCGGTATCAAGAAGTATCAGTGGGTGACGCTGCCGCTGGCGCTGCACGGCGTGGTGGTGAAAAAGGACGGCACGGTGCTGGATATCGTCATCGGTGAAGATGACAATGATCCGGTGTTCTGCGTGACGGATCTTTTGGTTCATCTGGCGCAGGAACAAATGGAAAAAAAGGCAGCCAAGGTCATTGAAGGCGATAAGCTCGATGTGCTGGCCGGTACGCTGCCCTTGGCCGGCGAAGAAAAAGAAGCGGTTAAAGCCGGGATCCTAAAGTTGTTGAAAGATAAGTATTCTATTGAGGAAGATGACTTTATGTCGGCGGAGCTTACGCTGGTGCCGGCCGGTCGGGCGCGGGAAATGGGACTGGACCGCAGTATGATCCTGGCCTATGGCCAGGACGATCGCGTATGCGCCTACACTTCATTGGTTGCCATGCTGGCAACCGATAAGACGGCGCGGACGGCCTGTTGTCTGCTGGTCGATAAAGAGGAGATCGGCAGCGTCGGGGCGACAGGCATGCAGTCGAGATTTTTTGAGAATGAGCTGGCGGAATTGTTATCGGCTCTGGGACAATACAGTGAATTGACGCTGCGCCGTTGCCTGGCCAATTCGAAAATGTTGTCATCGGATGTAAGTTCCGGTTATGATGCGCTGTATGCAAGTGCCTTTGATAAGAAAAATGTGGCCTATTTGGGCGGCGGCATGGTGTTTAATAAATTTACCGGGGCGCGCGGCAAGTCTGGTTCGAATGATGCCAATGCGGAGTATCTCGGTGAAATCCGCAGTATCATGGATAAGCATCAGGTACGTTTTCAGACGGCAGAACTGGGCCGCGTCGATCTTGGCGGCGGTGGAACGATCGCCTATATTATGTCGCTTTACGGCATGCAGGTCATTGACAGCGGCGTGGCGGTTTTGTCGATGCATGCGCCTTGGGAAGTGACGAGCAAAGTTGATCTTTATGAGACGAAAAAGGGCTACATGGCATTTTTGGCAGAAGCCTGAACCGATGGTTTTCGTTCGTTTTGCCTATAAGCAGGGGGGCTACATCATGAGGGATTTTCTCATACGGAATTTTATCCCCGATGCAGCTGCGGTGGATCGCCCTTCGGTACGGAAGCGTTATGGAATGCTGGCCGGTACAGTCGGTATCGGGGTCAATGTGTTGCTGTTTGCAGTCAAGCTGGCTATCGGGCTTTTGAGCGGCGCAATTTCCATTGTGGCCGATGCGCTGAATAACTTATCGGATGCGGGGTCATCCGTGGTGACGCTGCTGGGGTTCCGGTTGGCGGCCAGACCAGCAGATCGGGAACACCCTTTTGGTCATGGCCGTATTGAGTATCTTACCGGTCTGTTCATTGCGGTTGTGATTATTTTAGTCGGCTTTGAACTTTTGCGCACCGCAGTACTCAAAGTGTTTTCTGCCGAGACGTTGGCGGTTGACCGCTGGGTGTTGCTGATTCTGTCGTTGTCAATTGGCTGCAAACTCTGGCTGGGGTTTTTCTATCGATTTCTTGGCCGGCAGATTCGTTCGGCGGCAATTGAAGCGGCAGCTCTCGACAGTTTTTCGGATTGTGTAGCCACGACGGTGGTTTTGGCAGGAGCAGCCGTCAATTATTTTGCCGGGGTGAATATTGATGGAATTGCCGGCGTTCTGGTCGCGGTCTTTATCCTTTACAGCGGCTGGAAGGCAGCGCAGGATACAATCCAGCCTTTACTGGGCATGGCGCCTGACCCAGAGCTGGTCGATGGTATTGAGCAGACGGTTTTATCAACGGAGAATATTGTCGGCATGCACGATATGATGATACACAATTATGGTCCGGGCCGCGTTTTTGTGTCATTGCATGCGGAAATTTCCGCGGCTATGGATATTCTGAAAGCGCATGAAGTTATTGACGGTCTTGAAGTTCGTCTGCACAGCGCTTTTCATATTGAAGTGACGGTGCACATGGATCCGGTTGTCGTCGATGATCCGGAGACTAATCGGCTGCGGGCACTGGCGGAGCAGGCGGTATTCGAAGTGGATCCGAAACTTTCCCTGCATGATTTTCGCATGACGACAGCGTACAAGCATGGGTGCAATCTTATTTTTGACGTTGAAGTGCCGCCAGACTATCCGCTGACGGATAGTGAACTGCGCCGGCAGGTGCAGCAGCGCCTGACGGCTGTCAATGAGCAGTATCATACGGTGATCCGGCTGGATCATCAATATTGCTGAAACAAGAACAGAATAATTCCAGAGCAACAAAAAGGACCGGCTGTTTTGTGAGGCTGCTGAAAAAGTTTATAACT
>DCFR01000047.1 GCA_002319815.1 Megamonas sp. UBA1799
TATCCCGGATAAACTCCGCCAGCTCAATGGCTTCTTTCAAAGTTGATCCCGGATGACTCGACATGAAATAAGGCACCAGATATTGCTTCATGCCCAGTTTTTCATTCATGCGGCGAAAACGTCCGGCAAATTCAACATAAGATGCCCGTCCGGATTTCCCCATAAGCCGCGTGACTTGTTCCGAAATATGCTCCGGCGCAATTTTCAGTTGCCCGCTGATATGATAACGGCAAAGTTCCTCCAAAAAATTATCATCCGCCAGCAGCAAATAATCAAAACGAATACCGGAACGAACAAAGACTTTTTTAATGCCCGGCACCTGCCGCAGTTTGCGCAGAAGCGCTATATAATCGCTGTGATCGGCAATCAGATGCGTACAGGGAACCGGCGACAAGCAAGGCTTGCCGCGACAGGTGCCGCGCTCCAGCTGCGCATCGCAGGAAGTCCGGCGAAAATTGGCCGTAGGCCCGCCCACATCGTGAATATACCCTTTAAATCCCGGCAGCTGGGTAAGCAGTTTTGCCTCCCGCAGCAAAGACGCATGACTGCGCCGCTGAATGATTCGCCCCTGATGGGAAATAATGGCGCAGAAATTACAACCGCCAAAGCAACCACGATGGCTCACCAGACTGAACTGCACTTCTTCAATCGCCGGCACACCACCGGCAGCGTCATAGACAGGATGCCAGGTTCGCTGATAAGGCAAATCGTAAATCTCATCCATCTCGTCTTCCGAAAGCGGCAGCGCCGGCGGATTCTGCACAATACAGCTGCCCCCATTCTGCTGCGCCAGCCGCCGTCCGCGCAGCGGATCCTGCTCCAGATATTCAAGCTTAAAAGCACCGGCAAACGTCTTTTTGTTTGCCAAGACCTCATCAAAGGAAGGCAGTTTTAGATAATCATAAATATAATCAAAATTTGGCACCCGGTAACAGGTGCCGCGAACATCCTGGATATTACCGACCGCCACGCCCTGATGCAGATCAGCAGCAATCTCCAGAATAGCCTTTTCGCCCATCCCATAAACCAATAAATCGGCATGACTATCCGCCAGCACAGAACGGCGAATACTGTCCGACCAATAATCATAATGCGCCATGCGCCTCAGACTCGCCTCAATGCCGCCAATAATAATGGGAACATCGTGCCAGGCCGCGCGCAGCTGTTCCGTATAGACAATCACCGCCCGCTCGGGACGGCAGCCGGCACGGCCGCCGGGAGAATATACATCTTCACTGCGCGTCCGCTTGGCCGCAGTAAATTTATTCAGCAAAGAATCCATATTGCCGCTGGAAACAAGAAAAGCCAATTGGGGACGACCCAGCCGCTTAAAATCATCCAGCGTACGCCAATTGGGCTGGGCAATAATACCCACCCGATAGCCATGCTTTTCCAACAAGCGGCAGATAATCGCCGGGCCAAAACTCGGATGATCTACATACGCATCCCCGGACACAAAAATGAAATCCAGTTCATCCCAGCCGCGCTCTTTCATATCCTGTTGATTTATCGGTAAAAAACGATTCATTTCCTGCACCTGATCACTTAATCTCCTCCGCTTTATCTTTTGTAAAGCGCTTCTCAACCACATCGCCGTCATGTCCGAGCTTCCCTTGATCTTTCCCGTTCCAAGTCAGTTCAACAGCACCGGCATTACCGGCCGTCACAACCACGCGATCCTTGCCTTTCCAAGTAAACGTCTGGCCTTTTTCTGCCGTCCCCTCATAAATGGTTTTACCGTCCGCCGCAACCTGCGTCCAGCAACGGGCAGAAAACTTCGCCGCCACTTCAACGCCGTCGATTGGCACCACCGGCTTCGTCTCCAGCGGCGCCGGCTGTGCTTTTTCCTGTGTCTGCACCACCCCGGGTTTTACCGTAGACGCGGTTTCATCACTGCCGAAGAAATAATATACGCTGCCGACCACCGCCAGCGCGATCACTCCGACCACAACCAATATATTCTGGGACCGATGTGATTTTTCTACCCGATCGTGAAAATCCATCCCGGATTGAAACGGCGGATCGGCCGGAGCATCCTTCCCGTCCTCTTCCGCCTCAGGTCCGGCAGGCACCGCCGCAGCTGTATTCGTCTCATCATAATACTGCTTCAGCACTGCGTCAGAATCCAGTCCCAACATTGTCGCATAGTTGCGAATAAACCCCTTAGTATAAACGGCTCCCGGCAAAGCGCCATAGTCGCCCTTTTCGATCGACTCTATATAGAGAGACCTTATACTTGTCTCATTTTCCACATCTTTGAATGTCAGGCCCTTTTTCTCCCGCGCAGCTCGCAAAATATCTCCTACCATACCAAACTTCCTCCTCAATGCGCCTCAGATCGCCTTATACAAGCAGTTTGAAGCGGTTTTGTAAGCAACTTTATAAATCATACGTATAGCCATCATAGCTTATTATACATGAAGATCGGGACGAAAACAAATAAAGTCCGGAATTTCTCGTAATTTTTTTGCCATAAGCCTTAATAAGATAAAAAATAAGAGGATTGTTTTACCAATCCCCTGCTTAAGGCCTATACAATGTTTTATTTTATTCGCTTTGCTGCAATAGAACCGAGCGCTGCCAAAAATGCGTCTATATCCGTCTGTGTGGTCCAACGCCCCAAAGTAACCCGGATAGCTGACCCCGCCTGATCCGGCCGCTGCCCCATCGCCGTCAGGACCGCCGACGGCTCTAAAGACCCTGCGCTGCAAGCGCTGCCGGCAGATACGGCAAACCCCGCCAGATCGAGCTGGATCAGCAAGGATTCTGCATCTATTCCTGCGATGCCAAAATTTAAATTTCCCGGCAATCGATCGGTCAGACTGCCATTAATCCAGGCTCCTTCTATGGCTTCGACCCCATGCTGCAACGCATCGCGCAAACCGCGTAAGCGCTGCATTTCCAGCGGCAGTTCTTCACCAGCCAAAGCGGCGGCGCATCCTAATCCGACAATGCCGGGAACATTTTCTGTCCCAGCGCGCAGATCCCGTTCCTGGGCCCCGCCGGCAATCAACGGTTCTATGGCCGCCCCCCGCCGCAGATAAAGCACTCCGATTCCTTTCGGACCATACAATTTATGCGCCGACAAAGACAACGCATCCACCGATAACGCCTCTACCGCAATGGGAATATGCCCAACCGCCTGCACCGCATCCGTATGAAACAAAACATGATGCTGCCGGGTATACGCGGCCAAGTCGGCAATCGGCGGCAGCGTCCCCACCTCGTTATTCGCCGTCATGATGCTGACAAGCACCGTATCCTCATCCATAGCAGCCTGTAAACTAGTCAAAGACACCTGACCGGCCCGGTCCGTCGGCAAATATGTAACCCGCCAGCCTTGCCGCTCCATCTGCCGGCAAGTATTTAAAACTGCATGATGTTCCACCGCTGTTGTAATAATATGCCGGCCGCGAGAACGATTCGCCGCCGCCAGACCGCGCAGCGCCCAGTTATCGCTCTCACTGCCGCCGCTCGTAAAAAAAATCTCTTCCGGCTGCGCGCCCAGCAGTGCCGCCACCTGTCGCCGCGCCCGGGCTACCGCCTGGCGAGCCTCGCGCCCGAAAACATGCAAACTGGACGGATTGCCAAACTGCTGCGTCATATAAGGCAGCATTGCCTGCACCACCCGTTCATCCATCGGCGTTGTCGCCGCATAATCCAAATAAATTGCCCTCATTCAGGCTGCCCCCATCTCATCAAAAAAAATAGCACTTGCTTTTCATATCAAGGAGATATGATTTATCAAGTGCTACTATAACAAATTTTCCTGCGTTTGTCCACTGCGGACAGCGTCGGCAAACATTAAGATCCCCATCGTTTTGGCCAGCAGCGGCCAAGATATTCCCGCAGCCGTTTTTCTTCGCCAAGACCGGAAGGTTCATAATAATGTGCCTGCCGCAGCTTATCCGGCAAATATTGCTGCGGTGTAAAATGATTGGGATAATCATGCGGATAAAGATAACTCTGCCCATGCCCCAGACTGGCAGCTCCCTTGTAATGTGCATCCCGCAAATGTGCCGGCACCACGCCGCAATCGCGGCTGCGGACATCGGCCAGCGCCCGGTCGATCGCCAGGTAGGCAGCATTGCTCTTAGGCGCCGACGCCACATACGTCACTGCCTCTGCCAGAGGAATCCGCGCTTCCGGCAAACCTACAAACTGGACGGCCTGCACGGCAGCCATAGCCACCACCAGCGCCTGTGGATCCGCATTGCCGACATCTTCTGCCGCACAAATTGCCACCCGCCGCGCAATAAAATTCAAATCTTCACCGCTGGCCAGCATGCGGGCCAGATAATAAATCGCCGCATCCGGATCGCTGCCGCGCATACTCTTAATAAAAGCCGACACCGTGTCATAATGATTGTCGCCGTTTTTATCATAGCTCTGCAGACGTTCCCCAACAATCTCATGCAGCAATTCAGCGGTTAGCGCTGCCCCATCCCCAACCATAGAAGCAGCCTGCTCTAAAACATTCAGCGCCATGCGGGCATCGCCATTCGACAGTTGCGCGATCATCGTCAGAACATCCTCCGCACAGGTCAGATGCCGCTGTCCCAGACCGCGTTTCTCATCGGTCAGCGCCTGCCGCAAAATCCCCGCCAGCTCGCCATCAGTCAACAGCGAGAGCCGCACAATACGCACCCGGGACAAAAGCGCGCGATTGACCTCAAAGAAAGGATTCTCCGTCGTCGCGCCAATCAAAGTCAAACGTCCATCCTCCACATATGGCAGCAAAACATCCTGCTGACTTTTATTAAAGCGATGGATTTCATCAATAAATACAATCGTGCGCTTTTGGTAAAACTTACGCAGTTCCGCCGCCTCATCGACAATCTTGCGAATATCGTGAATGCCGGCGGCAACGGCATTCAGCTTTTTAAACTCGCTGTGCGTAACGCCGGCAATCATCTGCGCCAGCGTCGTCTTCCCAGTCCCCGGCGGTCCATAAAGAATCAGCGACGGCACCTGATCCCGCTCGATCATCTGCCGCAAATACTTTCCCGGTCCAATCACATCCTGCTGGCCGACAAATTCCGTAAAATCCTGTGGCCGCATCCGCTGCGCCAGCGGCGCAAAACTTTTTTCGCCGGCCGCCGGCGGCGCGGCAGAAAACAAATCCAGATCATCCATTATTTTGCCCCCGTAGACCCCATACCACCGCGGCGCTTTTCGCCCCTACCGGCAGCATCGTCATCCGCGGTCCGATATTGATAAAAAATCCCCTGGGCAATGCGCATGCCCTTCGGTACTTCAACTTCCACATCACTGTGATTGATCAGCGCCACCATGATGTGCCCTTCGTTGTCTTCATTATTGTAATAATCCGCATCAATGATTCCTTGTCCATTTACACAAGACACCTGCTGTCGGATTGAAAAACCTGATCGCACATGAATCCCCAAATATTCATCCGGCTGCATATACGCCTTGATTCCCGTTGGAATTAGCGTCACTTGATGCGGCGGCATCTTTACTCCCACGGCCGCTTCAATATCATAACCGGCGCTGCAGGCGGTCTTCCGCTCCGGCAAATGTATTTCCTGCCCCTGATAGGCGCGCACAACCTCAAACCCCCGCTGTCTCATTTCATAACCTCCTGTCGGAAAAGGCTCCCTCAGCTGAGGAAGCCTTTAAACCGCGTCTTATTTATCTTCGTCTTTTTTATCGAATTGATCGCCGCCCGCCATTGGCCGAGCCGGCGTAATCGTCGATATGGCATGTTTGTATACCAGCTGCTGCTTGCCCAGCGAATCGAGAATCACCGTGAAATTATCAAATCCCCGCACATTCCCTTTTAACTGATAGCCATTTACAAGATGGATAATCACTCCTATATTTTCCTTGCGGACCTGATTTAAAAAACTGTCCTGTAAATTAATGATTTTTGCCGGCATTCAAAATCCCCCTTGCTTTCTTTCACAAATACGATCTATATATTACTTCGCGTTCCTTGCAAAATATCCTGCAATATCCTCATAAACCGTCTCTAACAAGACAGATTGGGAAATTGTATCCACATCATACCAATGAATATAAGGCATCTTGCGATACCAGGTAAGCTGCCGTTTTGCAAAGTGCCGCGTGGCCTGTTTGATCTTTGCTATCGCTTCATCCCGCGTGCATTCGCCCGCCAGAAAAGCCGCCGTCTCCTTGTAGCCAATCCCCTTCATTGCCTGCGCGGTCCGGGGCACCCCGGCCGCCAGCAGACAGCGGACTTCATCTTCCAGCCCGGAGGCAAACATCGCATCCACCCGCGCGTTGATTCTCGCGTATAATTGCTGCCGCTCGCGCTGTAAACCGACCACGTAAACATCATACACCAGATCACCAGAATCCGCTAGTTTCTCCTGCGAAATAGCCGTGCCTTCCCGATGGCGAACTTCCAGAGCCCGGATCACCCGGCGAAAATCATTAACATGCAGCCGTGCCGCAGCTTCCGGATCGACCTCAGCCAACATCGCATGCACATAATCTTTCCCACGCGCTGCCGCCAGCTGTTCCAAGTGCGTCCGATAAACCGGATCGCCGGGCAGGGCATTAAAAACATATCCCTCTACCAGTGATTTCACATACAAGCCCGTCCCGCCAGCCAAAACAGGAATACGTCCCCGCTGATTCACCGCCGTAATTTTTGCCGCCGCCAGCTGCTGAAAATCCGTCACGCTAAACCCGCAGTCCGGCTCCAGAATATCAATCAATTCATGCCGAACCCCGGATCGCTCAGCCAGCGATGGTTTCGCCGTACCAACGTCAAAGCCGCGATATACCAGCATCGAATCTCCAGACAAAATATCTGTATCCAACCGGCCGGCCAGAGCAATCGACAAGGCCGTCTTGCCAACTGCCGTCGGCCCCAGAATCACGATCAGCCGCTCTCTGCCAGCACCCGTCATGTCATCTCAAGCGACTCGCCGGGATTGACAATATGCACGGTTGCCCTTGAAGTCTGTTCGGTAAGTTCTTTATAGCGTTCCGCATCCTGCCGGATAACCGGCCAGGTATTATAATGAATGGGAATAACATTCCGGGCATTCAGCCATTGCGCCGCCAGCGCCGCATCTTCCAGTCCCATGGTGAAGTTATCGCCGATTGGCAGCAATGCATAATCAATCGGCTCCTTACGACCAATCAACTTCATATCATGGAACAGCGCCGTATCCCCGGCGAAATACACATCCACCCCACCGATCTGAATCACAAAACCACAAGCAACGCCGCCCGCAACCCCGGAACTATGCAAAGCCAGCGTCATACGCACCTTGCCAAAAGGCAATTTTACAGACCCGCCGAGATTCATTCCATGACCTTGAATCTCGCCGACCTGTTCCTGACAAATTTCCAGCACTTCCGGAATGGCCAGCACCATAGCCCCGGTGCGTTTGGCAATCACCGCTGCATCGCCGAGATGATCCCCATGCGCATGAGACACCAGAATATAGTCGCAGGCAACCTGCTCCGCTTCAATAGCCGCCAAAGGATTTCCCGTCAAAAACGGATCCGCCAGAACTTTATATTTTCCATCGTCCAGTAAGAAACAGGAATGACCATAATAGGTAAACTTTACCATAACAATGCCTCCTCCAAAAATATATGCCACTATTATAAATATTATACGCAAACGTCAGAAATCCTGCCGCCCCGGCTGGAAAATTGCCAAACCCTCCCAGCTGTAGTATTCTAAAAGATAAGATACAGGAGGACGATACAAAATGATCATCAAACTGCCACAAGCCACCATAAAACACCCAGCCCTGCCGCAGCTTGCCGAATTACTGCTGATTGCCGGAGGACGCTCCCCTTCGCCGCAATGGCTTCGGACGGCAGCAAAAAACCGCTCTGTCTGGTGCATCGACCATGGCATTGATGCCTGCCGCACTGCAGGACTTATGCCATCCCGACTCATCGGCGACGGCGACAGCGCCGCCACCGGTTCCTGGCATTGGGCTGAATCGCTGAATATCCCTATTGAACGCTTTTCTCCGGAAAAAGATCTCACCGATACCCAGCTCGCCCTCCACCGCATAAAAGCCAGCCAACCGGGCGCATACATCTTGCTAACCGGGGCTTTTGGCGGACGTTTTGATCATGCTGTCAGCACCGTTTATTCTCTTCTGGGCAGCGGTATGGCCGGCTGTATAGCCGACGAACAGGAAGCCCTATTTTACCTGCATGGCGGCGAAACCATCACGATCCGCTTCCATTGCCGTCCAAAAGCCATTTCTTTACTGCCGCTCGGCGCTGATTGCCAGAATGTGAGCATTCAGGGTGTGCACTGGCCGCTCTCCCAGGCTTACCTGTCACAAACCTGGCCCTATGCAATCAGCAACGAACCAGCGTCGCCGGATCAGCCATTTACCGTATCGCTCTCGCAGGGCTGTCTGGGCGTCTATCTCTGCTGGGAGGAAGTGTAACAGCGCTGCCGCAGAGCTTCATAAAGCACCACGGCGGCTGCTGCCGCCACATTCAGCGACTCTGCCTGTCCGGCCATGGGAATATAAAGCTTTTCCGCCGCCGTTAACAACGGAGCCGAAACGCCTTGTCCTTCATTGCCAAACACGATCATTGCCGGTTCACGGTAATCGGCCGCGAAATGCGGCCGCGCATCGGCATCCAGCGCCGTTGCATACAGACGCAGCTGCTTCTCGTCAACCACCTGCAGCAACTCCGCCACCGACACCTGATCTGCCGCCGGCACATGAAACAAAGACCCCATGGCCGCCCGCACCGTTTTATCGGAAAAAAGATCCACTGTGTTTTCCATAAACACGACCCCGGTGCAGCCGGCCGCATCAGCTGTACGAAGAATTGTGCCTGCATTGCCCGGGTCCTGAATTCCATCCAGCACTACAATCAGCGGCCGTGGCTGCGCCAGAAGTTCCGGCAGCAAAGCCCGCCGCTGCTCCATGACCAGCAGCAGTCCCTGCGGCTCCTGTGTATCCGCCGCCTTACGGTAAATGGCATCCTCCACCTCATAAACCGGACAGTTGCGGGCGGCCAATTTTTCCAATATCGCAGTTACTCGTGTATCCGTCGCCGCTGCCGGCGTGCACAAGCCAAAAACGATCGGCCAGTCCGCAGCGGCGGCCATTTCCACCAGACGCACGCCTTCCGCCACAAACTGTTTCGCCGCCGCCCGATTCTTACGCCGGTGCAAACCAGCCGCCAGCTTGATTTTTGCATTGGCGGCACTCATGATGCGTTCCATTATAGATTCTCCTCCAACCGGCTGATGCCATCGTTGCTGCCCACCACGACAATGGTATCCGAAGCCTGCAGTTTCTCAGAAGCCGAAGGAGAAACCAGCAGCTGCTCACCGCGCTTAATAGCCACGACATTGAGTCCATACCGGACCCGGACATCGGACTCTGCCAGCGTTTTATCCTGCAGTTCCGGCGGCACCGCCAATTCAACGATACTGAAGTCCTCCGACAACTCAATGTAATCCATAATATTGGTCGTCGCCAGATTATAGGCAACCCGGTTCGCCATATCAGCATCCGGTGATACGATGCGGTCAACGCCAATTTTTTTGAGCAGCCGGACCTGCAGCGGATCACGTGCCATCGCTACAATATACGGCGCACCAAGGTCCTTCAGCTGCATCGTCGTCAGCAAATTGGCTTCCATATTATCGCCAATAGCCACCACAACCACATCAAAATTCAAAATTCCCAGTTCCCGCAAGGCATTTTCATCCGTAGCATCGGCTTGGACTACATGCGTGAATTCATTGCTGTATTCCTGCACGCGTTCGATTCGTGTATCCACAGCTAAAACCTCATATCCCATGCGGTGCAGCCCCCTGGCCATATTCAGCCCGAACTGCCCCAGCCCAATGACAACAAACTGCCGGCTGTCTTTTGCCTTTTTCATATTATGCCCCCCTGCCGTTCGACAGAATCAAAAAAGGAGCCATTGCAACTGCAACAGCTCCGATCTTCCTATACGATATTACAGATTTTCCTTGGCGACTGCTACGAGCTGAGCAAATGCCTTTTCATCACTGATAGCGAGATCCGCCAGCATTTTGCGGTTGACCTCAACACCAGCCTTCGTAAGACCGTTTACAAGACGGCTGTACGTGATATTATTCAAACGAGCTGCCGCATTGACACGTGCAATCCAAAGGCGACGGAACTCGCCCTTCTTTGCCCGGCGATCACGACGAGCATAATACAGAGCCTTCATGACCGTTTCATTGGCCTTCTTGAACTGCTTGCTCTTGGAACCGATATAGCCCTTGGCTAACTTCAAAATCTTTTTATGACGTCTATGTGCAGTCACGCCGCTTTTTACTCTTGGCATGTTTCTTTCCTCCTAGTAAATTAAAATTTAAGCATACGGAAGCATATGTCTTACGCGCTGAAAATCAGCCGACGTAATGATTGCTGCCTTACGCAGATTACGAGTACGCTTCGGGCTTTTCTTCTCGAGTATATGTCTCTTAAAAGCCTTATTGCGCTTGAATTCACCAGTGCCGGTGACACTAAAACGTTTCGCAGCTGCTCTGCGGGTCTTCATCTTTGGCATTACTATTTTCCTCCTTTAGTTGTTTGCGCCTTAGGTGCTAAAATCATGATCATATTTTTACCTTCAAGTTTAGCGTCGCGTTCGATAGATACCAGATCCTTCATCTCAGCAGCTACCCGGTTCAACACATCCCTGCCCAAGTCCTGATGAGACATTTCACGGCCGCGGAACATAATCGTTACCTTGACCTTATTGCCTTCCTCTACAAAACGCAGGGCATTTTTCAACTTGACTTCAAAATCATGCTGCTCAATATTGGGACGAAGCTTAACTTCCTTAATCATAACAACCTTTTGCTTCTTCTTTGCTTCCTTGTCCCGCTTCTGCTGTTCATATCTATATTTTCCAAAATCCATGATACGACATACAGGTGGCTTTGCCTTTGGGGCAACCTCGACGAGATCCAGGTGCTGCTCTTCTGCCATATGCAAAGCATCACGCGTGAGCATGATACCGAGCTGTTCCCCTTCCGCGCTGGTAACGCGAACTTCCCTGATATGGATTTCTTCGTTGATTCTCAAACTCTCTTTACTAATGGAAAAACACCTCCTATAAATAATTCTGACCATAAAAAAAGAGTGGCATAAACCACCCTGCTTTTCAACATCAAACCCGATAGGCTTTGTGCCGTCAGGTGAGAAGCGGGTGCCTCTTCTTAATTGATTACTAAGATATGATACCACACCCGTTCTATAAAAGTCAACTATTTTTTGACCGAGCGTTTCGCATTTCTTTCTTTTTCTCCTTACTAACAAACAAAATAAAAGTGCGGCACCCACTTGCTGTGCCGCACTTTTCTTCAGGAGAATCAGCGCTCTGCCTTAGACGCAATCTTTTCCTGTACTTCTTTAATAAACGCATCAATATCCATGGACTGGCTGTCTTTTTCACCATACTTACGCACGTTAACCGTCCGATCTGCCATTTCCTGATCGCCGACAACCAACGTATACGGAACCTTCTTGACCTGACTCTCGCGAATTTTGTAGCCAACTTTTTCATTACGGTCATCCACTTCAACCCGCAAGCCAAGATCAAACATTTTCTTTTTGAGTTCAAATGCATAATCCTGATGGCTGCTCGTAATCGGCAGAATCTTAATCTGAACCGGCGCGAGCCATACCGGAAATGCACCGGCATAATTTTCAATGAGAATACCGATAAAGCGTTCAATACTGCCATAAACCACCCGATGCAGCATGACCGGACGATGTTTCTGCCCATCTTCACCCACATAGGTGAGATCAAATTTCTCCGGCATGAGCATATCCAGCTGAATCGTGCCGCACTGCCAGGTACGGCCAATGGAATCACGCAAATGGAAATCAATCTTCGGTCCATAGAAAGCGCCGTCGCCTTCATTGACAACATATTTCAATCCACGATGATCCAGCGCATTGCGCAGCGCCGCCGTAGCCGTTTCCCAGACTTCATCCGACCCCATCGAATCCTTTGGCCGCGTACTCAGCTCAGCATGATACGAAAGACCAAATGTCGTATAAACTTCATCAAAAAGATTGATAACCTTTTGAATTTCGCCCTCAATCTGATCCGGCGTCATAAAGATATGCGCATCATCCTGCGTGAAATTGCGTACGCGGAACAAACCGTGCAGCGCGCCGGAAAGCTCATGACGATGCACCAGACCAAGCTCGCCGAGACGCAGCGGCAATTCGCGGTAACTGTGCGGCTGGCTCTTGTAGACCAGCATACCGCCTGGGCAGTTCATCGGTTTGATTGCATAATCTTCGCCATCAATCTTTGTAAAATACATGTTTTCCTTATAATGATCCCAATGCCCCGACTGTTCCCAAAGCTGGCGGTTCATGATCATCGGCGTCTTGACTTCCAGATAACCATAGCGACGATGCACTTCCCGCCAATAATTGATCAGCTCGTTGCGGATAATCATGCCATTGGGATGGAAAAACGGAAATCCCGGTCCCTCTTCATGCAGACTGAAAATATCCAGTTCCTTGCCCAGTTTACGATGATCCCGCTTGGCTGCCTCTTCCAGCATATGAAGGTAGGCATCAAGATCTTCTTTTTTCTCAAAAGCCGTACCGTAGATACGCTGCAGCATCTTGTTGTGTTCATCGCCGCGCCAGTACGCGCCAGCAATGCTCTGCAGTTTGATGGCCTTGACCTTCCCGGTTGAAAGCACATGCGGCCCGGCGCAAAGATCGACAAAATCTCCCTGCTCATAAAGGGAAATAGCCGCATCTTCCGGCAAATCGTTAATA
The DNA here is from genome assembly GCA_002319815.1 of Megamonas sp. UBA1799. Taxonomy (GTDB): domain Bacteria; phylum Bacillota; class Negativicutes; order Selenomonadales; family Selenomonadaceae; genus UBA1799. The sequence continues at coordinate 12,780 of DCFR01000047.1, forward strand.
AGCTCTACCTTGTAATTTTCCCCGGCGGCAGCAAACATCTTCAATGCATCGGCCCGGCTGACTTCCTTGCGCACCAGCGGAATATTCTGCTTGACGATTTTTTCCATTTCTTTCTCAATATCCTTGAGATCCTCGTCCGTCAGCTTCTTTTCCATATCGATATCATAGTAAAAACCATTCTCGATTGCCGGGCCAATGGCCAGCTGTACCTTCTGGTCCTTATACACATGTTTGATTGCCTGCGCCAGTATATGAGACGCCGTATGGCGAAGCGCCCAGCGGCCGTCGGCATCCTCAAACGTCAAAAATTGCAACGCACAATCCTGTTCCAATTGAGTCGTAAGATCGACCGTCTTACCATCCAGTTTAGCTGCCAATACCTTTTTCGCCAGGCTGTTGCTGACGCTCTTGACAAAATCCAGAATCGATATGCCCGCTTCTGCCTCGCGCACCGATCCATCCTTCAAAGTGACTTTGATCATTATAAAAACCTCCTTAAGAATTAACGGATAGAAAAACAAAAACAGCCTCATCCCAACAAAGGGACGAGGCTGTATGCTTCGTGGTTCCACCCTGATTGCCGCTCAACACGGCCGCTCAAGTCCTGATAACGGAGGGAATCCGGCACAGCCTACTTGTCGGCCATACAGCTCAGAAGCGGTAATCATGAACCCTGTTCAGGATGCTCCCAGCCATGGCATCCCTCTCTGATGAACGGTTTTCCATCATCATATCTTCGTCATTGCAAATCATCTGTAATTCAGATTGATTCTTATTATAGGCACATCGCCGGATACTGTCAAGCGTTTTTTCCCGCGATTTTCTTACGGATAAAGCAGCCAAACTCAGAACAGCTCCATCTGATCGCTCTCCATCATACCCTCCAGACAGCCATGAGTCCGCAGAATCTCGATACCGGTCTTGGATACGCTCGTGCGCTTTTTAATATCCGCTACGGAAGTAAACGGCCCGTCCTGGCGCGCCGCCGACAGACTGCGCGCCGCGGATGCGCCGAAGCCGCTCAGCGCCGTAAAAGGCGGCAGCAGCGACGAATCGAGAATCGTAAACTTTTCTGCCTGCGACCGGTAAAGATCAACATGCTCGACCGAATAGCCGCGCAGATACATCTCCCAGGCCAGCTGCAGCACAATGACAAGTTCCTTCTCGGCATCTTCGAGTTTTTCCCGGCTCTCTAACTCTTTCAACGTCGCATGTACCTTGTCTTTGCCGCCGGCAATGATATTGGCATCAAAAGCATCGGCGCGAATCGAAAAATAAGCCGCATAAAAAGCCAGCGGGTAATGCACCTTACAAAACGCAATTCGATAGGCCATCATAACATATGCTGTCGCATGCGCCCGCGGAAACAAATACTTGATCTTCTGACAGGATTCTATATACCAATCAGGAACGCCGCATTTTTTCAGTGTTTCCACCACATCCGGTTTGATTCCCTTGCCTTTGCGCACCGCTTCCATCGTTTTAAAAGACAGCAGCGGGTCGACCCCCTTCTGCATAAGATAGTTCATGATATCATCCCGTGCCGAAATCGCATCATGCAGCGTTGAAATACCCTGCCGGATAAGCTCCTGCGCATTGTCCAGCCATACATTCGTACCATGTGAAAAACCGCTGATACGCACCAGATCACTAAAGCATTTTGGATGGGTGTCGTCAATCATCTGCCGGGTAAAACTGGTACGAAACTCCGGAATGCCGAAGGTTCCCGAAGTCGCGCCGAGTTCTTCCGGCGTGAGCCCCAGCGCCTCCGTAGACGAAAATAGAGACAGCGTGGCCGGATCATCAAACGGAATCGTTTTCGGATCCCGATGCGTCAGGTCTTCCAGCATTTTGATAACCGTCGGATCATCATGCCCGAGAATATCCAGCTTGACCAAACGACTGCTGATAGAATGATAATCAAAATGCGTCGTAATCGTCGGCGCATCCTTTTTATCCGCCGGACGCTGAATCGGCGTAAAGAAATGCACATCCATATTGCGCGGCACTACCATGATGCCGGCCGGATGCTGCCCCGTCGTACGCTTGGTTCCCAAACAGCCATTGACAATGCTCATGACAAAAGCATTGCGCTTTTTCATGCCCTTATCCTCAAAATAATGCTTCACATAGCCATACGCCGTTTTATCAGCAACCGTCGCAATCGTGCCGGCCCGATAAACATTATCCTTGCCAAAAAGCTCCTCGGTGTATTTATGCGCAACCGGCTGATAATCACCGGAAAAATTCAAATCGATATCTGGCACCTTGTCGCCATCAAATCCCAGAAAAACTGCGAAAGGAATATTATGCCCGTCTTTTACCAGCGGCGTGCCGCAAACTGGACACGCCCGATCCGGCAGATCAAAACCGCTCGTATATTTGCCCTCGTCGGGAAAATCGCTGTACTGACAGGCCGGACAGCGCCAATGCGGCGGCAGCGGATTGACTTCCGTGATATCCGTCAGCGTCGCGATAAACGACGAACCGACAGAACCACGCGAACCCACCAGATACCCATCCTGATTTGATTTTTTGACCAACCGGTGGGCAATCAGATATAAAACGGCAAAACCATGCCCGATAATCGGCTTAAGCTCCTGATCCAGGCGATCCTGCACGATCTTCGGCAAATTCTCGCCGTATAATTTATGCGCCCGGTCATAAGACATATCACGGATCAGCTCGTTGGCGCCCGGAATAGAAGGCGAATACAAATCATCCGGAATCGGCTTAAAACGCTCCACCATATCGCTGATGCGGCGCGGATTCGTCACAACCGCCTCATAAGCAGCTTCTTCTCCCAAATAGGAAAACTCCTGCAGCATTTCCTCCGTCGTCCGCAAATACAGCGGCGGCTGCTGATCGGCGTCATCATAGCCATTGCCGGCCATGATGACCGCCCGATAAATCGAATCTTCCGGATTCAAAAAATGGACATCACAAGTTGCCACCAGCATCTTGTCCAGTTTTTTCGCCAAAGCGGCTACCTTCAGATTAATCGCCCGTAAATCTTCATCCGTCCTGATGTCAGGAAAATCCTCACTGCGCACTAAAAACGCATTATTGCCAATCGGCTGGATCTCCAGATAATCATAAAAAGCCGCAATGCGCAAAAGTTCCTCTTCACTCTGATGCGCTACAATCGCGCGGATCAATTCCCCCGCCTCACAGGCAGACCCCAGGATTAAGCCTTCGCGGTATTCCGTGAGAATATCTCTGGGCAGCCGGGGCTGGCGATGCAGAAACCGCAGATGCGAGAGAGAAACCAACCGGTACAAATTCCGCAATCCGATGGGATTTTTAGCCAGTAAAATGATATGATTAGCGCCTTTTTGCTGATAGTCCTCGCCTACCAGATAGCCTTCCATCCCGTAAATAATCTTAATATCGAGTTTCTTTTCTTCAATTGTTTTCTCCGCATCAGGAAAAGCCTGCACTACGCCGTGATCGGTAATCGCCACCGCCGGCCATCCCCAGCGGGCGGCCGTCGTAACCAGATTCTTCACCGAAACGACAGCATCCAGCTGACTCATCTGCGTATGCGCATGCAGCTCTACCCGTTTTTCCGCAGCATGATCCTCCCGCTGCGGAAGTTTTTCCTCCCGAATGCTGTTAACGAACAGTACCAAATCGTTTTGAAACGTATCAAAACGGACGGAACCCTTAGCCCGCACATGCATCCCAACTTTCAAAGACGTAATGACATGCTCATATTCATCTTTATCCTTGAAAAACGCTTTCATGCTGATACCCTGCGTTTCATCTGCCAGCTCTGCCAGCAAAATATTCGTTGTCTTGAGCTCCCGGCCATCCACACCCTCGATCGTCCCCAGAACGACGACGCTTTTCATTTCATTCTTGATGTCATCAAGCAAAGTGACATCACCGGCCACGCCCTTGCCAAACAAACAACCCGGAGCCGTATCAGCCGTACCGGACCGACGTCCGTGGCCGCTGCTGCCCGAAGGAGCGCGTCCTCCCGGAGACTGCCCCCGGACCTGCTCGATCTGCACCGCTTCCCGATAGGCCTCCGTCTGATAAATCACATGATCCACATCGACAATCGGGACCGTATCCTCTTCCACAGCCTGACACTCCACATCGCAGCGGCAGCCCGTCAACGCCCCGACCGCTTTTTGCAGCCGGTCCGCTACCCAGTGCTGGCGCAAAAGCTCAGCGCCCATAAGCCCGGTCACCCGCACGGTGAGTTTACCGCCGTCCACCCGGCGCTGCGCCCGCAGCAAGATAGGGCGCACCGCCGGCGCTCCCTTGGCAACTTCATTGACCAGCTGGGACCAGCCATTCGTCAAGGCTGCCGACAAATCCAGCACATCCTGATAAAAAATGACCTCGTGCAGCTGACACTTGGCCTCGATATGCCTGGCAGCCATCGCCAGCAGATCCGGCTCTAAAAGTTCGCGCGTCTCCAGCACAATTTCCCAGATGCCGGCCTCCGGCGAAACCTGCACATGCTTAATAAAACAGCTGCGCAAAGACTCCGTCTGCGGCGCCGTCAACTCCATGCCATCAATCAACTGCCAGAAACTATTTCCTTTTTTCGGAACGATACAATATTTTCGCATAAGAAAACTCCTGCTTATGAGACCGGCCGTATAAACCGGTTTTCCTGTTCTCCTGAAAATTTCCCTTCACACGACTCCGGCTACGGTTCCGGATACAACTGCTCATATTTCACCTTATTGCGCAATACACTGGCGACATAAGCGCGTGTTTCCTGATAAGGAATTTCATCAATATGACAAAACTCCATAGTCCAACCGCACGCATCCATCCATTCATGTACATTTCCTCGTCCAGCATTATACGCCGCCAACGCTAAAACTTCATTGCCGTTAAACTCCCGTTCCAGCGATGCCAGATACCAGACGCCATAACGGATATTCGTCTCCGGTTCATGCAGCTTGTCCACGGAAAACGATGGATCGCCAATCTGTCCGGCAATCCACTCTGCCGTTTCCGGCATGAGCTGCATCAATCCGATTGCGCCGCGATGCGAATGCACCGTATTTTTAAACTTGCTCTCATTCATGATCACACTTGCCACCAGGGCGCTTTCAACATGCTCCTTCGCCGCATATTGCTGCACGAGGTCCTGATAAGGATACGGATAAAGATATTTTTTCTGTACCGGCTCGATCTGGGTAATAAAATAAACCAAAAACGCCATTGCCACCACGCAGATACCGGCGAGCAAAGCATAACGCTGCCGCTGCTCGGCACGCTGTTTCATGATCATTCTCAGCCTGAAACTTGGCTTCATCCTGTTCCTCCTGCTAACGGGCAACACTTTCCCAGGCATGATCGACCTGACGTATCGTCTCCGCTAAAGTTCCGTTATTATCAATCACGACATTCGCCCGCTGTTTTTTCTCCAAGAGCGGCATCTGAGATGCAATTCGCTGGTTTGCCAGCGCCTCCGGCAAGCGGTTGCGTTCAACCAATCGTCGCAGCTGCACCGCAGCATCGACATAGACCACCCAGACCGCATCGGTCATAGCATCCCAACCAGATTCAAAAAGCAGCGGCACATCGAGTACAATCACTTTTTCTCCCGCTGCCCGGCTCCGCTCGATACGAGCGGCAATTTCTTGCTGAATCAGCGGATGCGCCATAGAATCAACCCAGCGGCGTTCAGCCGGCTGCGAAAAGACCAGCTGGCCAATACCCGCCCGATTCAGCTCTCCATCGGGAAGCAGCGCGCGTTCTTTCCCATAACGAGCCACAAAATTCTGCCAGAGCGGCCGGCCTGGATGAGAAAACTCATAGGCAATTGCATCCGCATCAATCACTTGAGCCCCATAATATGCTTTCAAACGATTAGAAACCGTACTTTTGCCGCTGGCAATGCCGCCGGTCAGACCGATCACGATCATACAGATTCCTCCTCCAACAGCTGACACCGGGGGCAGAAATGAGATCCCCGTCCCCCGATGACAATGCGTTCAATGGGCGTCCCACAGCGATGGCAAGGCTTGCCCGTCCGCTGATAAACATGCAGCCGCTCCTGATGACTGCCTTTTTTACCCGCGCCATCAAGGTAATTGCGCACCGTCGTACCGCCGTCGGCAATCCCCGTCCGGATTACCTCATTAATCGCTCCATACAGGGAAGCCACCTCAGGCCCATGCAGCGATGCAGCTGTGCGCAGCGGGTGAATCCCCGCCAGGAACAGTGCCTCATCAGCATATATATTGCCCAGACCGCCAATATATTTCTGATTTAACAAGAAACTTTTGATTTTTGTCCGGTGCCCCTGCAGCGTCTCCCGCAAATACCCTAAAGAAAATTCTGCCGTCAAAGGCTCCGGTCCCATTTCCATCAGACCATGCAGCCGCCACAATTCATCCGGTTTCAACGCATATACGGCCCCCAGCGTCCGCGCATCGGCATAATACAGCGATGCGCCGCCGGCAAAACGAAATACTAACCGCGCATAGGGCGGCATCTCATCCTGCCCAGCCGCCATAAAACGCAGTTGTCCTGTCATGCGCAAATGAAGGATTAGCTCATTGCCATTATCCAACAAAAAGCGCAGATATTTACCTGTCCGGCCAATACGTACAATCGTTCTGTCGGCCAGACGCCCTACAAAATCCGCCGGCTCCGGCCATTTGACCAGCCGCTCGAGAAAAATCTCCGTCTGCATAATACGCTGCCCCTCGGCCACAGGTGCCAGCGAGCGCCGGATCGTCTCTACTTCCGGTAATTCCGGCATATTCATCGATCTCCCTTTATAATTTCACTTGGCTTCCGCCCAATTTTTTCCTTTATGAATATCAATATCCAAGGGTACGGAAAGCCGCACCGTCTGTTCCATTGTTTCCTTCAAGATTGCCGACACAGTGTCCACTTCGTCCGCAGGCACCTCAAGCACCAGTTCATCATGCACCTGCAGCAGCATACGGCTCCGCAGTTTCTGCTCCCGCAGCTTTCGATACGCCGCGATCATCGCCAGCTTAATAATATCGGCCGCCGAACCCTGAATCGGCGTATTCATAGCCATGCGTTCTGCCAGCGTACGCTGATTGTAGTTTTTGCTGTGAATCGCCGGCAGCTCCCTGCGGCGGCCGAACATGGTCGTCACATACCCATTCGCATGCGCTTTTTCAACCACCTGATCAATAAACGCCTTGACCCCGCTGCACTTGGCAAAATAACTCTCAATATAACCAGCAGCCTCTTTGCGCGGAATCCGCAGATCCCGTGACAATCCATAATCACTAATGCCGTATACAATGCCGAAATTCACTGCCTTGGCCCGGCGGCGAAGCTCTGGCGTCATATCTGCAATTGGAACGCCAAAGACCTCCGAGGCTGTCCTGGCATGAATATCCTGTCCATGATTAAACGCTTCAACAAAATTTTTATCTTGCGATAAATGCGCCAGCAAGCGCAGCTCAATCTGTGAATAATCGGCTGATAAAAGATAATCGTAACCTTGTCCCGGCTCAAACAAACGGCGGATCTCTTTGCCTTCATCCGTACGAACCGGGATGTTCTGCAGATTCGGATCCGAGCTGCTCAACCGGCCCGTCGCCGTAACCATCTGATTGAAACTGGTATGCACCCGCTGTGTTTGTGGATCAATCAGGTCCCCGATGCTGTCCAGATACGTCGACTTCAACTTGCTCCAAAGACGATACGCCAATATTTTATCCACAATCGGATGCACCAGGCGCAGCTCTTCCAGTACCTCCGCATTCGTCGAATACCCGGTTTTCGTCTTTTTGCCCGCCGGCAGATGCAGCCTTTCGAACAGCACCTCCGCCAGCTGCTTGGGAGAATTAATATTAAACTTTGATCCGGCCAGCGCATAAATTTCCGTGACCAGTACCTCAATGTGATGACCGACCGCCAGGCCTTGTTCTCGCAAATGCCCTCGGTTGACACTGACCCCTGCCTGTTCCATCGAGGCCAACACCTCTACCAGCGGCAACTCCATATTCTGATACAGCTTCATCAGGTCCAAAGCTTCCAGCTTTGGCCGCATGGCTTGGCTCAAAGCGGCAATGCATACGGCCTGCCAGACGGCCGCCTGCGCTGCGGATTCTTCGCCGCCAAGCACGCCGACCGCCGTCGGCGCATACGCAAGCCGCAGGCGCTCCAGCGGATAGCTTCCCGCCGCCGGGTCCAAAAGATAAGCTGCCAGCTGCACATCAAAAAATTTAGCAGACGGTTGCCCGCCCGCATGATAAAGACTCTTCAAATCATACGTATCGCAGGATCGTATCTCTGTCTGCAGCAAAGGCCAAAGACTCATCCATGCCGGACTCTCGCTGCTCACATACGCCCTCGCCGCACCAGCGGCAATCGCCATGCCCAGCAGCGAAACATGCGGCACCCTGCCGCTGTATACCCCGGCAATCGCCAGCCGATCTGCCGCAGCAATTCTGGCAAAGAAAGCTTGCCCTTCCTCCGCCGTTTGCAGCATCACATAAGAAGGCCGCGGCACGACGTCCGCCGCCAGCTCCGGCTCAGCTGCCTGCTCCTCAGGGTAAAGACGCTCAAAAGCTTTGCGGACCGATTTCAGATCATACCGCGTACAAAAAGCTAAAAATCGACTCCGGTCCGGCGTAATGGCATAAGCGTCCGGTTCAAAAGGAATCGGTGCCGCACACACAATCGTCGCCAATTGCTTTGACAGTTCCGCCTGCGCCTGATTCTCCAGCAGCCGCTCCTTCAGTTTTTTACCGGTAATTTCCCCCACATGCGCGAACACATTCTCCATGCTGCCATACGCCAGCAAAAGCTTGGCAGCTGTTTTCTGTCCTACGCCCGGCACACCGGGAATATTATCCGAAGTATCACCCATAAGCCCCTTCAAATCAATGAGCCGAATAGGGTCAAATCCATACTCCTCACGAAAAGCCGCTTCATCAAATACTGCCATATCTGTAATCCCGCGTTTTGTCAGCAGCACCATCACATCCGGCCGCACCAGCTGCAGCGCATCCCGGTCCCCTGTCACGATCATCGTCTCATACCCGCCGTCAGCCGCCGCTTTTGTGGCCAAAGTTCCAATGATATCGTCCGCTTCAAAATTATCCAGCTCTAAAAAGGTAATTCCCCAAGCCGCAGCAAACTCATGCAGCAAGGGAATCTGCGCGGAAAGTTCCTCCGGCGTTTTATCCCGCGTTCCCTTATACGCAGCAAAAAGATCAGTTCTGAACGTATGTCGGCTTTTATCAAAAGCAATAACCAACCGATCCGGCCGGTAATCGGCCAACAGCTTGGTCAGCATATTAGAAAACCCATAAATCGCATTCGTATATTCACCCGTAGGCGCTGTCAAAAGAGGCAAAGCATAAAACGCCCGAAACATCAGGCTGCTGCCATCCAGTATCACCAATCGTTTTTTCACGCCATCACCTCATTCATTCCTAGTCAATGCGTTGCTGCCGCCGATATAGTTTTGATCGGCTGCGAATGCAGCGCCAGCACCTGCCGTTCATCAAAATCCCCCGTTACATGAAACAAAATTTCCATATCCTTCTTATTTAAAAATAACGTATCTTTTTTGACCATTCCGGGCACACTGCCATAAGCCGTTGACAGTATTCCTGTATCCCGGTCCCAGGACAATTTCAGCTTGAGCGCCAGTGCCATAGACTGCGCCGGCAAATACAACGTTCCTTCTGACTCCACCGCTTTGCCGGAAATCCAGCGATGATCAACTTCAATCACAAATGCCCTGGCTACATACGTCGGCTGGCCATCCGAAGCCAGGATCTTATCCGAAATCGCCGCATCGCTCTCAAAAGCCGCTACGCCATAACCAGACAGCCATTGATTCACCCGGGCAATCGTCAGCGGCTGCCAGTTGTAACCATCCGGATAAATATAATACACCACCGTATGATCCGCCAGTCTTTCTATCACCAGCCGGTCATATCTCACCTCAACCGGTGTCCCCACATCCACCGACTTATAAAGCTGCTCCACATCGGTTTCCTTCAAACGAACGCAGCCATTCGACACATAATGCCCAACCGATTCTGGTCGGTTCGTCCCATGAATGCCATAATCATCCACAAAACGCATCCAGCGATACCCCAACGGATTATCTTCCCCTGACTCAATTTTCTTTTTAGAATCTTTCGGATCGACCCAGGTCGGATTCTCCTCTTTTTCCATGATTTTATAAGTCCCCAGCGGCGTCGGCGTTAACACGGTCCCCACACCTACCGGATACATGGCCGTCTTCTTATCATCCACATAAAGCGACAAAAACCGGCTGGCCAGATTAATCACGATTTTCGTCCGGATCTTCGGCGCTTCCGCCGCCGGAGCCGCCTCCTTTGTCACTGCTGCAGCCCATACGGTCGCTGAGCCTTCAAAAAAAATCATTGCTGTAAAAAAAATCATTGCCATCCATTTTAACATTGCCTGCGTCTTTAACATTGCCTGCGTCGCTCTTTTCTTTATACAAATTAAAAATAATGCTCCCTATAGTATACCATATTTTTTCAACCCATCTGATTTCTTTCTGACATTTTTTCGCCAAAAGAAAACGCCCTATGGACTACCCACAGGACGCAGATACATCAATTCATATAATACTGTAAAAAAGAATGCCGGCACTGGCTCTTGGCCTCATCCCGTTCCGACGGATTCAGCTCCGGCGAATAAATGACATGTTCAAAAGTCTCACACACCCGGTTAAACTGAAGACGTTCTTTAATCTCCCGATAAGTTTCCGCATACATTTCTTTGGTCGCAAACGGCGCTCCGTTTAACCGCTCCCGAAAATCATTCCAGTCGCCGTACAATTTAGCCTGATGAATCGCAAAACAATCCGTTGGCACACAATAGCCCCCCGTATCCGGCAAGACATGGCCCTGATACATAACTTTCGTATTCATCAAATCCGGCATCATCCGATGCAGACAGGCAAAACCCTTAAAATCCACCGTTCCCGTCAACCGCCATACAGACGGCTGATTCGTTTCTGCCATCCATCCGACGGCAGCCAGCAGCCAAAAATGAGATAAACAGTCCCTTTCATACTGTGCGGCCAGAATATTCCACGGAACCAGCAGCCAATCCTGATGCCATATCGCGGGGATCAGACTAACGCGCCAGCCTTGAACCATTGCCGTCGGCATCCCACCGCTCGTTTCAGCCAGCGGTTCTATCTGTATCCGCTCCCCGGCAGAAAACATTTTCTGAAAAGCAGCCAGCACCGCTCGATGAATCCAGCCGCCCGACGGCGCCGCATGATCCGACCGCACACTCGCTTCTCCGGATGCTCCGGCCATCCCCGGACCACACACAACTTCTCTGCAATGCTCAAGTTCAGCAGTTGTCAACTTGATCACCAAAATCCAATCGCTCCTGTCCTTACAAAATCCTATAAATCGCCCTGCGGCACGATTTATATATGCTGTATTCTATCATGCCGCAAAAAAAAAGTAAAACCCTTCTCTAAGACTTTTCGCAGCACTGCCGCAAAAATCAGTATTTCATCCTTATTCGTGCCAAATTTTTGAAAATTAAGTCCACGGCTTAGCAAGCAAAAAAAAGCTTCCTGAAATCTCAGGAAGCTTGATTTACTGGTGCCGGAGGCCGGACTTGAACCGGCATGGTCGTGAAACCGCTTGATTTTGAGTCAAGTGCGTCTGCCAATTCCGCCACTTCGGCAATAGGCCAACAACGACTCGCGTTATCGACAAGAAATATAATATCATCCTTAGGGCATACTTGTCAAGAAAATATTATAAAGAAAATATCAATCAATAATTTCCGTGAAATAAATCACCGTCACAGTATCATCCATCATGATGCGTCTCTTATACTGATGCTCAAAATCCTTGATGAGTTCCTCACGCGTACTGATTTCTGAATTCTGGTGCTCCAGATCTTCCGAGGTCAGCTCGCCCATCGTCTTCACGCGCACTTTAT
>DCFR01000062.1 GCA_002319815.1 Megamonas sp. UBA1799
CCAACGGTCTCAATATACGGCGCCCGAATAAAAACCAACGGAATCTTTCCCGGGGCGACCTTTGGTATGGCCAATTCGGTCTGAAAGCTTTCCAGCTGTCCGCCATAGGCGTTGCGGCGTACGCCTATATCCATCACCGCCAGATACTTCATCTCCTGCCCGGCAATACGTTTTGCCAGCAAAATAATTCCTGCACAAGTGCCCCATACAGGCATTCCGCTGCGAATACAGTCAGCCAAAGGTGATAAAAGGCCAAAATCCGTCAAAAGTTTTCCCATGGCAGTCGATTCCCCGCCCGGCAAAATCAAACCGTCCAAACCAGCTAAATCCTCTTCGGCACGCACTTTGATTCCCCGGACGTCCTTCAACCGGCGCAGCCGTTCCAGGTGCTCAGCAAAAGCTCCCTGCATAGCCAGGACGCCTATTGTCAGCATCATAGGCCTCTTTCTGCCAAGCGCGGTTCTGCCGGCAATGTTTCCAGATTGATGCCAACCATTGCTTCGCCAAGATCTTCTGAAATCGCGGCCAATCTCTTCGCATCGTTATAATAAGTTACCGCTTCAACAATCGCTTTGGCTCTTTTTGCCGGATCGCCGGCTTTAAAAATACCAGAACCGACAAACACGCCGTCACTGCCCAGCTGCATCATCATTGCGGCGTCAGCCGGCGTAGCAATACCGCCGGCCGCAAAATTCACCACCGGCAGCTTTCCCTGCGCATGAACATATTCCAGAAGGTCATACGGCGCTGCGTATTCTTTGGCAATCGCCATCAATTCCATTGAAGAGGCCGCCTGCACCCGGCGCATATCGTTGATCATTGTTCGCATATGACGGACGGCCTCAATGATATTGCCGGTACCAGCTTCGCCTTTTGTCCGTATCATAGCTGCGCCTTCGCCAATACGGCGCAAAGCTTCGCCCAGATTGCGCGCACCGCAGACAAACGGAATCCGGAAATCCTTTTTGTTAATATGGTTTTGATCATCGGCCGGCGTAAGAACCTCAGATTCATCAATATAGTCGATGCCAACCGCTTCCAGAATCTGCGCTTCAACAAAGTGTCCGATACGAACTTTAGCCATGACCGGAATAGAAACGGCCTGCTGAATATCGCGAATCATTTTCGGATCTGACATTCGCGCCACGCCGCCATCCCGGCGGATATCCGCCGGAACCCGTTCCAATGCCATGACCGCCGCTGCTCCAGCCTTTTCGGCAATGCGCGCCTGTTCTGGATTGGTAACATCCATGATCACGCCGCCCTTCAGCATCTGTGCAAGATTTTTGTTCAAAGTATATTGATTTTCCATAAATGAATCTCCCCTTTAAAAATTTTATCCATTGCATAGGCGCTCTGCTCAAAGCAATTTTTCCTATTGTATCAAAACAGCATTGTGCCGACAACGAAAAAGAAGAGATTGATCATTTTTGTATCAATACAATTTAACTTCTAATCCCGCACGCACAGTCAGGTTAAGCTTCTGCCATTCATAAGGCACGACTGCGGCGGCGAAACCGCGTCACCAGCATTGCCAGCGTTCCCATGGGACAAAAATTGCACCAGGTGCGGGAATTGAAGAAAAGCCCCAGCAGAATCGCCGCCAGCGTGGTAACGCCAATCAAGACCAGAAACACCATGCCCATGGCGGAAATATTGCCCCAGGCGGCATGCATCTGAACGCTGAACATCACAAAAATAAACGCCACCATAAAAGCACGGAACCAGGGATGCCGAAAAAACGCCGGCGTCTTTTTTTGCGGAGAAATCCGCCGCAGCAGCTGATCATAAAAACTGCCGCGCGGGCATACATTCCCGCACCACCAGCGCCCGCGCCAAAAAGCAACGATGACCGGCGCCAACATACAAGTCAGCGCAATGACTCCCACCGCCGGATAAAAGACCCCAACGGCTAAAAAAGCCAAAAAGACCCAAAACATATACGACTGCATCGGACTGCGCATCAAAAGTCTCCTCCCTTTTTTTCCCGCCAGACCGACAAAAGCGCCGCAACGCGCGCATCGGTCACATGATATACGACTTCCAAGCCCTGCCGTTCGCCGGCGATAATCCCGGCCGCCCGCAACTTCTGCAAATGCTGGGAAATCGTCGACTGCGGCGCTTCCAGACACGACTGCATATGGGATACGTTGCAGGCGCCGTTTTGCAGCAGCCCGTTCACGATACAAAGCCGCACCGGATGCGCCAGTACTTTCAAAAGCTCCGCCAGTTCCCTGTATTCTCCAACCCGGTTTTCCATAAAAAATCCCCCGCCTTATTCTATACTTATAAATCATTATATTTATATATTACGATATATAAATCCGCTTGTCAACTGATTTTTTATACCCTCACTGCGCCTGCTGCGGACGAATCATCCACCAATAAAAAAGCAAAGCCGCAGCATAACCAGTCACCATAATCACCGCCATCGGCATTGGATTGCCGCTACCGCCGATACCAACCAACGGCGCAATAAGACCGCCGGAAATCATCGAAAAGAAACCGATCAGGGCTGCGGCACTGCCGGCATTTTTCCCTTGTGTGCGCATAGCCAGCGAAAAACTAGCCGCCCCCAGCACGGAAACCATCGGAATCGTCAGCAGCAGCGAAAGCACCGTGAGAACAAACGGCGCCCGCAGCCAGCAGCAAACAAAAAAAGCAGCACTTCCCGCCAAAGCCTGTACCAACGACCATACCAGCAGCCGCTCATCCGATACCCGGCCAGCCAGCCGGGCGGGAATGAGTCCAACCAGCGCAATAGCCGCCCCAATGCCGCCAAATAAGAAACTGAATGCCTGCGCCGATATGCCATAAACGTCCTGAAAAAGAAACGACGATCCGGAAATATACGCAAAAAAAGCCCCAAAAAAACAGCACTGCAAAAGGCAATGCCCCAGAAAATAACGATCCTTCAATAAACCGCCAAAACTGCGAAAGCTGGCCGTCAGACTGCGAATGCGGTGCTCCGACGGCAGTGTTTCCCGAAAAATCAGCGTCGCCAGCGTAAGGATAAGCCCAATCGCCGACAACAGACCAAAAACGCCCCGCCAGGAAGTAAACAGCAGCACTTGCCCGCCAATCACCGGCGCCAGAACCGGCGCCAGCCCATTCACCAGCATCAGCAAGGCAAAAAAGCGCGTCAATTCAGCCCCTTCACAGACATCCCTGGCAATGGCCCGCGCGGTCACGATGCCTACAGCCCCCGAAAGCCCCTGCACAAAACGAAACCCCAGAAACCAGCCGATAGAATCGGCAAAAACGCAGCCCAGCGACGATCCGGCAAAAACCAGCATTCCCACCAGCAGCGGACGCCGCCGCCCGCGTTGGTCGCTGACCGGGCCCGCCAGCAGCTGCCCCGCCGCCATACCGGCCATCGTCATCGTAAGCGTCAGCTGAATAAGCGATGGTCCGGCGCCAAATACAGCGGTCATGACCGGCAGGCTCGGCAAGTACATATCTGTTGAAAGGGGCGCCAGCGCCGCTAAGGCGCCCAAAAAAAATGTCAGCCAAATCCGGCTTTTTTTATTTCCCATATTACTTCTGCCTCCCATGAACATCTACATTCGTTCGAGCTCTTAGTATAACAGCCTGCCCGGCAATGTCAAATCATTTTCTTTCGCATCGCCGGACCGCTGCCAAACTTCACTGACGCATCAGATAAAGCTTACACAAAAAAGCTGCCAAACGGACAACCCGTGCAGCAGCTTTTTCTGTCATCTTATGCAAATGTCTGGCAAATGCCGCCGATCATTTTAATCCAAAAAATCAAGATGGGTGCAGATTTCATCCACAATCGGTCCTTTTTTCTGATTAAAAATCGCTTTGTTCTGCTCAAACAAATTGCCGCCATGCGTATCAATGGAAACGATCAGCGGCCCAAACTCTTTAACCCGCATAACCCACATAGCTTCCGGCATTCCGAGATCAAGCCATTCCACCCGTTCCACTTCTTCGACACATTGTGCGGCTAAAACCGCGCAGCCGCCCGGAAAAACTGTATGAATTGCTTTATATTTCTTGCATCCCTCAACCGTATTGGGGCCCATGCCGCCTTTGCCGACAATTACTTTCAGTCCGGTGGCCGCAATAAATTCACGCTCATATTTTTCCATCCGCATACTTGTCGTCGGCCCTACCGAAATAACTTCGTATCGCCCCGGCTGCGCAGCAATTTCCCGCATAATCGGACCGGCATGAAAAATAGCTTTACCTGCCAGATCTACCGGCAGCGGCCGATGCTGTTTGATCAGCCGCTGGTGAACATCGTCGCGCCCGGTGATCAGATAGCCGCTCAGATAGACGATATCGCCAATGTTCAACGATTCCAGATCTGCATCCTGAATGGGTGTTGTCAAAATTTTTTTCATAATTCTGCCCCCTTGTGTGACAATACTTCATAAGATAAATCCGCAAAAATATGAAGCAGGGACCGCCGGTGCGCCCAGCAGCCAGTGGAAAGTCCGACCGCAATGGTCGCCGGATGGCGCGCAGCTTGTTCAATATGAACTCCCATGACAGAATTGGCGCCGGTCAGTCCCCCGGGGCCGATCTGAATTTCATTCAGCCCCTTCTCCATGCGCTGTTCCATCATTGCCCCGCGCGGATTCGAATTGCGGGACCCGATCGGACGCAACAGCGCTTTTTTGGAGAGCTTGGCCGCCACCTCAACCGAACCGGCAATGCCGACACCAACGAGAAGCGGCGGACAGGCATTTATTCCATAGGAAGTAATCTGATCAAAAACAAATTTGACCACACCCTCATAGCCTTCCAGCGGCATGAGAACCTTAGCCGTCCCCGGCAGACTGCAGCCGCCGCCGGCCAGATACGTATAAACGCGCACATCATCCCGCTGCGGCACGACTTCCCAGTCAATCCAGGGAATACGGGTTCCGACATTATTACCGGTATTTTTTTCATCAAATATCTCTACCGCATTGTGACGAAGCGGCGCCATTTTCGTCGCGACTTTGACAGCATCGCGCAGCGCATCTTCCATTTCATCAACATAGGGAAAATGTGATCCCATCTGGACAAAATACTGAATAACACCTGTGTCCTGACAGCAAGGGCGGTCCAGTTTATTTGCCATATCCAGATCGGTAAACATGGAATCGTACACGACTTTGGCCAACGGCGTCGTTTCCTGTGTGCGCAGCTCTTTCAGCTTTGCCAGCACATCATCTGGCAAATGCTTGCTGGTATAGGCTGTCATACTTGCCAGCAGGCGAACCAGATCCTGATATTTCTCTGAATGTTCCATCGCCAATCCCTCCATTGTTTGAGTTGTACCCTGATTACTGTTAGTATATAATGGGCTTATATATATTTCCAATACTTTAGAAAATATCATTTACATAGTTTTTAAGCTATATTGGAGGCATGCTTATGGGCGAACGCGAATACACTTACCTGAATAAAATTTTAGAAACCGGCAGTTTTTCCCTGGCAGCACAAAAACTCTATATTGCCCAGCCATCCCTGAGCCAATTTGTCAAACGCATTGAACAACGCGTCGGCGCGGCCATCTTTGATCGGAATATGACGCCGATCCGCCTGACCGATGCCGGGGAAATCTACCTCCATATTGAAGAGCAGCTGCATCAATTGGAACAGACGCGGCAGCAGCAGATTGATGATCTCGGCACGCTGACCAAAGGGCATGTCATTATCGGCAGTTCCAACTACCGCAGTTCCTATTTTCTGACCCGGGTGCTTCCCGAAGTACGGCGGCGCTGGCCCGGCATCGAGGTCCGGCTGGAAGAAGGCACGACAACGGAATTAGAAGAATGCGCTCAGACGGGTAAAACCGACTTTTCAATTGTTTTGCAGCCGCTGACGCGTCCCGGCCTCAACTGCCTCGAAATCTTTCAGGAAGAAATTTTATTGGCCTTAAACGCCCGTCACCATCTGTGCCAGACAAAACTCCCCCCAGCAACGGGTTCACGCTGGCCCGAACCCGACTGGACCCAGCTGGCAGAGGAACCTTTCATCATCATTCGTCCCGGTCAAAAAATGCGGCAGTCTTTCTTTGATCTGTGTCAGCAAATGCAGATTTCTCCCCCGATCGTATTGGAAACCCAGAGTATGCCAACCGCGCTGCGGCTAACCGCCGTGGGCATCGGAGCGACCCTGACCACTGATTTGCTGGCCTGCACCATGCGTTTCAGCGGCGAACCACCGCGCTATTTTACCCTTCGCCGCTGGCTTCCCAACCGCCGCGCCATCATTGCCTGGCGGCAGGGCCGCTATTTATCAAAAGCGGCCCGCGCCGTCATACAGGTGATGCAGGAAATTGGCTTCGGCTGCCGCGGGAAAACAAGAGAATGATCTTTCCGGCGCGTTGCGCGGTCTGTCAAGTGACGCAGCGGAAATTTATGCAGCCCACGGCAGATTATGCTATAGTAATAAACAGGTGATGGATAATGCTCCGGATTGTTAAAACAATGGCTTTACATGGTACGCTGCCGCTGGCGCTGCTTCTTTTCTGGCAGATCGGCAGCACGCACTTCTGGTGGAACACCTACATTCTGCCGCCGCCTGCCGACGTTGCGCACACGCTCATACAGCTGGCCGCATCCGGTCAGCTGGCCCGTCATGTTGCCGTCAGCGTAATGCGCGTAGCGCTGGGTTTTTTTATTGCCGCCGGGCTGGCCTTGCCGCTGGGGATTTTGCTTGGTTTGTCGCGGTCTGCCGGAGCGTTCTGCCGCATCGCGCTGGAATTTTTTCGCAATGTACCGCCGCTGGCTTTGCTCCCCATGCTGATTCTTTGGTTTGGCATCGGTGAAACCAGCAAACTTGTCATTGTGGTTTTAGCAACCTTTTTCCCAATTTTTCTCAATACACTGGCCGCCATTGCCCGCCCGGACTGCTCTTTACTAGAACTGGGCCGAGTTTTTGGGCTCTCGCGGCTGGCCGTCTTCTGGCATCTTCGCCTTCCCATGGCGATTCCTTCCATTTACACCGGACTGCGCATCGGTCTTGGCTATAGCTGGCGCTCTTTAATCGGCGCTGAAATGATTGCCGCCGCTGCCGGACTGGGCTGGCTGATTCTTGACGGCGAAGAAATGGCGCGTCCGGATGTTGTGCTGGCCGGAATTTTCACGATCGGCGCGCTGGGCTTTGCCGCCGACGCATTGCTGCGCCTGCTTGGCCGGCGCTGCCGACGCTTTACCGGAGGCGAATAAATGAACATTGCCCTTTGTCACCTCAGCCAGAACTACCGCCTGCCGGACGGCAGCCGGATCCAGGCCTTGAATGATTTGAATCTGAAACTGCAGCACAATTCCTTCAATGTGCTGGTTGGAAAAAGCGGCTGCGGTAAGACCACTTTACTTCGCCTGCTGGCCGGACTGGAACCGCCGGAACACGGCTCGATTGAGGGGCTGCAGCCCGCCCAGCGCCGCGGCATCATGTTTCAGACCCCCAGACTGCTCCCGTGGCTTACCGTATGGGACAATATTTGCTTCTGGCGGCACGGCTGCGGCGGTTCCGAAGAAAAGGCGCGGCAATATCTGAAGGCTTTCGGCTTAGAACGTTTTAAAAATGCCTATCCGCAACAGTTATCCGGCGGTCTGGCCCAGCGGACTGCACTGGCGCGCACACTGGCCAGCGAGCCCGAGCTTCTGCTGCTGGACGAACCATTTGCCGCGCTGGACTATTTCACCCGTCGGGAGCTGCAGGACGAGCTCATGCAGATTTTTGCCGCCGCGCCGCTTACCATTCTTTTTGTCACGCATGACATTACCGAGGCTGCCCGGCTTGGCCAAACGATTCATGTCATGGCAGCCGGCCATATTCTCCGCTCCCTTGCAAATGCCGCGCCTTATCCGCGGCCGGCGCTGGCGAACCGATTAGCATTGGAACAGCAAATCATTGCCTTACTATAATATTACCGAGGTGCATTTTTATGAAACTTTCCCGAATCTCTGCCCAGCTTATCTTTTTTGTTCTTTTTATCACGACAGCCGGCTTGCTGACCGCTGGCTGCGGCCAGCAAGCCGACACAGCTGCGACGGACGGCACAACAGCCGCGCCGCAGCTTACGGCAATTCATTCCACCTATGTAAAATCGCCGCTCAACATTCCTTCGATTCTTGAAAAACGCCATGCGACATTTGAAGACGCCTTTCAGACCGACGGAATCCAGTTTACTTATTCAGACCTGAACGCCGGCCCCAAGCAAACCGAAGCGCTGGCTGCCGGCGACATCGACATCTGCCATGCGCTGGGGGGAACCAGCGCTATTCTTGCTGCGGCCAATGGCGTCAATTTGAAAATTGTCGGCATTTACAGCCGGGCTCCGGAAGCATTTACGCTGCTGACCACCGACGACAGCATCCAGACGATACAGGATCTTAAGGGAAAGACCATTGCCGGGCCTCGGGGCACCATTCTGCATCAGTTGCTGCTGGCCTCTCTGCAAAAAGCCGGCCTCAGCATCGATGATGTGCATTTTGTCTCCATGGACATCCCCCAGACAGCAGCCGCTCTGGCCAGCCGTAAAATTGACGCCGGCCTGCTGGCCGGTCCGGCCGCGTTAAAACTCCAGGAAAATGGCGCCCGCACCCTGACGACCGGCAAGGGTCTTCTGGATGCTACCATTGTCATCGCCATGCGCCAGGATTTCTTGCAAAACCACCCGGAGGCTGCCAAAAAATTCCTTTCGCTGCACCGTCAGGTCGTCGCCGATTATCTGGCTGATCCGGCTGCTTCTTATCCGGATGCAGCGGCAGAAACAGGGCTTACGCCGGAACAAGTTGCCAAAATGGCGCCATGGTATGATTTTGATCCTGACATCCGCCCCGCCGATCTGCAGGACCTCGAAGCCACACAGGATTTTCTGATCCGTACGGGAATGCTTGATCCGGCGAAAAAACTGGATATTCCAACGCTCTGCACGCGGCTTTAATCAAAAAAAGACCTGCTGCTAAAAGCAGCAAGTCCGCAAACCAAAAATTGAAAAATCAAGATACATCGGAATCCGATCCATCCAGCGTCATGAGTTTATGACGGAGAACATAAATAAGCGCCTGCGTCCGATCATTGACATGCAATTTACGAAAGATACTGGTGAGATGGTTCTTGACCGTCTTTTCGCTGACGAAAAGCGTCTGGGCGATATCACGGTTAGAACAGCCGCGGGCAATGCAAGCAATGACTTCCATCTCGCGTCCGGTGAGATGCAGCGCCCGGGTATCCTGCCAGAGTTCCGCCGCGCGTTCTTTCAGATCAGCATTCTCACAAGCGCCGCCAAAAATGCGCTCGGCCAATTTGGGATCGACAAACATATTGCCCCGGGCCACCATGCGAATCGCCTGCAGGAACATGCCCGGCTCCACATCCTTCAGCAAATATCCGGCCGCGCCGGCATTCAGAACTTCTAATACATAATCCGAGCCTTCATGAATCGTCAGAACGATGATTTTAGTCGGTGATTTCGCTGCCCGTAGTTGTCTGGCAACCTCAATCCCATTGAGCACCGGCATATTGAGATCCAGCAGTAAAACATCCGGATGAAGCCCCAGCGTCCGCGCCAATGCTTCCTGCCCATCGCCGGCTTCGCCCACAATCTCGATATCTTCTTCATAACTCAGGATTCTTTTAATCCCCTGCCGCAACAGCAAGTGATCATCTGCCAACAAAACTTTGATTGCCATGTTTTCTCCCTCTCCCCACAATGGTTCCGCAGAGCTTTCCCGGACTGCACTGCTCAAGCTATCTTTTTCCGTCCTTGTTCTTCTCTCTGCCGAATCCTGTTCCGGAACACTGCCATCAACGCATGCAGCAGAAACCTGCCAAAAATGTCATGAAGTTCCCGGTGTTATTCCCTGCGGGAACATAGTCTTCGGAAAATAGCAAAATCATCATAACACTGCCTATATCTATTGTCAAACCGACCTTTTATACTATATTTTTCCATTTTTTCCCAAAGTTCCCGCCAATTTTGACGCCGAAATTTTTATTGTGAAAGGAAGTCTTGATTTTATGCAGCCAGCTATCGCTGCCGTCGGCAGCAACCTGCTTATCGCCAGCCAGATTCAACAGGCAGCGGCACAAATTCTCGAAAACCGTCTGCCCATCCAAATGATTTCTTTAGACGAACTTGCCCGCTTTGCCCCCGCCAGCATCTATCTTTGCCCGGACAAAGAAAAAAACGCTTTACAGAAAAACTATCCCCAGGCCGTAATCATCGGGCTAAAAACTCCGGCGTACATCAGCCGGGAAGAAGCCGCCGGCTTTTTATCCACGCTATCGGCCTGTTTTCAACAACTTGCTGCCGCTCGGATCGCCATGCTGCCATCCGGACAAAGCGAAGACGCAGCAGATCTCCGGGCCCTGCAGGGCTTGGCCGATGAACTTGAAGAAGCCATTGACCTGCTGCGTCAGGGAGCTATACACTGCCGGCTTCCTCATTCCCGCCGTCCGGCAAAGGCAAATTCCCCCCGCAAGGCCATTACCATCCGGCTGCAAAAATTATCCGAGTGCAGCGATAAACTGCATACGATACAACAGCTTTCATAAAAGAACGGCCTGGCAAAGTAAAAGATTGCCAGGCCGTTCTTTTATGAACATGACGATTTACCAAAAATGCGCCGGGCTGCTGCCTGCGCCGTCGGCGTCACCGCGAGGCCGCCGGCGGCTGTTTCGCGGAGAGCTGCCGGCATTAACCGGCCAATCTCCTGCATAGCGCCGATAACCTCATCCACGGGAATCACGGAACAAACGCCTGCCAAAGCCATATCGGCGGCAACCATTGCATGTACGGCGACAAAGCCATTGCGTTTGACACAAGGCACTTCTACCAGTCCGGCCACCGGGTCGCAGGCCAATCCCAAAAGATTTTTCATCGCCAACGCCACGCCCTCACAAATGACCGGCGGCGCACCTCCGGCCAGCTGTACCAACGCCCCGGCCGCCATGCCGGCCGCCGTGCCGCATTCCGCCTGACAACCGCCGGCGGCCCCGGCAATACAAGCATTCTGTTCCACAACCATGCCGATACCGGCCGCCATAAAGAGGGCAGCCACGATTTCATCCTCATGGCTGCCGCGCTGCTCAGCCGCTGTTTGCAGCACGGCCGGCACAATACCGCAGGAACCAGCGGTCGGGCAAGCCACAATGCGCCCCATAGCCGCATTGACCTCGCTGACAGCAACCGCCCGAGCCGCTGCCGTCAAAGCCGCTTCTCCCAGAAACCCCTGCTGCCTGCGAGAAAAAATCCGCTTGGCGTCGCCGCCCGTGAGCCCGCTTAAAGAACGCTCTTCACTGCGCAGTCCTTTTGCCATCGCCGCCTGCATGACCCGCCAATTTTTCTGCATCGCCGACCAGACTGCCGCCCGGCTGACCGCCCGGGTTTCCATTTCACGCCGAATTACCAGCTCATAGGGCGGCAGCTTGCGCTCCGCCGCCTGGGCCATGAGCTCGGCCAGTGTATTGAACTCTGTCATCATCTTTTCCCCGCTCCCTCAAATTGCCGGTATGGCCATCGCCTGTTCTATATCTGCATATGAGCAGCATTCGTCCACTACCGCTGCCGGCAATGCCTCATCCATCTCCATAATCATCAGCGACTCCTGCCCGCGCGCCTGCCGCGATACCCGCATAAACGCTACGTTCAACCCGCGTCGGGCAAGAATCCCCGCCACCTGCAGAATCACGCCCGGACGATCCCGGTGCAGCACCAAAAGTGCTGGATACTCGCCGGTCAATTCTACCGCATATCCGTTAATTTTTGTAATCAAGATGTTGCCCCCGCCAATCGAAGCACCGCCCACACTGACAATCCGGCCGCTTACGCCAACCAGATGAAGCAGAACCGTATTGGGATGCACGTCGCCGAAATTCACCGTCTGAAAACTATATTCCAGCCCCTGCTGCAGCGCCAGCGCCTGCGCGTCGCGAATCCGCTCATCATCCGGCAAAAACCCCATAATGCCGGCCAAAAGCGCCTTATCTGTTCCATGCCCCTGTCCGGTCCGGGCAAATGACCCATGCAGCTGAATACCGGCTTTCACCGCCCGTTCTCCCAGAATTTTCCCTGCCATCAGCCCAAGGCGCACCGCTCCTGCCGTATGCGAACTGGATGGACCAATCATCACTGGTCCGACAATATCAAAAACGCCGCGCATCGCAGCTCCCTCCTCTATTCTTTCTTGCCGCCCCGTTTTACCGAAACGATAAATACTCCAAAAACCGCCGCATAGCCAGCGAAAGCGTTTTTTTCTCCCGGAATGCCAGCCCGATTTTGCGCCAAGCCGGCACATCCAGTTCTTTGGCCACAATATGATATGGCGCCCGCCGCAATATCAGCTTCGGCAAAATGCCGATCCCCAGACCGCTTTCAACCATCGCCATAATCGCATAATCCTCCCAGGTTGTAAACCGCACGTCCGGCGTCAGATTATAACGCCGCAGCAGCGCCGGCACCTCCGCCCCGGCGCCTTTATCCAGCAGCATAAACGGATAATTGCCCAGCGCCTGAACAGGAAATTTCTCCGCCGCTGCCAGCGGATGATCTTCCGGCAGCACAACCAGCAAAGGATCTTGCTCCAAAAAAATCGTCTCAAATTCCGGACGCGTCGGCAGGCAGAGAAAGCCCGCGTCCACCCGGCCTTCGGCAATCCAGGTTTCGATCTCCGTATAGTCGCCCAGCAATAATTCATAACGTATCGCAGGATAGTCTTTCTGAAAGGCCTGAATAATATTCGGCAGCCAGTGCGTGGCTACACTGGAAAAAGTCCCAATCCGGATCAATCCGGCTTCCAGTCCGTTGAGTCCGTCAACCTGCGTCTGCAATTTTTCAAATTCACGGCATACATTCCTGGCATACGGCAATAGTTGAACGCCGTCCGATGTCAGTTGGACGCCGGCCCGTCCCCGTTCCAGCAGCGAAACATGCCACTCCTTTTCGAGATCCAGAATCATCCGGCTGACGCCGGATTGTGAATAATGCAGCATCTGCGCCGCCTTCGTAAAACTGCCATATTCCACCGTCTTGACAAACGCCAGATATTTTTGCAGATTTGTATCCACAGTTTTTACCCCTTGCCTTCGCTTTCATCTTTTCATTCCGCCATCCCTGACAAAACCAACCCGCGCCCTTTTTTACCGAATCAGCGTTTCCATTCCGTCGGACTGCTCCATCTGCAAAATCGCGAACAGCTTCACCGCTTGCTGCAGATACAAACGGTTGTGTTCCACCGTCCGGGCTGTTTTTTGTATTAACGAAACAGCCGCTGCCTCCGTGAAGGACGCACCCGCCTCGCCGATCGCTGCCATAAGCAGCAGCCGCAGCAAGGCAAACTGAAAGATCAACTGTATCCAGCCGTCGGCATTAGCCGGCTGATCGGTAAACCGAACAATTTTAAAAACCTGATTCACCAAATAATTTTCTTCCATATAGGGATACCCGATAATAAAATCACGCCAGACAGCTAAATCCATCGTATACGCCCGAACGCTCTCTGCGGTCACCGGAGCATCGGGCTTCAGCTGCCAGCGCTGCATAACCCTGTCCGCGGCCGCGGAAAAATCAGCGCCCACCGGAGGCCCCGACATCTGCCGCCGATGACAGAGCAGCAGCCGCAGCACATCGAGCTGCATCACCCGCTGGGCGCTGCCATGACTGAGCAGCTCCCGCACCTGCCCCGAATCTGACAACAATTCTACATAACGGTCTACCAAAGCATTCTTCTTGTCCGGCAACTTATTTTCCGGAGCCGCCGCTTCCCAGAAAAACCGATTGGCCAGCAACAACCGTTCCTCAATCGTATACACAGGTTGCTGCAAAATAAAAATCAAAAAATTCCGCAGCTGCAGACTCCATAAATTCAACTCGGACTCCGGGTCTTCCCGGCGATAGCCGGCCAATACCTGCGCCGAACATTTTTCTGTCAGAAAATGCAGCGGCGCCTGCCGCTGTAAAATCAACTGCGCTGCCCGCGGGCAGGAAACATCCATCGAACACTCTGCATAAGCAAAGCCCCAGGTATGCCAGACCCGCGGATAAGTCCGACAGGTCTCCGACAGATTTTGTTCCTCCGTATGCCGCTGGATCAGGCAAAACCCATCCTGCAGCAAAAACGGGCAGCGCTGCGCCGCCGTCATCTGCACAAACGCATAGGGAACGGTACCGTCAGCCGCCATTTCGACGTTACGCTGCACAGCCATCTGATAGCAGGAATGGATGGCAGCATCGGTACAATTTTCATAACGCCGGCAGGCGTCTTCGTCAAAAACAATATTCCAGTTAGCACAGCAGGAATCCGGACACGCCCCGCCAATACAAGCAAATTCTTTTATATATTCCGGTTGCACGACATCAATTGTCTCGTTTATATTCTTCATTTTTTCATAAAACATCTCCAACGGCAGACCCTTCCACCCTTATCATATATTGCCATCGTATCATCTCTTGTAATTATACTATACATATGCAAGAAGCAAAAGAAAAGCAGTCTTTTTATACCATTAACAATGGCATAAAAAAACTGCTCCAGACGCACTTTCATTGATTTACAGATTTACATATAAACAATCCTTCGCTCTCTTCGCCTAAACAACCATAAAGCCTTAGCATATGACATATTTTCCTGAATATGTTTTTCCATAAACCACCGACCAAAATTTTCTAACCAATGCATATAAAGTCACTCCTTTTTTATTTCTTGCACTGTCGTATTTATTACAACATCATTATGCCTGAAAAATAGTTGCATGTGAAATACAAGTATTTCATATAGATATAGCGACAAACTATATCTATATGTTATAATCATGATAATATTTATTTATCTTTTATGCGCGCAAAAATGAGGTATGAATATGAATACTAACTCACAACCACCACTTCAAGT
>DCFR01000079.1 GCA_002319815.1 Megamonas sp. UBA1799
ATGCGTGGATCGGAAAAAATACGGCATTCGGAGGACAATATGCCTTCGGTGTTTACATCGCCCCATTTGCGCACAAGGTTTACCAGGGAATTGCGATCAAAAAATTGCTTTTTGTTTTCTAATGAGAATTCCATAAGGTTTTTTACAGCCAATTTCCTGCTATATTTTTTTCGATTAAATTTTTATTTTTTTGCAAGTCAAGTCAACAGGAGGTTGCTATAATCTTACGGCAAGTTAGCTTTAGGCTATATGTGATTTACAGTGGGTAACCCAGCAGATAACAATTAAAAAATTTAAGCTGGTAATATTATGGGCTGATAATACCACATTTCATAGAGCCATATATCAGCGGCTCAACTACTCTTTCCGAGATGGAAAAAACTTAACTTCTTCTGCCACGATTTATCAACTGGCCTTACCGGCAAAGGGAACAATACCGTCACTTTCAGCCCGCCAAATTGAGACACGCCTAAAATCAGGTCGGCATTATGAATGGAGGCAATCCGTTGCACGATGGAGAATCCCAGCCCTGTGCCCTTTGCGGTATTCGCCGTTTCAACACAGCGATGAAAACGCTCCAGGGATTTTTCATATTGATCGGGCGCTATACCCGGCCCTGAATCTTCAACACAAAGTTGTAGATGTTTCTCCCGCCCGGTTACTGTTATCAATACCGTGCCTTTTGCGGGTGTATATTTAATGGCGTTGTCGATAATATTCCGGATCAAAATCGAAACCAACGGCCCGTTAACGACAACCGGTACGGCATTCTCTTCAACAAACTCCATTATAATCTGCTTCTTATGGGCCTCCGGTTCCAGTTCGGCAATAACATGAACAACCTCTCGACTCACCATGGTATTTTGTTTGGTTAAAAACTCCGTATTTGACTCAATACGAGAGAAGGTCAATAGCTGCTGCACCATGTACGACATTCTATTAACAGCCTGTTTAATGCGGGAAAGAGCTTGTTTGCGCACCTCCTCATCGGTGGTTCTTAAGGCGACATGGGCCTGTGTCAGCAATCCGGCCAAAGGTGTTCTTAATTCATGCGAAGCATCGGCGGTAAAGCGGCGCTCATGCTCAAAAGCCCGTTCAAGCTGGAGAAAAAGATTATTGATTTCCTTGACTACCGGCACAATTTCATTGGGGATTTTTTTGACCGAAAGCGGCTTAAGGTAACTGGCTTCGCGTTTTGCGAGCGCTTTTTCCAGCCGGTTAATGGGTTTTAACGCCAAGCCCACAATAACCCAGATGACTAAACCTAAAAAAGGTAAACCGATAAGAAACTGGTTGACTAATTGCGATGAAATTTCATCTGTTAATTCAGCCCTGATATCTTCTTTTTGGCCGACATGTATAATATATTCTCCTGTCGAATCAGAAAAACTAAAAATATGCCACTCATGACCATCGATCTCGGCTTCGCTAAAACCGAAAGTTGAAGGCGAAAAAGCAAACTTTGGCGCGCTTTCCGACCGTAACATCAAGCCGTCTTTTTTAGACCATAACTGAAAAGCGATTTTTCTTTCGTATTTATAACCAAAAGCATTGGCTTGTAACAGATTCTCAAATATGGGCCATAAGTGATCATCAATATTTGTTTGGCTGAAGCCATGAACCGTAAACTTGGGCTCGTTTTCCTCGCGAAGTAATAAACCCTCATCTTCAGACCAAAGCTGAAAAGCGCTTTTACTTTTGAATTTATGTTTAAGATTTTCGGTATGTAAAAGCGGATCATCCTTTTCCTGCTCCTTGGCCCAGTGGCCGGATAAAGAGCCTTCACGAAGCAGGCTTTCCACGAAGGCATTAAGCACTTTTGCCGATTGCGCCAATTCAGCATCAAACAGATTGGCGACTTCACTGCGCGTTACTTTATAGGTTACATAGGCTGCAATTCCCCATATCAGCATGGATGCGGAAAGCAGGCTGATTAACAATAATTGCCGGAGAGAATAATTCATTGCCCGTCGTCTTCATTATCAATGATATAACCCACGCCCCTGACCGTGCGGATAAGAGCCGGGTCGAGCTTTTTCCTAAGATAATGAATATGAACCTCAACGGTATTGCTTTCCACATCCGAATCCCATGAGTAAAGACTTTCTTCAAGCCGGGAACGGGAAACGACCTTGCCTATGTTGCTCATCAAAAAACTCAGTATCTCGAATTCCTTTTGAGACAGATCTATCTTTTCATTATTAAAGGTAACTTGATGTGAAGCAGGATCCAGAATAATACCCTTATACTCAATAGTCGGCGCGCTTCTACCCTCGCTTCTTCTTGCCAATGCTCTTAACCTTGCGCAGACTTCATCCAATTCAAACGGTTTAATAACAAAATCATCCGCGCCGCTATCCAAACCCAATACCCGGTCAGAAATAGTATCTTTTGCGGTTAAAACCATTACCGGAGTTTCATCCTTACGATTCCTTAAAGCCCGCAAAATAGCCATGCCATCCATATCGGGCAAATTCAGATCCAATACGATTAATTCATAACTATTAAGTTTTAAGGCCTCATCGGCAAGTTTGCCATTAGTCAGCCAATCGACCGCATAGCCTTCCATTTTTAAACCGGCAACCAATCCATCACCCAGTATTTCATCGTCTTCAACGAGTAAAAGCCGCATTCATCCTCCAAAACCAATTATCACCGGCAAAGACCGGTTAAATAAATAACCTGCCGCCAGTTCAATATCATTCAACATTTAACATTATGACATGAGTAATAAATCAACAGCATAGAAAAGCGTTTGTTGACTGTTACAAAGAGCGTGCCGAGTCCTACGAATGATGCAGTTGTTGACTTAAGAACACAAGCATCTGCTTTCTCAGAAGGCATGGAAGAGGGAATTTTTAATTGGTTTTCTTCTTATATTTCCCCGCACATTCGCAAGATCCTGCTTGCCTTGTTTGCTTCCCAACCTGGAGGTTGGGAGATAGCGCAAGTGGTTATTTAGATGGCAGTAATTGCATCGGTGGCGCGAGGTTATCCCAATATTCGTCTCAGATAGCGCACTAACACGCCCTTGAGTCAGAAAGTTCCAGACCGAGGCATTCTTCTCCTCCACGCATAATCATTTCACATTGGTGTTGCTGACGGGTCTGCAGACAGGCCAGTCTACGGATTTTATCATCCGTCATGCCTTGAAAAACATTGAATTTCTCCAACACGATATCACCGGCAGTATCTTGGACATAATTGAGTTCAATCAACAGTTCGTCTTCACACCACGAAACTGCGGCATTGGTATCATCAAAGATTCTGCCCTCTATTTCCGGCCGTGTAAGGCCCATGGTTTTAAGAAAACGCCGCTGACTTCCGTTTGCGGGAAGATAAGATAGCGATAGGCGTTTATTTAATTTGAGCATATTATCGTCCAGACGCTTCAACATCATCACGCCGCTGCTATCGAAATGACCAACATATTTGAGATCCAACACAATCCAATCGGCAGCGGGTAGTTCCTTCTCCACGCTAAAGGCTACGGTTTCAGCTGAACCGAAGAAGATAGGACCATCCAGTTCGATGACCGCAATGCGCCGGCCATGACTATTCAATACATTAAGCGCGGCATGTGATCTTTGAGTGCGGGAGCGTAAGCGATCGGCATAGAGTACGCGGCGGATCATAGTGGCATTGGAACGGTACAGAAAGACCATGAACACAATGCTCATCCCGGCTCCCAGTGCCGCAAGCGCTCCGGCCCAAACAACCAGGACGGCTACCAAGACAACTACCACGATCTTGGTGATCAGGTCTTGCCGGCCGGATGGTTCTTCGGTAGTGCCGATTCTGACTAGGAGTTGCTGCGTCCATTTGTCCATAGCCCCGGCAGTCGTGACGACTACAACGCCTGCCATCACCGATAACGGAATCAAGGCTATGAATTGACTTAAACCATAGGACAAGCCTAGCAAGGTCGCGGCAAATGCCAGATTTGCAACGCCGGTTCGTCCACCGCTGACAAAAACGGTTTGTGTAACGTTTGGCGAACCACCGCTGGGAGCGCCGCCAAACAGCGCTGACAACAGGTTACCTGCCCCTTGAACGATTAGCTCCCTGTTGCTGCTTGGGCGAATGCCACAGAGGCGTTCGGAGGCCGAAATACTCAGTAAAGACTGAATGGAGGATACAAATGCCAGCGTAACGCCTGTCGCTATTATTAGAAAGGCATGACGAGAAAAGGCCTTGGTGGAAATAAACTGAAGCATATCATCCACCCGCAATACAAAAGGAATTCCCTCCGGCAACGTCCCAATCACGGGCCCTAGATCCGAAGGAGTAAGGTATTTGGCGGCAATTAGCTGCGCCATTGTCCCGCCCAGCAATCCGACGATAGCAGCTGGAACCAGCCTGCTGATTTTTCCGGTAAGAAATACCAGTCCACCGGAGAGCACTGCGAAACCCAGAGACCACCAGTTAACCGGAATTGCGCCCGTCAATGCCCCCAACAACTGATTTTCGTGATCAAGACCAAATAGTTTGGGAGCCTGGGTCAGAATAATCTGGATAGCAAAGCCGTTGATGAAGCCAGCCAATACGGGGTAGGGAACGAACTTTACCAGTAAGCCCATACGCGAGGCTCCCAGCAAGATTTGCGTTAGTCCCGAGATCAGCAGTGTCAGGAAGCATATTGTCATCAGTGCGGCGGGCGCCCGTTCACCGCTGTAAATGTCGGAAAAGGAATGATGTATGGCTACAGTTGCTATCAAGCCGGATAAAATCGCGGCATGAGTGGTTTTCGGCGAACTGACATGCAAGGGGGAGCCGCCAAACAATCCTGCAACTACAGCTGCTGCCACCGCAGCCACGAATGCAGCCGAGATACCCGCAGTGACAAAAGCGGGTCCGATGCTCTGATATGACACAACGCCGCAACTGAGAATAATGGGTACGGCAATCAATGC
>DCFR01000014.1:0-239 GCA_002319815.1 Megamonas sp. UBA1799
GGCGAGTCCTTTATGGTTTCTAATATTTAATCAACATATTCATAAACGCAAGATCAGCCAACCTTAAGCTTGTCCTGTGCGGATACATGACGGTCAAAACCGATATCCTTCTTCGTCATGCCCATTGCCAGACCAATCAATTGCTGCAGATGCAGCACCGGCAGATCAGCCGTGGAATGCACCGCATCCCGGCCTTCCGGCTCATACATATCAAGCTGCATCTGACACAGCGGACACGG
>DCFR01000014.1:579-17458 GCA_002319815.1 Megamonas sp. UBA1799
GCATGAAAACCACAGCATTTACGGCTGGCGTCGAAATCAACCGGCTCTGCCCCCAGACGGCGAATCAGTCGCTCCATATATTCCGGATGTTTTCCGTCGCCATGATTCATAACCGGTTCCGGCCGCAAAATATGGCAGCCATAATACCCGGCAACCTTAAGTCCCTGCAGCGGATTGGTGATTTTTCCTTCGAGCAGCTCCGGATGATCATCCAGTACCCAGAGCAAATGTGTGATTTCACTCGTGCCTTGATAAGCATAAGGATGACCGGATTCTTTTAGTATCTCGTTGACTTTTTCCTTGAGTTTGTCGTCGTGGTCCAACCGATACTTCGCCACCCGAAGCTGCAGCGTACAAGTATTGCAAACCGTAAGGATTGGCAGCCCCATATGCTCGGCAATGGAAATATTACGGGCATTCACGGCCAGCGCTGCCAAATCATTGACGCTCTGCGCATGAGATGCGCCGCAGCAGGTCCAGTTGGGAATCTCCGTAAACTCAATCCCCAGACGATCACAGACCTTTGTCAGCGACGTATAAGCTTCCGCTGCCGCCCCCTTCAGGACACAGCCGGGAAAAAATGCAAATTGCATGGTTATTCTTCCTCCTTTTCTGCTGTTTTGACAATCTTCTGGATCGTACTAATTTCCGGATTGACCGGATGTTTATCCATTGGATTCAGTTTGCCGACTTTCATCAGACGGAACGCCATCGGCGCGCGCAAAGCAGACATCAGCAGGCCCTCTGATTTAATGTTGAGTTTCGATTCATCCAGCGTGCCTGACTCTTCGATATCCTCATAAATAGCCTTCGCATGTTTTGCGCCGACGGTTTCCTCAATCTTGTACTTAAACGTCGCCGCCTTCAATTTCTCAATCGCCCCGGCCGGATCCAGATCCTTCGGACACTTGGCAGTACACTCCTGACAGTTAAAACACCGCCATAATCCCGCATCCACCACGGCCTTAAGATGTTCCTCCGGACTGCGTTCACGCGAATCAGCCACCAGTTTTTCCGCCTTCACAAAAACAAACGGATCAAGAAAGTCTTTTTGGTCTAATGTGTTCTTATTGCACTCCGATACACAAGAACCGCAAAGAATACAACCGGCATATTTCTTATATTTATCAAAATCCTCTGGTGATTGCTTACAACCAGTTTCCGCCGTAAATTCCGCCTTGGGCTGCAGCGCCGGTTTTATTTTCTTGATGCGGGCATACTTGGGATCCCAATCCACAATGAGATCGCGAATAACCCGGAAATTGCCTAAAGGCTCTACCGTCAGCGTATTGGTATCATACCGTTTCATCAGCTTGTCCACCAGCATTTCGCAGGCAAGCTCCGCATTTCCATTGACTCTTACCGCACAAGCGCCGCAAATGCTGGACCGGCAGGAACAGGTAAACGACAGCGTCGGATCCTGTTTCTCTTTTATTTCGGTCAGCGCCTCCAGCACGGTCATTCCGGTCTTTACGGTAAGCGTATATTTCTGTATCCATTTTCGATCTTCCACGAAGCGATGGATTTCCAGCGTTACATCCATGATCAATACTTCCTTTCTTTCGGCGGATATTTCGTGAGAACAACATTCTTATATTCAGTGCGATATTTTCCATTTTCCTGGAAAATCAATGTATGCTTCAGGAAATGAACATCATCCCGTTTCGGATAATCCCGGCGTGAATGCCCGCCGCGGCTTTCTTTACGCGCAATTGCACCCTGTACAATCGCATGGGAAATCTGCAGCAGATTTCCCACTTCAACATATTGTTCAAACGCGGTATTATAGACATGCGAACTGTCACCCACATAGCAATGCGCATAGTCCTGCTCCAGCGCCCGAAGCTCCTGCGAAGCTTGCTGCAGCTGTCCTTCCTCGCGGAATACGCCAACCTTGAACCACATGGTATCGACCATTGCATCGCGTATTTCCGGTACTGTACGGCCCTCAATCCGGGTACGGCTGGTCACGCTGTCAAAATGATCCATCCATTTGCTGCAGGCGCCAGAGAGAACATCCTGGCTTCCTTCATAGGCATGTTCCTTAGCATAAGCAGCCGCCCCATCGCCCGCCACATGGCCAAACACTAATACTTCGGACAGTGAATTTGCGCCCAGTCGGTTCGCGCCATGAATCGAAACGCAGCTGCATTCACCCGCGGTAAATACCGCGGGAATCCGGGTTGCACCCGTGTGGAAATCCGTCATTTCCAGACCGCCCATGGAATAGTGACAAGTTGGGCTGATGAGCACCGGTTCTTTCGTAATATCGACTCCGGCAAACCGGCGGGAAAGATCGTACACCTGTCCCAATCGTTCCTGTATCCGGCTCGGCGGAATCTTGGTGAAATCCATATAAACACCGGCATGTATCCCTTCGCCAATACCGCGCCCCTGTTCAATTTCGGTGGCAATTGCCTGCGCCACAATATCACGTGTCGCCAGTTCCATCTTAGCCGGCGCATATTTTGCCATGAAACGCTCGCCATTTTTATTGACCAGCAGCGCGCCTTCCGCACGGCTGGATTCGGACAACAAGACACCGTTCGCCGCCAATCCGGTCGGATGGAACTGTACCATCTCCGGATCTTTGAAAGGAATGCCCAGCTTCATACCGGCTACAATGCCGTCTCCCGTGGAGCTGTAAGGATTCGACGTGCGGATCCAGTAAGCCCGGCCGTAACCGCCGGTCGCGATCAGCACCGTCTTCGCCGGAATGCCCATAATATTGCCGCTGCGCATATCCATCGCAATAACACCCTGCAGTTTGCCCTCTTCCCGACAAATTTCCAACATCTGACATTCCGAAATGAAATCAATATCATTTTTCAGACACTGCTCGAACAACGTATGCACCATCGCATGGCCGGCCCGGTCTTCAAAATATGCTGCCCGGGCATGCGAGGAACCGCCCATTTTACGCTGGTGAAAACTGCCGTCGCTCTGACGGTTGTATGGATAGCCCATAAAATCCATTTCGTAAATATTCTTCCCCGCCCGCTCGGCAAAAAATTCCACGGCATCCTGATCAGAAAGATAATCTCCGCCTTTAATGGTATCAAAAGCATGCGATTCTACTGTATCGGCAGGGTCGGTCACGCCGGTAACACCATTCATGCCCCCCTGTGCCATCGTCGATGCCGACCGGGTCGGAATGAGTTTGGTCATTACAGCTACTTTCAAATCCTTATTGGCTGCCGCCGCTAATGCTGCCCGCATGCCGGCACCGCCGCTGCCAATGATCAAAACATCATAAATAGCATCGCCCTGTTTTACCGCCTCCGGAATATTTTTACCATTCCAGGTAAAATAAGATCCGGCTGCTAATACCACACCGGCTGCCGCCGCCCCCTTAATAAAAGAACGGCGCGAAATTCTCTTTCCCATACTTATTGCCTCCTGCCGCAATCTATAACTTATAATTGAATTAGATTTATCATAGCATATGATTAAACTGTAAATATACTATTTTCTGTCTATATGAGCTATTTGATTTTCCAATAGCACAAAAAAAGAGCCGGATACCCCGGCCCTTACATAAAAAATTAATATTGCTGCAGCAATGCAATACATTTTTCCGCCGCCTGCGACAAGGCCTGATGCCGGCCATAAGCAGCAACCAGATGCCGGGGCTCCACCGGTTCGGCCAATTCAAAAAAGAACGGCGATTCCCGTCCGCGCCAGTTCTGTGACAACATATTCGTAACCAAAGTAGCTCCCATCCCCGCGGCGCAAAATTCGGCCGCGTCCAGAATACTGTTTTCCTCCAGAACGACATCCGGCTCTGTCTGCGTCTGTCGGCAAAGCTGATCATAAACAGCCGCCATGCAGCGCGCGTTTTGCAGCCTGATAAATGGCTCTTGCTGAAAGCGAGCAAAAGAAATCACAGGATAGGGCTGCGGCTGCAGTCCGGAAACATGACCGGCAAGATGATGATCCATTGGCACCGCCAGCAAAATCCGTTCCTCCATTAAAGGCACTTCCTGAAAATCATGCGCATCCAGCGGTTCATAAAGCAGCGCGAAATCCACTTCACCAGATTTCACCGCTTCTTTCAACTGTTCTACCGGGCGTTCTTTCACCATCAAATGAATACCGGGAAACCGCCGATGAAATTCGATCAATGGCGCCATTAGAAAACAAGCCGACCGCGTCCGCGAACTGCCAATACAAAGACTTCCCGTCCGCATGCCTGACAAATCGGCCGTTTGTTGGATGATTTCCTGCCGGATCCGCTGCATTTCCCTGGCCTGACGCAAATAAATCCGTCCAGCTTCAGTCAGCTGCAGCGGATTTTGACTGCGGTCAAACAACTGCATTCCCAATTCGCCCTCAATTTTTTTAATACATTGCGACAACGATGGCTGAGAAATAAAAAGACGTTTTGCCGCCGCTGAAAAGGTCCCCTCTTTAGCTACCTCCAGCACACTGCGCCATTCATGTTCATCCAGCATGATCTTTCCCGCTCTCCTTCCTATTTATAAGTCTGCGGCACAAACTCTGCCAAAAGTATTGCGCCA
This sequence comes from Megamonas sp. UBA1799, assembly GCA_002319815.1. Classification (GTDB taxonomy): domain Bacteria; phylum Bacillota; class Negativicutes; order Selenomonadales; family Selenomonadaceae; genus UBA1799. Next base: position 5,100 of record DCFR01000014.1, read on the forward strand.
GACTCTTGTAAACCATGATTTATCTGCTGTTTTTATAAACCTATCCATCCGGAAACATAACACTGATAAAATGCTTTGCCAGCGCCGACAGGTTTCGCTGCCGCAGCCAGACCACTGATTTTTTAATCACCAGCGGCGATCCGGCAAGCGCAGAATATTGCAAATGATGTTTTGGTACCAGCGTCAAAGCGGATTGAGCGACAAGCGCCACCCCGACGCCTTCATCCGCCAAGGCCAAAAGAGATCGGACATCATCGCCAATACAAAGAACATCGGGTTCAAACCCGGATCGTCGGCAACAATCCGTAACCATCGCTACGTTACTGCGATGCAGCAGCAGAGGCTTTCCCTCAAGTTTCTCTATGGGAATCATTGGAGGAATACATGCTGCTGAACTTTCCTTTGCCATAGCGGCCATCATCGGCTCAGCCGGCAGATCCAGCCAGTTATAATCTTCTAATTTAAAAACCGGCCGCGCTATTCCTACTTCAATAACACCGTTATTGAGCAAATCAAGAATCCGGTAAGTATCACCTTCCCAAAATTGAAACTTCACACAAGGATAATTTTGCTGAAAGGTACGGATAAAACCCGGCAAAAGCGCGCCGCCCGAAGAGGCAATCGTGCCAATGGTCAAAGTTCCCTTAGAGCCTGCATGCAGTTCTCTTATTTCCACGGTCGTCGTACGCAGCAGCGCCAAAATTTGTCCCGCCCGTTCCTGCAAAAGATGCCCGGCGTCCGTCAGACGAATTCCCCGGCTGCTGCGTTCTACCAAAGTAACGCCCAATTCATTCTCCAAAATTTTCAATTGCTGGCTCAGCGAGGGCTGCGTCATAAAAAGACGCTTAGCTGCTTTCGTGATATGCCCCTCTTCGGCAATCGCCTCAAAATATTTAAGTTGCTTGATATCCATACACACTGGTCTCCTATATAAATTTTCCTTATGAAAGCGAAAGTTTTTACCTATGATTGTTATACTATTCTCCATGCTATAATAAAAGAACAGGTATTGTCAATAGAAAGACCAGGAGGAATAAACGTGATTTTCTTACATACCCTGCAGGGGCTATTCAGCATTTTCATTATGGTTTCTTTAGGATATTGGCTGACAGGCAAAGGCTGGTTCAGCGAAGAAAGCGCCAAACTCCTTCCTAAACTGGTCAACTATATTGCCCTCCCAACTTACATGCTATGGAACCTTCTCAGCACATTTGATAAAGACACTTTTCTGCCGATGTTCTCCGGCATTGTTATCCCCGTTCTTTCCATGCTCATGAGCTTTGTCCTCGCGGTTTTGACTTCCAATCTGCTCGGCCTGCCGCCCAACCGGAAAGGCATCTTTCGCTCGGTATTTTTCTGCTCCAGTTCAGTATTCGTCGGCGTTCCGGTCAATCTGGCTTTATTCGGCGAAACCAGTCTGCCGTATGTGCTGATTTATTTTCTGGCCAATGCTTCTTTATTCTGGACCATCGGCAACTATTCTATCAGTCTGGCCGGCACGCATCCGGCAAAACTGCTGAGTACGGCTACCTTGCGTCGGGTCTGCTCTCCCCCTTTTATGGGCTTTGGTCTGGCTGTGATTCTCATTCTGCTGAATGTCCACTTGCCAGATTTCGTTATGAGTACCTGTAAATATCTGGGCAGTATGACGACGCCTTTATCGATGCTTTTTATCGGCATTGCTATGTTTGGCGTCAAGCTGCGGGAAATAAGATTCAGCCGGGATATCGCCGCCGTCTTGGTGGGACGGTTCGTTATATCTCCGTTGGTCGTCATTCTGGCCGCCCACTTCTTTCCTATTCCGGAGCTCATGGAAAAAGTATTTATTATTCAGGCTGCTCTGCCCGGTATGACGCAGACAACGGTGCTGGCCAAACTCTACGAAGCCGACACGGAATATGCCGCACTGCTCGTTACCATTACAACACTCTTTTCTGCTCTGGCTATTCCGGTCTATATGATGATTGTATAGCCGTTTCTCAGCGGGCCGCATACGTTTTCACCCGCAGACTTTTACCATCGGTATAAAACACAACGGCGCCATTTTCATCGGTGCGATAAGTGCGCACTTGCTGCTGACGGAGCTCCCTCAGAGTTTCCGGATGCGGATGCCCAAAACGGTTATCAGCACCAACGCTGATAACCGCCCATTGCGGAGCCACCGCCTGTAGAAATTCCGCTGAAGTCGAAGTCCTTGAACCATGATGTCCTACCTTGAGAACCGTGCTGTGCGGATCGACCTGACGCAAGAGCGTCTGCTCCTGCTCACTCACCAGATCGCCGGTAAAAAGGAAAGAAGCTTGTCCATAGCGCACGCGGATCACATTGGACACCTCGTTGCCGGTGCGCCCCTTGCCCGATGAAAGCGCCGTCGGCGCATAAAGCACATCAAACATGACCCCATCAAGCTCGATATGCTGGCCCGGCCAGGCGGACAGGAACTGCGTGCGGCTCGCTTCTGCTGCCGATAATGCCATTGATTTTACATAAGCGCTCCGACCTTCATTGCCGGTTACGATTGCCGTAACCGGCAGTTTTTTTAATATACCGCCGGCGCCGGCAGCATGATCTTCGTGCACATGCGTCAAAAAAATATAATCCAGTTTTTGCACGCCATAATGCAAAAGATAAGGAACATCAACCCGCCCGCCGATATCAAACGCATTGTCTCGCGTACCGCCGCAATCGATCATGACCGCCCTGCCATGCGGCGTCAGCACCAAAGCGGCATCTCCCTGCCCGACATCGATAAAGTGAACCGCCAACTCTTTTGGCTGCAGCATTTGCCAGCCGCCAAGCAGCAAGCCTGCAAGGACTGCTGCCGCCAATAAACGGCGCCGCTGCTGACACCAGGCAAAAAACAAAGTTTTTCTGGCTGCCGGCTGCAAAAGGAACACCAAGCCGCTATAATAAACGGCACTGACGCCAGCGCCCATCACCGGCAGATAGACCTGACTGCCCGGCAGCCGGGCCATCAGGCGAGTAAGTTCATAGACCAGCCCCAGCAGCAGGCTGTCCGACACAAAAATCAATTTTGCCAGTATCGGCAATCCCAAAGCAACAATCCCACCTGCCAACCCTAATACAATCATAAATTCAACAATGGGCACCGCCAGGAGATTGGCCAAAAGCGAACTTAGAGACACCACATGAAAATACCAGGCCAAAAGCGGCAGCACGGCCAACTGCGCGCCCAGCGTAATCGACAGCGCCCCGCTCACAAAAACCGGCAGTTGTCGGAACAGAGGACGCAGTGCCGGGGCGATATAAAGCAGTCCGGCTGTCGCGGCAAAGGATAGCTGAAAACTGATATCAAAAAACAGCAATGGCGAAATCAGCAACATCAGCAGGCCGGTAAGCGTCAAAATGCGCCGGGCGTCTTTTTCTCTTTCCCATACCAACGCCAAAAAAGTTAGAATCCCCATAATGCCGGAGCGTATCACTGGCGGCACTCCGCCGGCCAGAGCCCCATACGCCAGAATCGCCAAAACCACCAGCACGGCCGTCACCCCGCGCCGCAGGCGTAAAAGCCCTCCCAGCCAGGCCAGCGTCCCGGCAAGCAGGGTAATATGAGAACCAGAGACCGAAAGGATATGCACAATCCCGGTTGTTGTAAACGCTTCCAATAATTCGGGGCGGATGCCATCATACCCGCCAAACAACATGGCAAAAATGGCGGCGGCATCGGCAGCCGGCATCACGGCGCTCATCCCGGAAAGATAATGCGCACGGATTGCTTCCATTCGCCGCCCGAACTGCAGGCGGTTCTGCGGCGTCACCTGCACGCCGCTTTTTCCCGCGGACAACTGAGCCGTCAGCCCGCGCGCCCGCGCGGCCCGAACGGTATCGATACGGCCCGGATTCTGATACCCATGAATTTTCTTTATGGTGCCCAATGCCAGCAGCTGATCACCGATGCGCGCTTCCGGCTCCGCCTGACCGGCGGTCAGATGCGTATATATGTACAAAGAACCGCTCACTGACTGCGCGCCGTCCCTGGTTACCAGCTGCTCTGCCGCCACCGTATAACGCAGTTTCACCCCGCCATCATCATCCTCAATCCGGCGCGGCGCTTCCTGCAGCGTGCCCGCTACCCGGACCTCATCCCCGGCATAACGCGAAATATCATCGGCAGCCAAAAAATCAGCTGCGGTAAACCGCATTCCTCCCAATGCTAAAAAAAGCAGCACAAAGACTACACCCGCCTTTACACTGCTCTTCCACAGAAAAATCCCTGCTATCATCAACAAACCAATCAAACCGCTGCCCCACCAATACCATGGCAGAGGAAAAACGGACGCCAGCCAGATCCCGGCGCCCAAAGCGATCAGTAAAAAATTCAAGAACCAAAGCTGTTGTTGTCCAATTTTCATAGAGCAACCCGATCTTTCAGCTTCTCATACTTTGCCTCGCCAATTCCCCTGACTTTCTTGAGTTCTTCCAGCGACTGAAAAGCGCCGTTCGTCGTCCGATACTCAACGATCCGCTTAGCCATCGCCGGGCCGATGCCCGGCAATGCATCGAGTGCCTTCTCATCGGCCGTATTGATATTCACCCGGTCATCTTTGCCGGCCGTCTGCGCCGCTACAGCAGACGCGCTGCCCTGTCCAGCCTTTTCCGGCACGCGCACCTGCATACCGTCTTTGAGCAGCTGGGCCAGATTCACCGCTCCCATATCCGCTGTCGGCAAAACGCCGCCGCAAGCCGTCACTGCCTGTTCAACCCTGGCCCCATCCGTTAGTGTCACCACCCCTGGTCGGACAACAGCCCCCGATACATAAACGGTTACCGCAGCCGCCATTTCCGGCAGAGCTTCTGCCCGTTCCAGCGGCAGCGCCGTTGCTTCTTCCTGTGATAAAGTATAAACGGTCATTCCGGCAGCCAGCGCCGCAATCAACAATAAAATCATCATCGAACGTTTAAACATCGGCACAGCCTTCACCTCCCTGTGCAGGCCGGAGCACATCCTCACCGACCGAGCAATCGCTTCCGCCGATCAGTTCTCAATGCCCCGCCTCGCTTCTACGCCCTGCTGATAATAATGCTTTACCTCCTGCATATCCGTCACCAGATCCGCTCGGGCTACCAACCATTCCGGCGCGTTACGCCCCGTCAGCACCAACTCCGTTTCCGCAGGAACACGATCCAGCAAAGCTTCAACCCGCTGCCGATCCAATAAACCAAAAAATAACGCCACGTTAAGCTCATCGAGAATCACCAGCCCATACTCTCCTGAGCAAGCCGCCGCAGCCGCCTCATCAAACCCCTCGCCGATCAGCCGCACATAATCTGCCGGCGGCTTACCCGGCGGAAAAACGACCACATCCTCACCCCAGGCAGCCCGTTCTTCCTCACTGAGCATCCCTTCCGCCGCAATGAAAAAAGGCTTGCCTGTAGTCTGCAAAACCAATTGCGGGGCAAACCCCCGCAAAACGCTTTGCTCACTATAAGCCAGCCCCTTCATAAACTGCATCATATAAACACGCCGCCCAGCTCCGAGCGAACGAATAGCCAGACCAATGGCTGCGGTCGTCTTCCCTTTTCCCGTACCTGTATAAATCTGCAGCATTTTTCTCACCCTATCCTGTCATTTTACAATATTAATAATATTATCCCCCAACGTCAGAATATCCGGCAGTCCCGCCGAACGCTTATAACCAAAAGCCCCTACGCATAAAGGCAGATAATCCACTGGTATCCCCATTTGTTCGAGCACCTTTCTCCCATCCTCAGTAGAAAAAAGCTCCGGCGCCGAATTCAGCCAACAAACGCCGATGCCATATTTCTCTGCCACCAGCATCATGCTGCCAAATACCATATTTGCTGCATCTTCAGCGTATTTTACATCCTTACGCCCGGAAATGATCAGCAGCATCGGCACATCTAAAAACATACGGCTTCCAGCCCCGCCTGATGCTGAATCCTTCTTGAGTCCCTCATGCTCCCGAGCGATCAGCTTCTCATGTGCATCACTGAGACGCGTCAGCAAAGCCCGGTTCTGCAGTACAGTAAAATGCCAGGCATCATTATTCTCCGCATTCGACAGCAGCTTGCCTTCCTCCAGAATATCCATGAGTTCCTCATCCCGAATCGGCCGCGAATCAAACTGATACGTACTCCGGCGCATCAGCACACTGCGCAAAATATTATTCATCCTGTTTTCCCCCAGTCATCAGCGATTATCTACCTGATCCATTCCTGCCATATCATGCTGGCTGAACCGTTCCCAGGCAAGTTTCTCATACTTTGTACCCGAGCGGCCATAGTTTGCATATGGGTCAATGGAAATTCCACCCCTTGGCAAAAACTTACCCCAAACCTCAATATAGCGCGGATCCATAAGCCGGATAAGATCCTTCATAATGATGTTCACTACATCTTCATGAAAATCACCATGGTTACGGAAGCTGAACAAATACAGCTTCAGCGACTTGCTCTCCACCATCTTCTGATCCGGCACATAAGAAATGTAAACCGTCGCAAAATCCGGCTGCCCGGTGATTGGGCAAAGACTCGTAAATTCCGGGCAGTTGAACTTCACCCAGTAATCATTGTCCGGATGTTTATTCAGGAAAGTCTCCAAAACTTCCGGCGCATATTCCGACTTATATTTTATATTCTTCTGCCCCAGCAGGGTAATATCCTGCTCCGTATCCTTATTTCTTCCCATAAAATCTCCTATTTTCTTTCTAAAATTCCCGACCGCAAAAATTGCTCTTCAAAATCCGGCACCGATGCCGGCCGACCAAACAAATACCCCTGAATCACATCCGCCTTGCATTCCTGCACCAGAAAATCATATTCGTCCGCTCGTTCCACCCCTTCAATACAGGCTTCAATATTAACGCTGTGACAAAGCCGAACCGTATAATCAACTAACCGGCGGTCAAATTCATTATGAACAATATCCCGCACAAAAGCGCGGTCAATCTTCACCACATCACAAGGCAGATTCTTCAAATACGCCAGGGATGAATAGCCCGTACCAAAATCATCAATCGCTATGTTGACGCCCTGTCGGCGGAAAAGATCAAACTGCTGATTCAAAAATGTCCAATCGGAGACAACCGTACTTTCCGTCAATTCCAGCGTAATCGTTGCCGGATTAAGCCCATAGTGGATGATGCGGTCATGTATAAAGGTCTGAAATTCGAGTTCTTTGATCTGTTCATAAGATATATTGATACTCATGCGGAATCCCGGAAGCTGCTGCTGCCATTTCCGGCAAACCTTCATGGCTTCCTCGGCCACCCAGCGCCCTACCGGAATAATCATCTTCGTCGCTTCCAGAATCGGAATAAACTCCATTGGCGCGACCATCCGCCCCTTAGGGGTCTTCCAGCGCAGCAAGGCTTCCGCGCCTATCAGCCGCTGCGTTTTCGCGCAAACCTGCGGCTGGTAAAACAGGCTGAATCCCTCGCAGCCATTTTCAACGCTGCGTTTCAAATCGTCCCGCATTGCCAGCGAACGCACCCAGCGATTATATTGTTCCCGGGAAAATACGCAGTTCTGATTCTTGCCATCGCGCTTTGCCAGATCCAGCGCCGCCTCCGCATGCTTATGCAGCACGAGATAGTCCTTCCCTGACTGCGGATAAAACACCGTCCCCCCGGAAATCGTACAAAAATACATCTTGCCGTCCAAAGTCTGCGGCCGCGCCACACATTTTTGTACGTTCATAAACAACTGTCCGACATCCTCTGCTGAAGCCCCCGGATACACAATGCCGAACTCATCGCCATCCAGTTTGTACAGCGTCAACTCGGCCGGTAAAATATTCTCTAACTGTCCCGCTACGGTTTTCAAAACCTGATCGCCTAAAAACCGATTATACGTCTCATTAACAATCTTAAAATTATCCAGTCCCAGAACCATCAGTGCCCCGCCGGTATCCGTCTGCCGATACGTCTGTAAGGCCAGCTTCACAGCCTGCTCAAACTGATATTTATTCAAAAGCCCGGTCACCGAATCCGCCTGATTGCGCCGTCCCATACGCGACATCCATCCGGCAAAAAACGCGATGCCTCCAGCCTCATTGCGCAAAAAGCGCCCGCGACCATGAATCCACACATAATCGCCGTGCCGATTTTTCACGCGATATTCCAAATCATAATTATCCGTATCCTTACGGACAAAGATATCATCCAGCGCATCCGCATAGGCCGCCTGATCCTCCGGATGCAATAAGGGACGCCACCAACCATCCATATCCTTCAGCACCGTGCCCGGTAAATCAAAGTCTGCAACCAGATTGGGTGAAAGCAGCACCACTTTATTCTGTATATCAACCGCATACAAATAACTCTCGCTGGTCTTTGTCAAAAGATCAAAATAAAACTTAATCCGTCGCAGGATAGGACTCAACGGCGTTCGCTTTTCCTGCTGCATACGCGTTTCACCAGCCTTTAAGTATAGGATTTCGGAAGGGCCAAGACAGCTGCCAGTCCGATAGAAACGCTCCGAAAAGTCAGGAACATCCTGCTCTTATCATATACAAAAAACCAAAGTTATTCAATAGACTTTTGCCACAAAATCTCTTTTATTCTAATTTAATTTTAATGTTTATTAGAAAAATTATAGGCTCTAAAGCCCATTAAGCATATTTTATCCGACCATAAAAGCAGCAGCCAGCTTTTCATCGTACGCGCTGCCGATAGAGTCTCCTACCGACGCGCCCGAAAAACCGGCTTCTGCTTCAAAAGAAAACACTAAAATGTAAAACGCTTTTACCGCGCCGCTGCTTCCGCCGCCTTGCGGCGACGCTGTACAACAACTACGGCTGCAAGGACAATCAGCCCGATAATATCCGTCAACATACCCGGATCAATCATCAGCAATCCGCCGATGAACAGTACAATACGTTCCAACTTGGTCGTCTTAACGATCAAGCAGCCGATCAGCGCCGAGCTCAGCCCGATCATGCCGATCACCGCCGTGACTAAAGCCTGCAGCAGCCCCAGCGGCGTCGCATTAATCATGAGCAGCATCGGCGACATTACGAATACATAGGGAATAATAAAAGCGGCAATTGCCAGTTTAGAAGCATTCACACCCGTTTTCAAGGCATTGCCGCCGCTGATAGCCGAGCCAGCATACGCCGCCAAAGCCACCGGCGGCGTAACATCCGCCACAATGCCAAAATAGAAGACAAACATATGCGCCGCCAACACCGGCACCCCCATCTGTACCAGTGCCGGCGCAGCGATTGTGGATGTAATGACATAATTTGCCGTTGTTGGCACTCCCATGCCCAGAATCAACGATGTAATCATTGTAAAGAACATCGTCGGCAGCAGCATCCCCCCGGCAAGATCGAGCAGTGCCGAAGCCAGCTTCAAACCGACTCCCGTCTTCGTTACCACTCCAATAATAATACCGGCCGCCGCACAGGCAACGAGCACGCCCAGCACATTGCGGGCGCCGGCCTCCAGCCCGCGTACAATCTCAATTGGCTTCATCCGGGTTGATTTCCGCAAAAATGACGCCGCAATGGAAAGCACAATGGCAAAAAGCGCCGCCCGCATCGGCGTATACCCGGACACCAGCAAATAAACAATCACGACCAACGGAATCGCCAGATGTCCCCGCTCCCGAAAAATGTCCCAAGCCTTTGGCAGCTCACTGCGGGGAATTCCCTTGAGATGATTGCGCTTCGCTTCAAAATGTACGCCAAGCCATACGCCGGAAAAATATAAAATCGCCGGCACGACCGCCGCCTTCACAATTTCAACATACGGTACGCCTACAAACTCCGCCATTAAAAACGCGGCGGCACCCATGACCGGCGGCATGAGCTGCCCGCCCGTCGAAGCCGCAGCCTCAACCGCCCCGGCAAAATTCTTATGATACCCCAGTTTCTTCATCATAGGAATGGTAAAACTGCCGGTTCCCACTACATTGGCCACCGAGCTGCCCGATACCGTGCCCATCAGCGCGCTGGAAAGCACTGCTACCTTGGCCGGTCCGCCGCTGGCCCAGCCGGCAACCGAATTCGCCAGATCAATAAAGAATTTGCCCAGTCCCGTGGATTCGAGATAAGCGCCAAATAAAATAAACAAAAAAATGAAAGTGGAAGAAACACCCAAAGGTATGCCGAAAATCCCTTCCGTCGTAAAATAAAGATGGCTGATAAGCTGCTGCACCGTCAAGCCGCGATGCGCGAGCACGCCCGGCATATACGGTCCGGCAAAGGCATAAACCAGAAAACCCAGCACGACGAAAACCATCGGCAGCCCTACGACCCGCCGCGTGGCTTCAATGACCAGCAGCACGCCGACCAATCCGACGACAAGATCCGTCGATGTCACGGTGCCTGCCCGCAGAACCAGGTGATTGTACTCGAGCAGGATATAGGCCGGAGTTGCTGCCCCCAGAACAGCCAGCAACAGATCCAGCGGATGCAGTTTTGTCCGCGACCAGGATTTGCATGTCGGGTACAGCAGATATACCAGGGTCAAACCAAATCCCAAATGGACAGCCCGCTGCAGCTGTGCATCGAGCACTCCGAATATAGCTGTATAAAGCTGAAAAATTGAAAATGTAATCGCTAACGCCGATATAACCCTGGCCATAAAACCCGTATATTCCATTACATCGGATTCCTTATCATACTTCTTGAGCACGTCGGTTGCCAGCTTTACTTCTTCCTTGTTATTGTCCATTTTCATCAACCTTTCCCACCCATTGCTTATAATATGGCGCCATATACAAATCCACCCGGGTGCCCAGCGGCAGCTCTTCATAAAGCCGATGCGGCGTGCCGCCAGCCAAAACCGTAAGCTGCGTTCCCAGCCCCGGGCGAAGACTTAACCGGGAAAACTTTCGGTTCATATGATCCATAATAAAATAATTGCCCTCTTCACGAAACTGACCGTCACTGGCCAAAAAAGGCAGCCCCACGCCGAATGATTGATACTTCGTTGACTGCAGGACAAAACCATCCTGCCGGTCATTTACCGTCAGATTTTCCTCCACCGGCGTTTTTTGCACCGAGTGAATAAAATGAATGGAAAACGGCATGCCGGGCGGCGCCGGGATGACTGCCAGTAAACTTCGCCCTGCAGCAATATACAGGCAGGGCTGCATGAGCAGCCAGCAAAGCAGCACGGCCAGTCCCATTAAATAGAAACGAAACCATTTTGGATATTTCATAAGATAAAAGCGGGCACTGAAAAGCGCCCGCCCATCCTTTCCCGAAAGATACTGAGCTTACTCCTTAAAATACTTCTCGGCGCCAGCATTCAGCTTAATCGGCATCCCTTTCTGGGCGCCTTCCTTAGAAATCAGCTTACCCACTGCATGTGCATTCCGCAGCTTATCAAGATTGCTGAAAAGAGCCTTGGTAATCTCATAGCCCAGCGCATCATCCACCTTATCCGTCGCTACGAGCATAGCCATAACGGAAATTGCCGGCACATCGACATCAAATCCCGAATAAGTTCCGGCGGGAATCGTCGTCTTCGTATAGAATGGATACTTGGCAATCATCGCATCCGCCTTATCGACATCCACCGGCAACAGGCGCACCTTGTTCTGCGAGGCAATATCCTGCACGGCTGCCGTCGGATAGCCGGCGGTGATAAAGGCCGCATCCACATTGTTATCCTTCAGCGCGCTGGCCGCTTCCCCAAAAGAAAGATACTGCACCTGAATATCATCATACTGGATTCCATAAGCAGCCAGGATCTGCCGCGCATTTGCTTCTACGCCACTGCCGGCAGCACCTACAGCAACCCGTTTTCCTTTCAAATCCGCAATGGACTGAATCCCCGATTTATCCAGCGTAATGATCTGACAAGTTTCCGGATAAAGTGTCGCAATGCCGCGCAGATTATCCACTTTTTTATCCTTAAACATCTCAATGCCGTTTGCCGCATAATACGTTATATCGTTCTGGACAATCGCCAGATCGACGGAACCTTCCTTGAGCATATTGATATTGGCAACCGTTGCCCCGGTACTCTGCGCACTGGCGTTCATCCCCGGAATCGACTTATTCAGAATTTCGGCCATGGCGCCGCCTATCGGATAGTACGTGCCGGCCGTTCCGCCCGTCGCAATGTTCAGAAATTTTTTCTCTGCTTTTGCATCACCGCCGCTGCCACCGCCGCAGCCCGCAAAAAGCGACGCTGCAAACACCAGCACCAGCCCCATTGCTGCAACCTTACTGAATTTGCTCCACTTCATCCCTACTCCTCCTCATCGCCAGAAAATTTGCCAAAGTCTGACATATAATATATATCATTATAGCATACAACGTATACAAAATTCTAGCATAGTAAAAAATATACATTATACGTATTATGTAAACCAGGCAAACCTTTATTGGCTAGTGGATTCTAACTCACAACCACCACTTC
>DCFR01000021.1 GCA_002319815.1 Megamonas sp. UBA1799
TTACACACTTTACTTGACAATCCCTCCGCCAGCCTTTGCAGTGAAGCTCTTCTTTGGAACCGTCCAGCAAAAACTCAAGCAGATGCTTTTTCCCTGCTTTGTAAGTGCCGTCCACTTTAGCACCCCAGCGGTCGCTGTCATACTGACTCCATAAAAAAAGGGGAGATCTTGGCTGCAGCGTCACTTTGTCGATCTGCTCCAAGTATTGCCAGTTGTCAATTTCATAACGCTTTTGTTGGTTCAAATAATCAATGCTCCACCCCCACTCCAGATTACCGACCGTATCGCGCCGTCCGCCCAGAATTTCCGTATCGGTCAGTTTCTGACGACGATGGTTGTAATAGGGATCATCCACCAAGTCAATGTCTGGCGGATTACCATAATTGCCGTCAATCGATTCCGGATAATGACGATTGATTTCTTTCCAAGTAGCCTTGGTAAACCAGTGATCATCCTGCCATTTCAGGATCACGTCAGTATTCTTGTAATCATTGGATTTTCTCCAACGATCCGCACTGCTATACCTAGCAATTTTCTTTAGCACATTCCACAAATCTGTAAATCCGGAATCACCGCTCCCTCCCCCCTTAATAAATGTATCAAAAATGTCATTAAAATCCGCATCACTCCAACCAAGCCCTGACGCAACGTTATAAAGACTAGTCCGCAAATCACTAATTTTATTTGGATTATTAACAATATCCATCATGCTGACAGCAGTCAAATCATAACTAGTTCCCCCAGTTAACAATTCAATCCAGCTATTTATGTTCAACAGTTCCGTTGATTTTGCTGTTGTAAATGCCTTCTGCGCCGCTGACAAAGCTGCAGCGTTATAACCGTTCTGGTATTTAAAATCGCCGTCACTTTCATCCAGATTAAACCCAAACATCAGACTGCCGCGCCCCAGCGGCGCATCGACTTCGATGTTTCCCTTATTCCCGCCAAAGGAACTTTTCCCTATCGACGCCGTCCCTCTCGCCTTTGTCGGCTTTTTTGTCACAATGTTGATAACGCCGCCTATAAACGTCCCGCCGAAACGCGCCGGAATATAGCCGCGATATACTTCGATACGCTCCACATTGTCCACCGGAATGGTCGAAATATCCACCGCCGCATCACCGCCCAGATTGCACAGCACGCCGTCAATGAACACGCCGACCTGGGCCGCCGTCGAACCGCGCACGCTCACGGTCGTATACTGTCCTTTGCCGTTTACGTCGCGCACATGCACGCCCGGAACCTGTTTCAGCAGTTCCGGCAGCGTCTTCTGTTCGCCTTTATAGTCATCCGGATGAATGATCGTAACCGTACCCGGTGACAGCTTGCTTTCCCAATCCGGACGCTTCGCCTCCACTGTAAGCTCCGGCAGTTCGTATGTATTCAACTCATCGCTGCTCGTCTGCTTTTTATCCTTGTCTGCCGCTGCTTCCTCCGCATACACTGCCTGTGGCCATACCGTTCCCCCCAGCAGCAGAGCGCAGGCCACGCCTGCAAAAATTGCTTTACAAGGTTTATTATTCTTTCTTGTCAAAACTCTCTCTCCTTACTCCTGCAGCCTATGTACCCGCTGCCGGATTTCATCCATGCGTTCATAGAGCCGGTCGCCCGGACAAGCGGTTGCATCTGCAGAATCCTGCAACATCACGGCCACATCACGATGTCCAATAATATTCGTTTGATTCAGACAATACAGATCGCATAAATCAGCCAGCAAATTTTCCAGAGAAGTTATTTGTGCGTCCGTCGGCTCCGTTGTCATAAAATTACCGGACAACGCTATACCGATTGAGCGATCATTGACTCCGAATGCATGCGCTCCAACGGTATCCCGCGGTCGGCCGCGTTCAACCGTTCCATCAAAGCGAATAACATAATGGTAACCGCAGCCCGCCCAGCCGTTTGCCTTATGTTCTTCATGAATTTCCGCCGCTCCAATGTCGCCGGCGGACGCCGTATGATGAACCACAAGGTAGTCCGTTTCCCGCCTTTTCTCCAGTTCCTGCACAAACGCTAAATACGTTTCTTTTACTGCAACCCGTTTTCCCATAAGAACCGCCTCCCTTTTTCCTACCAGCCTTGCCGCACAAGCAGCGAAGGGTATATCGCCAAAAATGCACGCAAAAAAACTATACTGGTAAGATTTACCAAAGAAACTATTAACCATTCCACAATAAAACTGACCTCTTTCTGCGTAGGCATACAGCAACATGGTCGCAGCATCTTTGTCCGAATTTTACATCGCGACAGAAATAAGCTGCCCCGGCCTTTTACCTAAGACAGGAAAATCTCATTTTTGAAGATTGCTCATACATTTCTTTGACAAATCCCACCTGTACAGCGCAGGCTTATATGGATGTTGGAAACAGGCAGTACCCCGACTTTGGTTCATTACCGATCATCCCTCCGGTCCAGAGGTATTACAATGATTCGGCTCCCTTTTACGGCTGCGCGACAGCACCGGATTCTCACCGGTATTCCCTTTCAAACCCGCTCCCGTGACCCGATCTGTATCTCCGGATATTCCGATTCCCCGAAGCACTATCATTCTCCTCTGGTCCTACGCGATTGGGTACCTGTTTCCCTATGATCCGACATTATCCGGCAACGGCCATTTGTTTCCATTTTTCAGGCTTGTTTTGAACGCCGAAAAACCCCAGCAGCGCGCAGAGCGCCGAATTTTTATATTGATGCGGTATTTCTGAATATCCCTTCTTTATTCTGCAGCCATTATGTCCAGTACACAGGCATAAAAAATGCTTCCCCTGATTCATCAAGGGAAGCTGCGCATCAAAAACAAGTCACACCGAAATTCGGTATAACGACACGCCCCCCGTCACTCGCAAGGTTATACAGCTACATCTGTCCAAGCAGTTCTTCTGGCTCCGGTTCTCAGCATATGTTGCACCTTCCCAGACTGTTTATTTTCAATCCAGTGGTAATCCTGCAGCAATGCTCCCCGTCACAGCGGCGTGACCGCATCGGTTTTTAACCGATTTCTCTGTTAGGCTTATAAAGCACTTGAACGTTATTATGTATTTTTTAACTATATGTATCGTAACATCGGACAAAGAAACATACAACTGGCTGTTCGGCTAAAAAAATCTAACAAAGCATACAATTCCCAATCTTTTGGCTAATTTTAAATAATACCCTGCTGATGCGCGGCCATAACAGCTTGCATACGGTTTTTTACCTTCAGTTTTTTAAAAATATGGCTGAGATGATATTTAACGGTAGCGATTGAAAAATGCATTTTAGCAGCAATCGCCTGATTCGATCCCCCTGCCTGTAAACATGACAGTACTTCGATTTCCCGTTCCGTAAGCCGGACGTCTAAATCAATTGCAGATCCGTCTTTACCTTGATAATGAAAAGATGGCTTTCCATACTCGGCAAATAAAGCCGATGCCTTAGCAGCGTCTGCATTATAATGTAGAATCTGCTTAATATAGAAAAAACAATCATGCAAAACCGGCGCTGAAGTTGTCCCCTCTGAAATATAACACGATTCCGATCCGGCTGCATAATAAAGCGCCCATGAAGCCACGACCGCATAACGGCTGAAGGCATGAAGACCGTGCGCGCCAATGCGCGCCATCGGCACAGCATTCCCGGAAACACCTAAAAATCCCAAAAGCGTATCCGATGGCGCATACAGCGGACTTCCCCACGTAAAAGATGGAAATTGTTGTCCGGCAGCACACGCCTGCATTTTAAAACAACCGTCATTATATTCCAATTGTACATTACTGTTCTGTTGCCCTTGTTTTACAAATAAAAAACCTTCGTTTCCTTCCATCACCGAGCAGGCCTGTACAAGAATTCGCCGGTACATTTCTTCAAAACCGCGAGCGTCAGACAAAGAAACCACAGCCTCATATATTTTTTGTCTAGTTGGAACCTGCCTCATGAACGCTCCACCTTACTTTAAGAATACTACTCTGCATAAAATAAAAACGACCCCTCTAGCTGAACACAAGAGAGGCCGTACGGTTTATCCGCTACGACTTGATAACGCGCCCCTCGTCCATCGCAAGGTTAATATGGCTACATTCGTTCAGGCAGTTCTTCTGGCTTCGGTTCCTCGCACATGCTGCGCCTTCCCGGATTATATACAATCCAGTGGCAATGCTGCAGCAATGCTCCCCGTTACAGTGGCGTGACCGCACCGGCTTTTAACCGGTTTTTCTGTTGGGCTTATAAGCACCTGAACGTTCATTATTTTTTTATCATTATAGTAATCTTAACACGGAAAATACGTTCCAACAACTAACCATTTGGCTAAAAACAATACATATTTTCAGGTATTGAGTAAATAAAATTTCGATTACAAAAATATCTATTGATTCTTATTTTCTTTATAAAACGATTTGTCCCGGTAATATTCCGTACCTTTGACGGCCAGCTCCAGCGCCAGTCCCTTGGTTGTCATCTGATACATCCAGATCCCGTCGCCAATGTTCAGCGCGCCTTCCATTGATCCGCCATTGACGCCGTCATCGGCGGCAGCGGTAGCTTGTCCGTCAAATTTCCAGCCGCTCTTGACAAAATCATCCCAGGCTTCTTCATAGCCAAACACAAAGATCACGGCATATTCCTTGACGCCCAGTCCCAGTCCGGCCTGATATTCCCCCATGCGCATGTAGACTTCTTCGCCGGTCGCGTTATTCACTGCCATGCCACGCCCATGCGCGCTGCCAAAGAGACCCAGCTTAACGCCCGTATTGTTGAAGACCGCATAGCCGGCACAATTCTCAATGACATACTGCGCTTGTGGTTCCTGCTGATACAGCCTTGTCAGCGTCGCCGCCGTCTTATCGCGCAGCTCCTGTTTCCGTTCCTCCAGACTGGCAGCCGACACCACCGCCGTAAACAAGCACAAACATAAACTGACACAAACTGCAATCCGCCCCACCGACCTACCCATAAATTTTCCCCCTTTTGCTTATACTCTCCCTGACAATTTTCAGATCTCAACAGTCAGGAAAGATTCCTCTGCTATAAATTCGCTGCCTTTCCCATTTCTTCCTTCTCGCGAAAAAATTTTCCTCTACAAAAACGCGCGCAATCGGTGGCCGGCCATTCGTTTTCAAACATTAAAAAACCCTTTTCCGCAATGCCTACAGAAAAGGGTTCCCCATTTTTCAAAAAACCTCACGCGAAAAAAAATGCTTAAAAAAATGCCAAAATCAGGCACATAACCCACATTGACAATAA
>DCFR01000031.1 GCA_002319815.1 Megamonas sp. UBA1799
TATTCTTGGTAAATACATAATACACCTCAACCCGTAAAAACATTGATATGTTTGGTTTAACTGCTCTTATTTTAGCACGTTTTATAAGAAAAAGGGATGGTTTCATTTGAGCGGTATGCTTTTCTCAAATGCATAAAAGTACTGGGACCTTGCCGGTTTCCACCCGGGCCATTCCGGTGGCGTTTGGTTTGAAGACCGATGTGCAGATTCGTCAGGGATTAAAGCTGACTTGTCTAAATATCTTGCTGACGACTGTGGTCTGTTATGTTGGCATGCTGCTGTTTCCCAATTTTATGCAGCTTTAAAGTGGTTTTACAGCAAATATAGCCAAACACCCCGTTGCCATTGGCGACGGGGTGTTTGGCTGCGTGTTTATAGAGTTTCAGCACATTTTGTGCAGAAACTCTATAAGTTCGGGCGTGCAGTTGGCTTTAATGATATTGTGCCCGTGGGTTTTATTGAACATAAGGTAAAAATTGGTATTCGTTTCGATAATCTTTTCTATTTGGTCATAGCGCCGGTCAACGTCGCCGGTGGGACTAAGGCAGCGCAGATGATCTGGATAAAAATAGCAGATGACGGTGGTTTGGCAGACGGTTTTATCTTTATTGTAAGCACGCCGCAGGGGGTAATGTGCATAGGCTTCGATCAGAAGAATTAAAAAAACCTGCGCTTTAAACTTCAGGAGCATGTCCAAAATCGCATTGGGCTGTAATGTCGGCGGATGATTCCAGAGAGCGATGATGAGCGGGAGATAAATGCAGAGCCGCAGGATGTTGGTGTATTTATTGTTGACGTGGCGGATAAATTTTTTGTATTCTTCATAGGTCCAATGCGTTTCTGTTTGATAGAGAATGTTATCCGTGCAAAGCAGGGCGGGTGTCGGCGAAGGTGCTTCCGGTGCGGAACAGCCAATGGGAAGCTGATGCAGAAAGGCAATGAGTTCGTCAGGGCAGCTGCGTTTATTGACGAAGATCGCATCCGTGGCGTTGGCGAGCAGGTAAAAACTATGACCAGTCTCTATACAACGCAGAATCTTGTTGTAGGGCAATGAGATTTCGGCATGCAAGGAAGACTGTTCCACATGATCTTCATAAAAGCTGAGAGCAAAGGTACTGCCGCCGGTACGGCATTGTTGTTCATAGTTGCGTTTGAGCTGACGGTAAAAACTGAAACAGAGGAAGATCATCATACACGTAAAGATGAACCAAGTGGTTGCTGTGGGACGGGTGGGTGAAATTGCATCTGATTGTAAGAAAAGAAAAATCAGCAGGCAAAGAATCAGTTTTATGATTAAGGTCCGGCGATTGGCTATAAAATGGTATTGCAGATAGTCTCTAAAGGTAATATGGGTTCGGATTTCAAATTTTGGTTGCAATGCAAGCACCTCGTTTTTATTCAAAAAGCGCGAATTGGCGTCATAAAAGGGGCTGCGGCTTTTAGGCTGCAGCCCCTTGGGCAGGACAGGTTATTTGCCCTTGGGATATACACCGATGGTGAGAATATTGATGATGGGAAAGTGCCGTCCCAGGCGGCGCATAAGTATGGCGCCGATAATAGCGAGCAGGACGACGCTGCAATAGAAGCCTATGGCCAGCGGCGCGGTCATAATGCGGCCCGTGCCGTCAACAATCCGGCCCAGATAGGTAATAGCAACCGGATGCACAAGGTAGGCGAAGTAAGAATGCCGGCCCAGCAACGAAAGCGCCGGGTTCAAAAACGCAGGATAACGCGGATAGGTAAAGATGGTGAAGAAAAAAAGGGAAGCGCCCACGGTGTACAGGACGCCGGGAGGGCAAAGCTGATGCGCCGAGTTGATGGCTTCTATAGGCGTGTAATGGTCCAGCAAAATCAGTTTGTAGTAATAAACCAATAGGGATGCCATGGAAGCCCAAAAAAAGATACAAACAGCGGCGCGCCGTTCTTTCATGAAGCGCATAAATTCATCGCTGTGGACAGCGAGCCAGCCGCCCAGAACAAAGATGAATACATAATGAATCACCCAGTAGTTGAGCCGATTGATCAGCAGGGCTTTCAGAATAGGATTTTCAATGCCATAGGGATTCATGATGAAACTGGAATAGTAATTAAACGCAATTTGCGCCAGCAGCAGCCAACATAAGCCGCTTTTGTTGATGTGACGCACGATTTTGATCCAGAGCGGCATCAGCGGATAAAACCAGAGTAGAATAACGAGAAAATAGAGTTGATAGCTCGCAAAACCAAAAAACAGATATTTGAGAATTTGCAGCGGCGTCAACAAGGAAGGATCCCGATAGAGCACCGTATAGTGCAGTATGTAGAAGGCCGACCAGACGAGGTACGGGATCAGAACGGTGCGAAAGCGCCGTCGCATAAATCCCCGATAATCGAATGGCCGGGCAAGGTCAAGATTGTAAAACAGTCCGAAGGCGGAGATAAAAAAGAAAATCGGCACAGCAAAGCGGGTGGCGATTTCAAAAAGAGCAATGAGGTGAATATTCGCCAGGGTATTGCTGAGATATTGTGAGCCGACGTGAATGCCAATGACGCCGAGCATAGATATGCCGCGGATGTATTCAATCGCCGGCAAACGTGGTTTTGTCATGAGAAGATATACGCCTCCAAGCGTTGGATTTATTTAATTGCTGAGAATGAACTCAATGTGAACAGTGGCGCTGAAGTCGATCGTACCGGCTTCAATCGGCGTGCTTTCCAGCGCTGCCGATTTTGCCAGCATCATGTTATCATAGCGGCGGGGCTGAATCGTACCGGAGTTTTCTGATACGTTCTGAATTCCGGTAATGGTTTTACCAAGACCGGCGGCAATGATATCGGCCTTTTCCCGCGCATCCTTGATGGCGGAGCCCAGTGCTTCTTTACGCAGCTGTTTCGTGTTTTTCAGATCAAAATTCAGCGAATTGACGCGATTCGCGCCGTTAGCAAGCGCCGTGTCAATGACCCGGCCAATCAGGCGAATGTCATCGACGCGTACCGTGACGGTATTATTGACGGTGTAACTGGTGATTTCATTTTGCTGATCGCGGTTATAGTCCGGGTGGAGATTGTAGTCGCGCGTTTGAATGCATTTTTCCGGTATGCCAATTTCAATCAGCGCATTCTGGATGGCATTGGCAATAGAAGCGTTTTTTGTTTGGGCTGTCTGCGCCTCGACGGCCTGGGTGATGACGCCGAGCGAAATGAATGCCTGATCGGGCGCTGCCTGACTGGTGCCGCTGCCATCAACAGCAAGGATTGGGACCGTGCGTTCAGCCGCCAGACCGGCAGCCGGGAAAAAAAGTACAAAGACCGTAAGCATTGCGAGACAAAGTGAATGAATGTACTTCATGATACGACACTCCTTTTATTTTTATTTTAGGTGCATACTGTGGGAAATACCTGAAAAAGCCGGAGGCCGTTTTGGCGCAGCCAGAGTTTATGCTTCTGGAAGTCCAAATCGTAAGTTTTGACAATTTGCCAGAACGCCGGCGAATGATTCAGCTCAATCAGATGAGCTACCTCATGAATGACAACATAGTTGAGCACCGGTTCCGGAGCCATGATCAGACGCCAGTTATAGTTGAGATTTCGCAGCGATGAGCAGCTGCCCCATCGGGAATGCTGGTCCTTTACTGTGATGCGGCCGTAGTGCTGCCCCATGGCCGCAGCCCAGCGGGCCGTTTGCGACGTCAGACAGTGCCGCGCTTCCTTGAGATACCAGCGATGCAGGATGTCAGCCAGCGGCGGCTGCGGCGCATCCTGATAAAAGTTGATCTGCAGGCTGGTGTCATCGGGAACAACTGCCGGTTTGCGACGGGAACAGGATACGCAAAGCGTGAGTTCACGACCGCGAAAGGGGATGGTCATACCGGGAACAATGGCGGACTGATATGAAATTGATGTCGGTTTGCCGGAGGCAGCACAGGCCGAATTATTTTTGTATGAAAAATTTTTGGTACACATATACTTGTATCATAACGGGATTTTTAATTTTTGTAAAGAAAACAATGCCTTTTCCTTTATCTGGCAGAAAAAATATGATACACTAATAAGGAAGTAGTGCAATTTACAGAGGAGATGTTGCGTTATGATGGCATTGAATTTTCAGGCGCCTAAGCATGAAAAAATGCTTGCGGCCCGTACCAAGGATTGTACCGTACGTTTGGGCGACCGCAGCAAAAACTATCCGGAAGGTTCGATTGTATGGATTACCACGGGGCCTAAGTTTCAGTCGAAGCGCAAACTTTATACTGCCTTTATTGATAAAGTGCGCGTGAAGACGATGGG
>DCFR01000009.1:0-46000 GCA_002319815.1 Megamonas sp. UBA1799
TACTAAGGATTGGTGCTATTTTATTGTCAATATGGCAACAAAACAGCCGTTACATTAGATTTTTAAAGGATTTATCTCGATTTTGCAGGTGGGAAAGTTGAGTAATATATTATACATCAAAAAAATAATTTCGCATATATAATTCTATAATGGATAGAAAAAATCAAGCCGCCTATTCGGCGGATTATGGGCCTGAGAATTCAATAATTTGCTAAGCAGCCTGTTCGGCTGATCATTATGAATTTAGTATATCAGAATAATATGATTTTTTCCAGCTTAGAACTATTTTACTTTTTCCGCAGCTTTACCAACCCAAACTGATCTGAATAACTATATTGTGTCATATTCTGATAGTTTGTCAGCATAATCTCTCCATAGAAATGCGATACCCGATAAAGTTCTTCATTTTCGTCATCATCCTCATCTAATTCCGCATACTGCCGTAACAACTTTATATAATCACGTGTTAGCCAGAATCGCTGCGTATCCGCTTTTTCCTCTTCTTCTATCTGTATCTCATATTTATCTTCAACACATTTATACTCACCTTCAATTTCTTCGCAGAATCTTAAAGTTCCATTCTGATATTCGTAGCAGAGCCGCACGTCCTTGCCGACGGATGCTCGGAATGTATTCAATACCTGCGGCAAGGCAGTCAACCACCAGAAGGTACGCTGCCAACCGCCAACAGTGCCCGGTCCTTTGGCGTCCATATTTCCCATCGCCTGTATGACGGCATGTTCCAGATCAATCAGTTTTATCTCTGGCTGAAGAAGCTGAGGGCGATAAATCCGTGGGATCGCATCTACCCGTTCCGCCAAGGACTGCTTGTCAACTAAATCCATCATATCGTGACTTCTTAACGGCCATTTACTTGTTTCAAAGCCTGGTTGGGTAAATGCTATTGTTTTATTCTCCAATCCCCGGATATTATACTGCAGAATTGCAATATTTGGTTCTGTTGGTATCATATTCCAGCGGTGGCGCAGGACTCGTCCTGCCAACTGAATAATTGAACGGTAGGAAGACGGTTCCACGATTGCCCAATCAAAATCATGATTTCGTCCGATTTCTTCTACAGGTG
The DNA here is from genome assembly GCA_002319815.1 of Megamonas sp. UBA1799. Taxonomy (GTDB): domain Bacteria; phylum Bacillota; class Negativicutes; order Selenomonadales; family Selenomonadaceae; genus UBA1799. The sequence goes on from DCFR01000009.1 coordinate 1,085, forward strand.
TTGCTATAACCAGAAAAAGCATATTGGCAGCCGGACTGTGGTCAATGTGCTGACGAACGATCGGATCGGCAAAATCCACGGTATCTTCTGCTCGCTGTTTCCCCTGCAGCACTTGATCCAGATAATGTTCTAGTTCATGGCGCAGCAGCAGAACCTGCTGGCTATGATAACACATCAATACCGGTTGGATGTCATTACGCCAATCACATTTCAGCAGGTATCGGCTAAGCTCGACGCAGGGGGTTATATTCGCCATACGAATCACTCCAAAAGAAATCTTTTTCCCCGTCTTTATATCGATAACATGATGATAATCATGCATATGCTCTGCCGTCTGACGAATCACCTGATAATAACAGTTTTGCTTTTTCTCCCAATCTGATATGTCCTTGACCTCCTGGCAAGATACGATCCAAGCCTTCCTGTGCACAGGTTCCCTTTTTAAGCTGCGGATTCTCTTATCAATGAAAACTTTGTGTAGCGACTCATATTGATTTTCTTCAAGTATGTTCATTTCTTTTACTTGCGTTCGGAATTCATCGCTCCAAACCGTATGTATTGTTTTTTGATGAGAAAAAAATTGATTATAGCAAACGACTCCATCCTGATATGCATGATAAAGGCTGGCTGCCAGATCTGGCGGAATCGTTGCCGAGGAAATTACTACATTACGCCCCAGCATTCCCACCAAATGAATCAATCTGGCAATTGCAATGAGGTCGCGTGGCGAAAAATCATCAATTTCGTCAATAACCAGATCTGACGAAAGCAGACGTAAGATTGGCAGCAAATGCTGTCCACCTCGTTTCGTCTCCGTGGCTCCCATGATATGATCAATCGTTGCAACTAAAACCGGACGAAACAATAACGCTTGATTCTTTTTAGCGGCCTTGTTCTTCTTTCCATTCAGAAATATATCCAGAAAATCTATCTGTTCCTGGTTGAAGCCATCTTCAAATACCATTTCACCCGAAAACAGTTCTTCAGATGATTCCCCTTGCTGCTCATCTCCGCCAGTCAGGTCTATTTTCCAATCTTCATTTATTTTTTGCCCTGTGATATCTTTATTATAAAGCTTTTCCACCGCTTTTGAGCCAATGAGCACTGCCATCTCATCGGCACCTAAACCGATGCGTTCCCGATATTCACTGCCGGTCTGCAAGGTAAGAGTACGCAATCCCAACGCAAGGATATAACGTAAGGATTTTTCATCTGCAGATATTGCCCGCATGATTTTCGCATTTGCCAAAGTTTTTCCTCTACCCGTACTTGCCATATTGACGACAAACCAGGCTTGCTGCTTATCCCGGCCCTGACGATGAACTCGAATAGCCTCTACAGCCTTTGTTTGCCAAGCAAAAATTGAATTGGCGGGTGTCCTGGGAAAACGGAGGTCCTCAGCACATTCCATCTCATTTCTAAAAGCTAGTAATTTTCGGATAATTTTCACGGCCTGACTTGCTGTTCGGATTAGGTGGGTACGCAGCAATTGGTGCGGAACCTGTTCTGTCTGATCTTTTTCCTTGATTTTTCCCGTATTTGCCCAAAGATTTTTTTGAATTTCACCAACTGGCTGGTCGTATACTGGCAATGAAGACACATAATGATCGCTTAACATCAATGCTTCCCGGGCATAAAGCAGTAATGGACGTAATGCCGTTCTATCAGCCGGTTCTGGCCATAGTTTCAATAAAGTCGGCAATTCTTTCGCCAAGCGCGGCAGCCACAATGCAAGCTGTTTCTGCCATGCTGCATCCTGCAGCATGAGTCCCAAAGGAAAACTGCAGCATGTTCTTACCTGTTGATTCTCTGGATTGTGATAGCTCCAATCTGCTGTAATCCGCTGCATCATTTCTGCAAACGTTATCGGTTCATCGCCATTGAATTTCTTATCAACTCGCAGGTTTTCTGTCAAAGGCAAGGGAAGCCGATGATGCGATAAGATTAGCCACATCAGAATCTGCATCAATGGCGGAAGTTCTGCCCGCAGTACGTTCATCATCCCAGTTTCAACTTGCACTTTCAAATATTGAATGAGCTGAGGTTCTTTTATCTGACCATCTACAAACTGTGCAATCCAAGACTGATCGTTCTCGGAATCTTTACTGCATACCACTATTGCCTCCAACAGCTTACAAGTAATCCATTCATGCCGCCACGGATCTGCCTCTTTACTTGTTTTTTTAGCCAAAAGTTTATTTTGGAACAACTTAGAAGTTTTTCCCCAGTCATGAAATAGAGCTGCTGTCGCTGTCAATGCTTTGAGTAATGGCATATACTGCCAAGTACCTTCCCATTCACTATGCATGACGTTTTTCTTTGTCCAGTTGACCGGTACAATTCCTTCTGCATTAAATCTATCCCGGCTGCCAATTATCCATACTAATTTACTATGATTACGTGAACGCAGCCAACGGCATGACACAGCTGTACTTTTTGTTGCATTTTGACGTAAGAGTCCTTTGACAGTCTGCAGGCCTTCCTGGGTAATGATCGTCTGCCACGTATCATTGCCGATGCGATCCGCAAAATTATCCAGAATCTGCTCTACCACCGCCCGTGATTTTTTCTCGCTGCGACTAGTAAAGATGACCATCATTTGGCATCACCTGTTTTTCCAAAAAGCTGGCTGACTTTTTTTACTTCATTAAACATGAAGTCCAGCACATGATGTTCCGTGAATTTTTGGATACACAACTGTCGAAATAACTGCTCGTCCCGTTCTTCCATCGCAGAAACAAATGACCATGGAAGGACAATCGCATCCTTGATCAGATCAGCTACATCAAATACTAACGCTCCACGACGGGTCTTGCCGTGCATAACGGCAAAACCATGAGGAATACCCAAAACCCATAATGTAACTGCACCAAGACCATATGCCAGATAGTTGCCATGGTTCAGAAAACGATTTGCCTTGTCATTTGCATCGTGCTGACGTACAAAGCCATTTTGTTCGGTATGCTCTGCCGCATAGCGATAAATTGACTTGGTGAACTTTGCTTCACTGACCAGTAATGATGTAACATTTTCCGCCTGCTTGATGCCACTTCTAAATGTCTGTAGTGCTGCTGTCACCTCATAATCGTCTGCATAAAATCCATATTCTGATAAATCCCGATCATGTGCCCATACGGATTCTATAAACTTGCAACGAGATTCCTGAAATTCTTTAGCAGCCAGCAACCGTTTCTCCTCTTGAAACCAGAAAGAAAGCCAGCCTTGAACATATTCTGTAGGACGATATTCACTTTGTGGACTTAGCCATTCAATTTCAGATCCGGCAAATAAAGGTGTCGCACCGCTACCGCAAAAACCAATCATCACTCCAGCACTGGCTAGCATCCTTACTGCAGCCTGTGTAATCGATGTTCCATTCCCTAGAAGGATTACCGTCGTATTGGCAATCGGGATATTCCAATATAAATTTTGTCGTTTTCCCTCAGTCAAATAAAGAATCCGCCCATCTTTCTGCATTACTCTGCATTGTGATAGATAATATATGTTTGCGCGTTTCGAATGAAGAATCGTTTTCAAATCCGACGCGTCAATATTTGTATTCATTGGTGTTCCACCTTTCCATTCCAAATTTAACATTACCATTAGGTATTCTTCATCCAGCAAGATATATCCTCTCACAAAAAAAGCCGCCTGTATGGCGGATACCTTTGGAACAATTTAGCAGCATAAACATCGTAAATTAAATAATGCATAATACTTTTGAAGGAAATCAATACGTCGTTCATTGATTTCCTTCGCGAAGATTGCAGCAGTTTTTAGTATAATTGACCATTATCATAAATTGCATAGGTTCCTTTTTTATTATTTTTTACATAATAAAGCGCAGCATCTGCCTGCTTGTAGGCCTGTTCAAAAGTATCACCGCCATGCGCAATTGCGATGCCTATACTGAAGGATAAAGGATAAGACTCTGTTGTATTTATACCAAATTCAGCAAATTCGGCATAAAACATGGCAATCTTATTTTCAACTTCTTGCATATTTTTGAAACATTTCATGCAAATCAGAAACTCATCACCGCCAATTCTCCCGACGATATCAGCTAAGCTAAACAGATGCCTGATACGTTTGGCCGTTTCTATAATCACACGATCGCCAGCGATATGTCCAAAGGTATCATTAATCTTTTTGAAATCATCAATATCCAGCATAATGAGCGCATGACTATCCTGTTTTGTGCTTTCGTTAAATATTTTCTGAATGGCTTCTTCTGTAGCTGCTTTATTATAAACTTCCGTCATCAGATCTGACTTTGCTTGTTTTTCTAAATTCAATCTTTCACTTTTTTCTTTATCAATATTCTTGACATAAGAAATAATGCGCAGGGACTGGGTTAATTCGGACCAAAATATAGCGATATGAATACGTATCCATGCATAATGAACCATATCTGAACGCTCAATACACTCGTATTCAATCGTGTCCCAGCCTTTAGCATAACAAGCTAAAATATTCTCTCGCGATAGAACCTTCTTGTATTCGGCGGCGAATTCTGGTTGTACCATAGAAGCGGCAATTACTTCGATTGTTGCCGAATAACTTGATGATCTCGGTATTTGTAATAAATTTGTCAGCTGTTCACAGCGTTCTCCTAGTAAAGCATCTTTTGTAATATCGGCTTCTAAGACATTATTAAACATACTCGTGGCTATATGTGAAAATGCTGTCTGAAAACGTTCTGCCTGTATTTGTGATTCTTGTACGAACTGTTGCGTCTTATACTGATTATAAATGAAAAAAATCACAAAGCATGCAAATACACTATAGAAATAAAAAAGGTCCCCTTCTGTAGCCAATATCAGCGGGGCCATGATCCCTGACAATACTACAATGACTATAAACATTTTCTTATTCTTGCGATTTTTCATTTATTTGTCTCCATATCGCAACCTACGTATTGTAGTAGTCGAGTAACGCGGCAAAATTTATCGTTTAGAAGCTATTGAAATATCTTTTCTTCATTTTAATGATTTCCGCCAAAAATGTTGCTGCAGTAAATGCGTCAATAACAAATTGTACAAAATACGTTTTTTTCACTTTAAGCTAAGTATAGCTTTTCCATAAAATAATAGCAATATAACGGAATGATATTTTCCTATTATGGAATAATCCATCTTATTTGTTTTACCATTCTTGTATTTCGCTTTAGTAGATAGTTTTCCTTCCTAATATTGTGATATTTACAAACGTTTTGCCTAAAAATGTGCAAAACATTGAAAACAGAACATATATATGCTATACTGCAAACAAGTCAATTATATGTTTGGAGAGTGTTAATGTGAGACATAATCAAACGGCCAGCCAACGACAACAAACAATCTTTCAATTTATCAAAGATTTTTTGACAGAACATGGCTATCCCCCTTCGGTTCGCGAAATTGGTCAGGCTGTAGGTTTGAAGTCGAGTTCGACGGTGCATGGGTATCTGGATAAGCTGGAAGAAAATGGTATGATTCGCCGTGATCCCACGAAACCGCGGGCGATTGATTTATTGGATGAAAAGCCATGGGACCGTACGGTATCGATTCCGCTGGTAGGAACGGTAGCGGCGGGAACGCCTATTCTGGCTGAGGAAAATATTGAGGATGTTTTTTCTTTTCCGGAAGGTTTAGTCGGCACGCATGATGCGACGTTTATGTTAAAGGTTCAGGGTGACAGCATGATCAATGCCGGTATCTTTGACGGTGATTATATTCTGGTTCGACAGCAGGAAGATGCGGAAAACAGCGATATTGTCGTTGCGTTGGTGAATGATGATACCGCCACGGTAAAGCGTTTTTACCGGGAAAAGGATTGTATCCGTCTGCAGCCGGAAAATGATACGATGCAGCCATTTTATGAAAAAAATGTAACGATACTGGGTAAAGTAATTGGCGTTTATCGCCAGATGTAATTTATAAAAGCATATAGGAATGCCACGATTCAAAAAATCGCGGCATAGAAAAAACGCAGGATAGTTTTCGTAACCTCCTGCGTTTTTTTTGTGTAGTTTTTTAGGCTTTGTTTTCGATGTCTTCTACCGCCTGTGCGGCTCCCATAATGCCGATCATGGCATGTTCGAAGGTCAGGCCGCCCTGCAGATACACATTGTATGGCGGACGCAGCGGACCGTCGGCGCTGAATTCAATGGATGCACCCTGCACAAAGGTTCCGGCCGCCATAATAATTTTGTCGGCATAGCCGGGCATATCCCAAGGTTCCGGCGTTGCAAAGGAATCGACCGGCGAGTATTTTTGAATACCGCCGCAGAAAGCAATGAGCTTTTCAGCTGTTCCCAGTTCAATGGCCTGAATAATATCGCCGCGCGCGTCGGTAGGCAGCGGCAGCGTTTTATACCCCAACTTGCTGAACATGCCGGCAGCAAAAATGGCTCCCTTGATCGCCTGGGAAACGACATGCGGTGCTAAGAAAAGTCCCTGGAAAAGCAGGCGATTGTTCGATAAAGACGCACCGAGTTCATCCCCCATGCCGGGGGCTGTCAGACGATACGACGCCAGCTGGACCAGGTCGTCGCGGCCCACAATGTATCCGCCGGTCGGCGCTATGCCGCCGCCGGGATTCTTAATCAGTGAACCGGCGGCAATATCAGCGCCAGCCTGCGTCGGCTCTTCGGTATCGACAAATTCGCCGTAACAGTTATCGACAAAGCAGATGCAATCCGGTTTGATTTCCTTAACCGTCGCGCAGATCGTTCGTATATCTTCTATCGTCAATGGCGAACGCATACTGTAGCCGCGTGAACGCTGAATGAGCACCATTTTTGTATTGCTTTTGATTTTGGCGGCGATGCCGGAAAGATAAACTTGGCCCTGCCGCATGGGAAGTTCATCGTAGAAAATGCCAAACTCTTTTAGCGAACCGGGGCTGGGATGCGCATAGCCGATGACGGTCTGCATGGTATCATACGGGGTTCCGGTCAGGGAAAGCAGCTCGTCTCCCGGACGCAAGATACCGAACAAAACGGTTGCCAGCGCATGAGTTCCGGAAACAAACTGCGTGCGTACCAGCGCGCGTTCTGCGCCAAAGATTTTAGCGTAAAGCTCTTCTAATTTGCCGCGACCGATATCGTCATACGCATAACCCGAGGTCGTGTTGAAATGCGCATCGGATACTTTGACTTCCCGCATAGCGTCAAGGATTTTTAATGTGTTGGCCGCCGCTACTTCTTCGATATGTGCATACAGCGGTCTGGTTTCGGCTAAGATTTCCTGTTTTATATCTTGTATTTTTTTTGAAAAAGTCATATGCGATAGGTTCCCCTTTTACATTTTATATGGTTCAAAATTTTTTACTTCATCCGCCGGCAACAAAATCTGTAAGACGGTACCTTCGGCGGTATAGTCGGTTTGGCGGATATCGGCGATCTGGTGCAGCCGCGTGATCAGATTGCCCTGAGAAAATGGAATGCATACTTGCATTTCCACCTTGTTGCCGCCGACGAATTCTGCGATACCGGCTAAAAGATCATCAAGATGCAGACGCTCGCGGGCCGAGATAAAGATCCCTTTATGATCCTGTAATATTTTCTCATAGGCGCTGGTATCCGCTATTTGGTCAGCCTTATTGAAGACGTAAATCACCGGTTTGTTTTCCGCTTTCAGTTCCGTCAATACCGCGATCACCGACTGGACTTGTTGCTCGTAATTGGCGTTGCTGCAGTCGACAACATGCAGCAGCAGGTCGGCTTCGCATACCTCTTCCAGCGTCGCGTTGAAGGCAGTGACAAGTGTATGCGGCAGTTTTTGAATAAAACCAACGGTATCGGTCAAAAGGATTTGCTGATGATCGGAAAGGTTGACCAGCCGGGTGGTCGGGTCCAGCGTTGCAAACAGCTTGTCTTCGGCAAATACATCGGCGCCGGACAAGGCGTTTAACAAAGTTGATTTGCCGGCATTGGTATAGCCGACCAAGGCGACCAACGGCATACGCATTTCCTTGCGCTGTTGATGATGCAAAGCCCGATGCTTTTTCAGCCGGGAAATTTGCTCTTCAATATCGTGAATGCGGGTATAGATGCGGCGACGGTCTACTTCCAGTTTGGTTTCGCCCGGGCCGCGCGTGCCGATGCCGCCGCCTAAGCGGGACAGAACGAGTCCCTGTCCGCCAATACGGGGTAAATTGTATTGCAGCTGGGCCAGTTCTACTTGCAGCTTGCCCTCGCGCGAGTGTGCCCGCTGGGCAAAAATGTCAAGGATCAAAGCGGTGCGATCCAGAATCTTCACGCCCAGCATGCGTTCCAGATTTCGTTGCTGGGACGGTGTGATTTCATCATCAAAAATCAAAAGGTTCGCATCGTTATTCTGGATGGCCAGCGCAACTTCTTGTACTTTTCCCTTGCCCAGGAAAAGCGCATTATCCGGTTTCTCTTTGCGCTGCGTGAGCTGACCGACTACGATGGCACCGGCGGTTTCCGCCAGGCGCGCCAATTCGGCCATGGAATCCTCAATGGCCCAGCTGGTCTTTTTGCTCGTAAATTCAATGCCGGCAAGAATCGCCCGTTCGTTCTCCTGTTTGGTTTCGCTGGTGAGCTGCCGGCCAAATTGTTTGTTGACTGCTGCGATCAGATAGGTCAGATTGATTTGATGCAGATCTTCTTCTTTGACCGGGCCAAAAAATTGCAGTGCCGGCGTATGCCCGTCTTCCAACAGCTGCCCAGTAAAAAAGGCCATGCTGGCGATGATTTCCTGCGATTGATAGGATATCGCTGCCATCACGTCAAAGTGCATGCGCTGCAAAGAAGAAAGATCGGGTTCGCTGAGCTGGCTTTCTCCGCTGGGATGCGTGTGTATGCACCGGATACCGGACAGCAGCTGTTTTCCCGCCGCGGCTTTGAATTCCGGCAAATCGACCGTCGCGTTATTCCCTACCGACACTTGCAGGATTTTTCCCTGCCGGTTGATATATACGGCAATTTCCCGGTCCAACGCTTGCGTTATATTCAATAATTGCGCATTTAATTCATGCGTGGAGATTTGTCCCGGTGGTACATTCTGGTCATATAACGCTTCCAAGTCGGCAACGATATAGGCTTTGATACTTTTTAAATCACCGTTAATTTCCACAAACTTTCACCTCGTCAGCTACGATTAATAATATTATTGATGTGTTTCAGGGTAATGGAAAGGGAACCGTCAGGGTTGTTGTTGAATTCCACATAGTCGGTGTTATCGAAGTAATTAATGGGAATGGTCAGTTCAATGCCCGTATCGGTTTTTAACTTATGGTGCAGCATCTTTTTTAAGGCAGTTTCCTGATCCACCTGTACCGGTTTGTGTTCGCTGAAGCCCGCATCCTGTACCTGCTGACTGTATTGCTGCTGCATGGCGGGATTATCCGCGAAGATCTTTTGCCCGGCAAGCACCGGGTCCAGCGCGCTTGATGTTTCCAATTCTTTGGCCAGTACAGTTTTTATGGTTGTCGCTGTTTCCAGCGGATCGCGGCCAAAATCTTCCGCAACTTTTTTGGCCGCTTTGTTAATGGTCTGCAGCGCTTCTTTCGGCGACGGAGAAAGCGTGCATTCCAACAGCGCTTCCGGAAAAACGAGAATGGCGCTGCCGTCAATGGTATAGCGTTTGGCGCAGACCATGAGCGACAGATCATGAGGATTGATAGAAACAAACTCATCCAGCTTTTGCGTCAGACCGGGCATGATGGCGGTATGGTAGATAATATCGGTCTGTATCCCCTTTTCCGTCTGCATGACCTGATGGACAAAACCCTGATGATTATTGCATTTTAAGAAAACAATCCTTCTTTGTTCATTTATATGAATATCGCAGATCATGAGATCCGAGGACGCAGCGTCTTCCGCATGCATCAGGATTTTTCCCAGAGCCTTGGCAACCATTTGCGAAAATTCGATAAAGGTTGTTTTATCCTGCAAATAGTCCTTCAGCCACTGCTGACAATCGCTGTCCTCGTAAAAAATACCAGGTTTTGCCTCTTGACTGCTCTCCGAACGTTCAATGTGTTTATTGAGAAAATTGACCGCCGCGTCGGCGTTTACCAGATCCATTTCGGCATCCGATAAGATGGTCGAGGCGTTGGTGGTATCGATAATATGTAAAATCGCATGTTCAATGGTTATCATTTTCGGGCCTCTTTTGCTCGTTGGTGAATTTCCTGTAAACGAGGAATTAAATACAGCGTTAGTTTTTTTTGTAATTCAGAAAGTTTTTGCGAGTCGAAGACATAATTCATGTCCGGGATGTTATTGATGCGGGCTTCGCCAAAAAATTCATCGCGAAACATATTGTAATAAATAATAAAATTGCTGTCACAGGAAAAATCTTCATAATCAAAAACAATATAGGAGCCGTTGGTGATGCGCACCGGCTCTGAAGGGCGGATAAACAAAGTAAAGCCTTCCAACGTTTCCGGCAGCAGGCTTTGGTATTTCCATTCGGTAATGTGTTTCGCCAATATGATATGGCTGACAGTTTTTGGATTGAATTCCACCAGATCATGAAGAATATCATCAAACTGGGCCCGCAATAAGGTTTCAAAAACATCTAGTTTTGCTGCAATGCATTCAATGCGGCAAAATTCGATCTGGCCAATGCGGATGCGAAGTTTGTATTCTTTCGTTTCTTCATGATAATAAACGGTCACACTATGATGAATGGCTTCATTTACATAACTGTAAATATCATATACGTCGTCATAGACGGTTTTATCGAGCCGATATTGAAATCCGTACCATTCGGCGGGCAATTCTTGCATATACTGCCAGTCCGCAATGGCTGTTTCTACTTTTTCTTTGAATGAATCCTTCAAAGAATGACACGCTCCTTTTAGCCGAATGACTGACTCGCTCTCATACGGCCGCCCTTACAGGCGGAAAGCAAAGAGCGAGTCAGTCCCTGAGTAAGTTCGACTGGATTGCAGGTGACGTTAAACCGCCGCCTAAACCAAGTCTTTATTTATTTTCCGGTCCGGCCGCGTTTGGTCATGGGGACACCCTGCTGACATAAAGGACAGTCAGCTGGCGCATAGGTCTCTACATCCAGATGAAGTAAAGCCTTGTACGGAACATCGCCAAACTTGACCGTGCCGCCGCTGCGGTCAACCAGCATGCCGACGGCTACCGGGATGCCGCCATTTTCCCGGATGACATCAATGACTTCCTGAACTGATCCACCGGTTGTAACAATATCTTCTACAATCAGTACCCGTTCTCCTGCATGCAGGCTAAAACCACGGCGAAAAGTCATGCGGCCGTTTTCCCGTTCGGTGAATATGGCCCGCGTTCCCAATGCTTTTCCTGTTTCATGCGCCAATAGAATGCCGCCGGTCATCGGTCCGACAACCGTCTCGATATCGCAGTCACGGAACATGTCCGCCAGCGCCTGGCAAAGCTGTTCTGTATATTCCGGATGCTGCAGAACGTTGAACTTTTCTACATATAAGGGACTATGCAGCCCGGAGGTTAATAGAAAATGTCCCTCCATGATAGCCTGCGTTTTCAGGAAGATTGCTTTCACTTCAGTTTCTGTCATCATTGCACCGTCTCCATTTCTTTTATAATGTTTTCCGCTGCCTGCCGCGGCTGGGCAGCCGTGCGGATCGGACGGCCCACAACCAGATGCGTAGCGCCGTTTCTCAGCGCTGCCGCCGGCTGGGCAATCCGGCTTTGATCATTGACGGCGGCATTGCCCGGTCGGATGCCGGGCGTGACAATCAAAAAATCATTGCCGCAGGTTTGACGAATAGATCGGGCTTCCTGCGGCGAAGCGACGACGCCGTCCAGACCGGCTTTTTGAGCCAGAACCGCCAACCGCAAGACTTGTTCCTGTATCGAATCGGCATGTCCCATCTGCTGCCACTCCGTTTGATTCAGACTGGTCAGGATGGTGACGGCAATCAATTTCGGCGGTTGTAGGTTCAGACGGGCCGCTTCTTCATGCAGTCGGTCAGCGGCTGCTTTCATCATCGTGTAGCCGCCGGAGGCATGAACGTTCAGCATGCTTATCCCCCCCAGCCGCAGCAAAGAACAAAGTCCTTCGGCGACCGTGTTCGGAATATCATGCAGCTTCAGATCAAGAAAGATGTCTTTGCCTTGTTCCTTCAGATACAGGATGACTTGAGGGCCGACGCTGTAAAAAAGTTCCATGCCTACTTTATAATAATTTACGGTGGTTCCCAGCGTTTCTACCAGATTTTTCACTTCATCCATGGTATGAACATCCAGCGCCGTAATCAATCTTTTTTCTGTCATACTGTCCCCCATCGTGTTTTTATAACTTCATTTTTCCTATGAGTTCTTCTATATTGTTCAAATGATGCAGCTGCAGATAATCGGCAATGCCGTCGATGATTTTCATGGTTATTGCCGGATCGACAAAATTCGCCGTGCCAATCGAAACAGCGGAAGCGCCGGCCAGGAAAAATTCAATTGCATCGTCGGCATTCATGATGCCGCCCATGCCAATAATCGGAATATGAACGGCCTGCGCCGTTTGCCATACCAGACGGAGGGCAACCGGTTTTACTGCCGGGCCGGAGAGACCGCCGGTCACGTTGCCGAGTACCGGCCGCCAGGTGTGAATGTCAATGGCCATGCCGAGCAGCGTATTGATCAAAGAAATCGCATCGGCTCCTGCCTCTTCAACGGCGCGCGCCATTAAGGCGATGTCGGTTACGTTGGGGGAGAGTTTCAAAATGACCGGGAGGCTGGTATGTTTTTTGGCTGCGGTGACAACGGCCGCTGCCGCCTTCGGATCGGTACCGAAAATAATGCCGCCGTCTTTAACATTCGGACAGGAGACATTCAATTCAATGCCGGCTACGCCGGGAACATCGAGTTTTTCGGCTAAGATACCATATTCTTCAACGGTGCTGCCCGAGATATTGACAATAATATTGCTGCCATATTTTTGAATACGCGGCAGAATATCGTTCAGGAAAAAGTCGACGCCAGGATTTTCCAGCCCAATGCAGTTCAGCATGCCGGCTGGTGTTTCGGTCATGCGCACGCCATCGTTGCCGCGGCGCGGCTGCAGGGTCGTCCCCTTGACGACGACAGCACCCAGACGATGCAGATCGACGAAGTCAGTAAATTCTTCGCCAAAGCCGAAAGTGCCGGAAGCGGTCCATACCGGACTTTGCATTTTTATACCGGCTAACTCTGTACGCAGTAATGCAGACTGTTCCATTATAGCACCTCCTGCGCCCAAAAAACCGGTCCGTCTTTACAAACTTTTACCCGGCGTCCGTCGTTGGTATCACAGGAACAGGACAGGCAGGCGCCCAACCCGCAGGCCATGCGTTTTTCCAGGGAAACCTGACAAGGAATGCTGGCTGCGGCGGCAATTTTGGCAACGCCCCGCATCATGATCTCCGGTCCGCAGACAATGATCTGGTCATACTTTTCCTGCTGCAGCAGCATGGGTAAAAGATCAATTGTGAAGCCCTTGGTACCGAGAGAACCGTCGTCGGTAGTGATGAAAATCTTCCGTGCATAAGGCTGGAACAGCTCCGGCCAGAACATTTCCTGACGGCAGCGGCCGCCCATCAGAATATCGGCTTGCCCAGCCAAGCGATGGGCGACAAATAACAAGGGAGCAATTCCCAATCCGCCGCCGATCAGCAGCGGATTTTTCGCCGTCATTGCAAAGCCATGGCCCAGCGGCCCCAGACAATTGATTTTTTCCTGTGGCTGCAGGGAAGTCATGGCAGCCGTTCCTTTGCCAATGCGGCGGTAGATAAAAGTCACCGTACCCGCTGCTGCATCGAGATCGGCAATACTTAAAGGCCGACGCAGCAAAAGCATTTCGCGGTTGATCTGCAGCTGAACGAACATGCCGGGCTGCGCGCAAGACGCAATCTCAGGACAGGCAACGGACAATTGATAAATATCGCTGCCTAATGGCTTGTTTTCTAATATTATGGCATCAATGGAAATTTTAGGCAAGTGTATCACCGCCGCCTACATAATCCTGTAAGGCCAGAGAATAAATCAGCCGACGTTCGCGCATGAAGGACAGTACCCGAAGAACTTCCCAAGCTGTATCGAGCGAGGTCAGACAAGCAATGCCGTGTTCTACCGTGGCCCGGCGGATTTTAAATCCATCCTTTGCCGAATGTTTCCCCTGTGTCAGCGTATTGATGACCATATTAATCTGGCCGGTTTTGATCATTTGAATGATATCGGAGCTGCGTTCATGCACTTTGCCGACAATATCCGCCTCGATGCCCAGGGAGTGAATCGCTTTGGCAGTTCCCTCCGTCGCGACCAACTGGAAGCCGAGCTCGGAAAATGCCTTGGCCAATTGTTTCATTTCCGCTTTGTCTTTATCGGCAACCGTGAATAAAATGCGGCCGTGTATCGGTATATTCATGCCGGCGCCGATAATGGCTTTGTATAAGGCGCGGGCATAGTGATAGTCAATGCCCATGACTTCGCCCGTTGATTTCATTTCCGGCCCGAGGGAAATATCGACATCCTGCATTTTTGCAAATGAGAAGACTGGAGCTTTTACTGCCACATAAGGACGCGGCGGAATCAGACCGGATTTGAAACCCAGCGTCTTCAAATGATCACCCATAGCAATCCGGGTCGCGACGTTAACCATTTTTATATCGGTGATCTTGCTTAAAAACGGCACGGTCCGGCTGGAACGCGGATTGACTTCAATGACATATACTTCATCGTTGACCACGACATACTGAACGTTCATCAGCCCCTTGACGTGCAGACTGATGGCCAGACGCTTCGTATAGTCGATGATGGTGTAAATCACTTTTGATGATAACGTCTGCGGAGGATAGACCGCGATGCTGTCGCCCGAGTGAACACCGGCTCTTTCCACGTGTTCCATGATGCCGGGAATCACTACGTCAATACCGTCCGAAATGGCGTCGACCTCGACCTCGGTTCCTTCCATATAACGGTCTACGAGAACCGGATGATCCGGCGTTACCTTAACTGCCCGGCTCATATAATCTTTCAGTTCATCCTCATTATAAACGATTTCCATGGCCCGGCCGCCCAGCACGTAAGAAGGGCGTACCATGACCGGATAGCCGATTTCGGCAGCGCCCTGGAAAGCTTCTTCCAGATTCGTTACGCTGATTCCTTTTGGTCTGGGGATCTGGGTTTGCGTTAATACTTCATCAAACCGCTCGCGGTCCTCCGCCCGGTCAATATCATCCACCGAGGTGCCAAAGACTTTTACGCCGGCTTTTTGCAGCGATGCGGCCAGATTAATGGCAGTTTGTCCGCCAAACTGGACAATGACGCCCTCCGGCTGTTCTTTATCAATGATATTGAGAACATCCTCCGTAGTCAGCGGTTCAAAGTATAACCGGTCGGAGATATCAAAATCGGTGCTGACGGTTTCCGGATTGTTGTTGATGATGATGGCTTCAATGTTCATTTCCCGCAGCGCCCAGACCGAATGCACGGAGCAATAATCAAACTCAACGCCCTGGCCGATGCGGATCGGGCCGGAACCCAAAACGATCACTTTGCGATTTTTTGAGGTGCGGACTTCATCTTCCTGCGCATGAAATGTTGAATAATAATACGGCGTCGCAGCTTCAAATTCAGCGGCGCAGGTATCTACCATTTTATAGCAAGGGAGAATGTTCATCGTTTTGCGCAGCGTGCGGATCTCATCCATGTGCTTTTGCGTGATTTCGGCAATCGACTGATCGGCCAGACCAACATTTTTAGCGGCCAGCATCAGTTTCGGCGTGATTTTTTCACTGCCCAGACGCTGCTCCATATCGGTGATGTTTTTAATCTTTTCAATAAACCATTCATCGATTTTAGTAATCGCATGAATCTCATCAACGGAGGCAATATTGCGGCGCAAGGCTTCGGCAATTACGAACAGGCGCTGGTCATTGATGCGGGCAAGATTTTTTTTCACCCGCTCGTCATCCCAGCTGTCCATGATTTCCATGTGCAGGCGGTTGACGCCGATTTCCAGGGACCGAACGGCTTTTAATAAAGCGCCTTCAAAATTGCGGTCTATGGACATGACTTCGCCGGTTGCCTTCATTTGGGTTCCCAGCGTATGATCGGCATAAACAAATTTATCAAACGGCCAGCGCGGGAATTTTACTACGCAGTAATCCAGCGCCGGTTCAAAACAGGCTTTCGTTTTTTTCGTAACGGCATTGGTGATCTCATCCAGATTGTAGCCAATGGCAATTTTAGCCGATACCTTGGCGATCGGATAGCCGGTTGCCTTGGAAGCTAAAGCAGAGGAACGGCTGACGCGCGGATTGACTTCGATGACATAGTAGTTGTTCGTGTCCGGGTCTAAGGCGTACTGCGCGTTGCAGCCGCCTTCGATGCCCAGCTCGCGGATAATCCGCAGGCTGGCGCTGCGGAGCATCTGGTATTCATGATCCGTCATGGTCTGCGACGGCGCTACGACGATGCTGTCGCCGGTATGTACGCCCACGGGATCAAGGTTTTCCATGTTGCAGACGGTAATGCAGTTGTCATTGCCATCCCGCATGACTTCGTATTCGATTTCTTTCCAGCCGGCAACGCTGCGTTCAATGAGCACCTGGCCGATCATGCTGTATTTAAGACCTCGGATGACGATTTCAATGAGTTCTTCTTCATTGTCAGCGATGCCGCCGCCGGTGCCGCCCATCGTATAGGCCGGACGGACAATGATCGGGTAGCCGATGGAATTGGCAAAATCAACGGCCGAAGGTACATCTTCGACAATGTCACTCTCGGGAATTGGTTCGCCTAATTTCTGCATGGTTTCTTTAAAAAGCTCGCGATCTTCAGCTTTTTTGATAGCCTGCAGGGATGTTCCCAGCAGTTCTACGGAGTATTTCTCTAAAATATGTTTTTCCGACAGCTGTACGGCCAGATTGAGCCCGGCTTGTCCGCCTAAGGTTGCCAATAAGCCGTCCGGCCGTTCCTTACTGATGATTTCTTCCAGAAAATCGACCGTCAGCGGTTCAATGTAGACGCGGTCGGCAATATGTGTATCAGTCATGATCGTAGCCGGATTGCTGTTCACCAGGACAACTTCCAGACCTTCTTCTTTCAGCGCCCGGCAAGCCTGGGAACCGGCATAGTCAAACTCAGCCGCCTGGCCGATAATAATAGGGCCCGATCCAATGACCATAACTTTTTTCAGATAAGTTTTTTTTGGCATAAATTATTCCCCCTTTGTCAACATCGTCCAGAACTGATCAAATAAATACGTGTTGTCATCCGGTCCCGGCGATGCTTCAGGATGATATTGTACGGAAAAAATCGGCAAACTGGTATGGCGCATGCCTTCAATCGTACCATCATTTACTGAACGGTGCGTAACTTCGATCGGCAGACCGTTTAATGAATTTTCATCGACTGCGTAGCCGTGGTTTTGCGAAGAAATCTGTACCTTTCCGGTCAAAAGATTTTTCACCGGCTGATTTGAACCGCGGTGGCCAAATTTTAATTTATACGTATCGGCTCCCAGTGCCAGGGCCAGCAGTTGGTGGCCAAGGCAGATGCCAAACATTGGTTTGGTCCCGATGAGTTTTCGAATATTCGCGATGACTTCCGGCACATCTTTGGGATCGCCCGGGCCATTGGACAAAAAGATTCCATCCGGCTGCAAGGCTAAAACAGCTTCCGCCGATGTATCCGCCGGCACGACCGTCAGCGAGCAGCCCAGTTTGTGCAACGCCCGGAGGATGTTGCGTTTGATGCCGAAATCCATCACGACCACATGCGGACCGTCACTTTCCATTTTGTAAACATCCGGAGTCGTTACTTCCTGTACCACCGCTTTTTCAATCGGCGTGGCAAACAGTGTATTCATATCGGCTTCAGCTGCGTCGACAGGTACCAGAATACCTTTCATGGTGCCTGTGGAGCGGATCTTGCGCGTTACCGCCCGGGTATCGACATCATACAGGCAGGGAATGTTCTGCTGGACCAAAAAATCGCGCAGCGAAGTTTCCAGATGCCAGTTGCTGCCCTTCTCGCACAGCTCTCCGATGATAAAGCCATTGACGAACGATTGGCGCGACTGCATAAATATGTCGGCCATGCCGTAATTGCCAACCATGGGATAAGTCAGCGTGACAATCTGGCGGCAATAGGAAGGGTCGGTCAGAATTTCCTGATAGCCCGTCATACCTGTATTGAAGACGACCTCTCCGGTCGCCGTTGTATTTTGCAGAAGGGTTCCGTAAAAAACGCTGCCATCTTCTAAAACTAGTTTACCTTTCAAAACAACACCCCATCTCAGCAGATTACTTTTCCATCTTTCATTACGATCCGGCCATCCACCATGGTCAGTACCGCTTTTCCTGTCAGGCGGCGGCCAACAAATGGCGAATGCGTTCCTTTTGTATAAAAATTCTTTTCCTCTACGGTCCATTCCTGATTTGGATCCAGAATTGTCAGGTCAGCCGGTTTACCAATGGTAAGAGTTCCAGCATCAAGTCCAAAGATACGCGCCGGTTCAGCGGTCATTTTAGAAATCAGCAACGGCAGATCGGCTTTTTGCGTATGGTAAAGGTCGGTCAGCAAAACGCCTACAGCTGTTTCCAGTCCAGGAAAGCCGCTGGGGGCATAAGCATATTCAACATCTTTTTCTTCTTCGGCATGCGGGGAATGATCGGTTACGATCATATCAATCGTTCCGTCTTTCAATCCGGCCAGCATGGCGTCGACATCCTTTTGGGAACGTAGCGGCGGATTGGTTTTTGTCGCGCTGTCGGTGAGGTCAACGCAGTCTTCCGTCAGCGTAAGATGCTGCGGGGTCACTTCCGCTGTGACTTTAACGCCGCGCTTTTTGGCCTGTCGGACAATATCCACGGCGTGCGCCGAGCTGATATGTGCCACATGCACCCGGGCGTCGGCGTATTCTGCCAGCATGATATCCCGAGCTACGGCAATATCTTCCGCTACCGTTGGTCTCCCTTTCAGGCCCAGCATAGCACTTTTATGTCCTTCATTCATGTACCCGTCTTCAACTAAAGAGGTTTCTTCGTCATGGTTGATGATGATTTTTCCAAACGTGCGCAAATAATCCAAGCCGTTTAAAAGAACTTTGGCTTTTTGTACATAATGACCGTCATCGGAGAACGCTACGGCGCCGGCCGCTGCCATATCGCCGACTTCAGCCAGTTCCGTTCCGTTTTGCCCTTTTGTCAATGCGCCGATGATTTCGATATGAACCAGACCGGTATCTTCCGCCTGCTTTTGCAGACCGCGGACCAGCGCCGCCGTATCAACGACCGGCTTGGTATTCGGCATCGTTGCTACGCGGGCATAACCGCCGGCGGCGGCCGCTTCCGTACCGGATTTGAAATCTTCTTTGGCTTCCTGGCCGGGTTCACGAAAATGAACATGCATGTCAATCAAGCCCGGCGTGACCACTTTACCGGAGGCGTCAATGAGCATGGCATCTTCTGCCGTGAGGTTGGTGCCAATGGCAGCAATTCTGCCCTCGTCAATCAATACATCCGCAATTTTATCTATTTTATTGGCGGGATCAATCACCCGGCCGTTTTTAATTAGCTGCTTCAATGCTTTTACCTCCTGTCAGTACCAAAGTCAACAGTGCCATACGAACTGCCACGCCGTTTTGTACTTGTTCCTGAATGACCGAATGATCACCATACGCTACATAAGGCGAAATTTCCAGGCCTTTGTTCATCGGACCCGGATGCAGGATGAGGACATCCTTCTTGGCCAGAGCCAGGCGTTCGTCATTCAGTCCGAAGATACGGGCATATTCCCGGGTAGATGGGAACAGTCCGGCTTTTTGCCTTTCCAGCTGAATGCGCAAAACATTGATCGCATCAGCGTCTTTAATGGCATCTTCTACGCGGTCATGGACGAAGATGCCCGGTTCTTGATACAAGAAACGCGGTAAGAGTGTCTGCGGACCGGCAAGATGTACTTCAATTCCCATTTTACGCATGCCCCAGATATCAGAACGGGCTACCCGGCTATGCAGAATATCGCCGATAATAGCTACTTTCAATCCTTCAAGATGTCCTTTGTGCTGCTGCAGGGTAAAAAGATTCAGCAATCCCTGCGACGGATGCGCGTGGGCGCCGTCGCCGGCGTTAATAATCACCGGATGCTGTACCACTTTGGCGGCATAGGCTGCGGCTCCCTCGGCTTTATGCCGCATGACAATCGCATCAAAACCCATGGCTTCGACCGTCAGCAAGGTATCGCGCAGGCTTTCACCTTTCGTAATACTGCTGGTCCCAGCCGTTATATTCACCACATCGGCCCCTAAATATTTACCAGCGGTTTCAAACGAAGTCCGCGTACGTGTGCTCGCTTCATAAAAAACCGTAACAATTGATTTTCCTCGCAAGGTTGGAACCTTTTTGATATCGCGATGGATAATGTTCTTCATTTCTGTTGCCGTTTCAAGGACGAGACGGATTTCATTGGCTGAGAAATCTTCCAGACCAAGGATATCTTTTCCCCGCAATGATACTGCATTTTTTTCCAAGAAAATCACTCCTTAATAAATAATTATACAACAATATTGCATAAACAATCAAGATAAATCTCAAGGCATAAAAAAAGCCTTCTTATGCGAAGGCATAAGAAGGCTAATCAGCTTTAACAAAAACATGTAATCATACAAGCTCCCTTATTAGCCTCACAGGACTAAACTTAAAGGCAATATTCAATTTCTCATATCATAGCATATACACCCAACGGTGTCAATGACGATTTGTTCTCTGCCGTTAAACGCGAGCCGCGCGGCTAAGTTTAAATATTATAGTTGCTGAAAAGTTTTTTCATGTAATTCCAGCCCTTTTCAACGGTTTTAATCACCGGTTCCATAAGCTCCGGTTGACGGATAACCAGCTGCAAAATCCGACGGCGCTGCTGCCGATAAATGGAATCGACCGTCCGCAGGAATTCTTCCATTTCCATTTCAACCGAAATCTTAGGAATTTTGGAAGCTTCAATTTCACTGCTGCGGCCTTCAATCTTTGCCGCATCGCCCTGAAAGGGGATATATACTTCTTCACCGAAACGTTTCTCGATTTCTTCTTTCAATGCTTCCTGCGCCGGCGCTTCGCCATGTACAATGAAAACTTTAGCCGGTTTTGGTTCCTGAATATGTTCCATCCAGTCAAGAATCTGACGACTGTCCGCATGCGCTGAAAAACCGTCCAGCATTTGAATCTTTGCCCGTACGGCCACTTCTTCACCCATGATTTTTACCCGTTTGATTCCATCCACCAGGCGGCGTCCCAGGCTGCCCTCCGCCTGATACCCAACAAATAATACAGTAGACTCCGGCCGCCACAGGTTATGTTTTAAATGATGCAGAATACGGCCGGCATCGGCCATGCCGCTGGCGGATATAATGATCGCCGAACCTTCCGAGCTGTTCAGCGCCTTCGATTCGGCGGCAGTTTCGCAAATCTGCAGCTGCGGCAGCTGCGGCATGCCTCCCTTATCTAAAAAATCAATGGATTCCTGGTCAAACTCCTGGGTGTTGCGGACAAAAATGCGGGTCGCCGCAATCGCCAAAGGACTATCAAGGATAATCGGCACGTCATCAATGCGGCCGGCTTTCCAAAGTTTATAGAAATAATACAGCAGCGTCTGTGTGCGGCCAACGGCAAAGGAAGGAATAATCAGGTTGCCGCCGCGATCCATGGTATCATTGATGATTTCTGCCAAAGTCTCTTCTTTGTCATAAATCTGATGCAGGCGATCGCCATAGGTGGACTCTACCACCAGATAATCAGCGCCTTCGATAATGCTGGGATCTTTGATAATCGGCTGATCCGGCTGGCCAAGGTCGCCGGAAAAGACCAGTTTAGTCGTTTTGTCTTCTTCCGTAACATAAAGTTCAATCATGGCCGAACCAAGAATATGCCCGGCATCACGGTAAAGCGCTTTAATATTGTCGGCTACGACAATTGTTTCTTCATACGGAATCGCTGAAAAATGTTTCAGGGCATCTTCGGCATCGGCCAGACTATATAATGGCTGTACCGGCTCCTCGCCGCTGCGCTGTCCCTTGCGATTTTTCAGCTCGGCATCAGATTCCTGAATATGGGCCGAATCCGGCAGCATAATACTCGCTAGTTCACAAGTGGCCCGCGTCGCGTAAATGCTTCCCTTGAAGCCCTCGCGGCATAGCTTCGGCAGCAGCCCGCAGTGATCCACATGCGCATGCGTCAGCAGCACGCAGTCGATTTCTGCCGGATTGAAGCGAAACTCCTCATAGTTCAGAGCCCGGGTTCGTTTGGAACCCTGAAACATGCCGCAATCGATCATGATTTTGTGATTGTTGGTTTCCAGTAAATAGCAGGAGCCTGTTACTGTATGTGCCGCACCTAAAAATTCTAATCGCATTGATCATCTGCTCCTTTGTATGAAAATAAAATTGTCCGCTAAATATTTCCCCTATTCTTCGCCTAAAATTCTTACTTCCGGGTATAATTTTACGCCGTGTTCCTGCAAAACGCGATCCTGTACTTCATGAATCAGCCGGAGCACGTCGGCTGCCGTTGCGTTGCCTTTATTGACCACAAATCCGGCATGTTTTTCGGAAATCTGTGCATCGCCGATATGAAATCCCTTTAATCCGGTGTGTTCAATCAGCGTTCCGGCAAAATAGCCTTCCGGACGCTTAAAGGTGCTGCCGGCGCTGGGTAAATCCAGCGGTTGTTTCTTAATCCGGCGTTCAGTGAATCCAGCCATTTTCTGATGAATGGACATAGTATCCCCCGGAGTTAGTTGTAGCTGAATCTCGCATATAGCCTGATCATTTTCCTGAAAAATACTGTGGCGATAGCCAAAATCCAATTCGGCGGTTGGATAATGAATCAACGAGCCTTGTCGGTTGACTGCCGTTACACGAGTGACGACATTTTTCATTTCGCCGTCATAAGCGCCGGCATTCATAAAGATGGCGCCGCCCAGACTGCCGGGAATGCCGACCGCAAATTCCAAGCCGGATAATCCCTGCTTGGCGGCATATTGCGCAACTGCGCCCAGAATTGCGCCAGCTCCGGCAATAATCGTATTTCCTTCCTGCCGAATGGAAGAAAACGGGCTGTTAAACTTTACGACAACACCGCGAATACCCTTGTCCAGCACCAATACATTGGAACCATTACCAAGAATGGTCAAGGGCAAATGATACTGATCGGACAGCGAAAAAATCGCCGCCACTTCGTCAGCCGATGACGGGAAAAACAAATAGTCGGCTGGACCGCCAATGCGAAAAGTAGTATGACGGCTCATAGGCTCGTTCACCAGGAATTGTTCCGGGCGAAACTGCGATTTCATGGTAGCAACAAAAGCTTGATTGATCTGCACGATGATTTCCTTTCTATGATACAAATTAATCTAAATGATTAAATCCAGTTTGCTTTAGTTGTTCAAAACCAAGCTGACGCAGAGCTTCATAAGCGACGATTGCCACGGAGTTTGACAAATTCAGCGATCTTGCCTCCGAGACCATCGGTATGCGTAAACAGGATTGCCAGTGCGCTTTAAGAATGGTCTCCGGTATTCCGGCTGTTTCCTTGCCAAAGACTAAAAAATCATTGTGCGTAAAATGAGCTTCTGTATAGGCCCGCGGCGCTTTTGTCGAAAGATAATAAAAATTGCCTTCCGGGTATTTTGTCAAAACCTCATCAAAACTATCATGATAATAAACCCTTACTAAATGCCAGTAATCCAATCCGGCGCGCTTCAGATATTTATCATCCGTTGAAAAACCCAAAGGCCGTACCAAATGAAGATCCATTCCGGTACCCGCGCATAAACGGGCAATATTTCCCGTATTGCCGGGAATTTCTGGTTCTATTAATACAACATGCACCCTGCTCCACCTCAAAATAAATATATCGTATGACCTATTTTATTATAGCGGAAACAGTATGTAAAAACAATAGCAGTTACGGCCTCATTGGGGCTGTAACTGCTAGAGAAGGTTTTATTCAAGTATGGCTCCGGTGCTGGCCGAGGTCGTAAGTTTGGCATAACGGGCCAAATATCCCGTCTTGATTTTTGGTTCCGGAGCGCTCCATTGTGCACGGCGCTTTGCTAGTTCCTCATCATTCACTAAAAGCTCCAGTTTACGCGCCGGGATATCAATGGCAATTTTGTCGCCATTTTTTATCAAGGCGATGGGACCGCCGGCCATGGCTTCCGGTGATACATGGCCGATACAGGCGCCGCGGGTCGCGCCGCTGAAGCGGCCATCAGTAATCAATGCAACCTTTAGGCCCATACCGGTAATAATCGCGGTTGGATTCAGCATTTCCCGCATGCCCGGTCCGCCCTTCGGTCCTTCATAGCGAATGACGACAACATCGCCGTTTTTAATCTCGCCGCCCATGATGGCCTCAATGGAATCTTCTTCCGAATTATATACTTTTGCGGTACCTGTAAATACCAGCATATCTTCGGTGACTGCCGAAGCTTTTACCACAGCGTAGTCCGGCGCCAGATTGCCCTTGAGAATCGCAATGCCGCCGGTAGGCCGATATGGCGATTCTACGGAATGGATGACATCGGGACGGCGGATTTCGGCATGTTCGATGCGATCCTTTAAAGGTCCGGTTACCGTCAGCGCATCCAGATGAAGAAGGTTTTTCTTGGCTAATTCATGCATAACGGCGGAAATGCCGCCGGCTTCGTTCAAGTCCTGCATATGATGCTTGCCACCCGGCGCCAGTTTGGTGATATAAGGCGTACGCGCGCTGATTTCATCAAAAAGCGGCGCTGGTAAAGTGATGCCGGCTTCATGCGCAATGGCTGTTAAATGCAGTACTGTATTTGAGGAACCGCCGATGCCCATGTCGACGGTAATAGCATTTTCAAAAGCTTCATGAGTCATAATATCGCGCGGCTTAATATCATTTTTTACTAAATCCATAATGATATGACCGGCTTCTTTGGCGAGACGGGTTCTGGCGCCGGTATATGCTGCCGGAATCGTTCCATTGCCCGGCAAACCCATGCCCAATACTTCGGTCAATGAATTCATAGTATTGGCGGTAAACAGACCCGAACAAGAACCGCAGCCAGGACACGTATCCTGTTCCAGCGAATCGAGCTCTTCGGCGCTGATTTTGCCGGCCGTAAATTGTCCTGCAGCTTCAAAGGTATTGCTCAGACTGACATTTTCCCCATTATGGCGTCCAGCCAGCATAGGTCCGCCGCTGACAACGATGCAGGGAATATTCAGCCGGGCAGCAGCCATGAGCATGCCGGGGACAATTTTATCGCAGTTTGGTATCAGCACCAAACCGTCAAAGGCATGGCCGCTTGCCATAGCTTCAATGGAATCGGCGATCAATTCACGGCTGGCCAGAGAAAACTTCATACCGATGTGTCCCATGGCAATCCCGTCGCAAATACCAATGGCCGGAAATTCAATCGGGGTGCCGCCGGCGGCAGCAACGCCGAGTTTCGCTGCCTCTGCAATCGACCGCAAATGAATATGACCAGGAATAATCTCGTTAAATGCATCAACAACCCCAATCAATGGCTTTTTTAAATCATCCGGACTGTAGCCCATAGCATAGAACAAGGAACGATGCGCTGCCCGTGTAGGACCTTTTTTGACAATGTCACTTCTCATAATATTCTCCCACCCGTTTCAAGATTTACTTTAACTGTCCATTCTCAATGAACATTAAAAGCAATATATTGTATACCGCATTACAATAATACTTCATTTTTAGGATATATTCAATAGAAAACATCAATTTAGTTCAAAATGATTGTGCGGTATTTAGAATTCAATTCCCTTTTGGGCCTTGATTCCTTTTTGAAACGGATGTTTAATGAGTTTCATTTCGGTAACCAGATCCGCTTTGTCAATAATGCCGGGGCGGGCGCCGCGCCCGGTAAGAACCAGATGCAGTTCCGGCGGTTTATCCTCCAGCAGCTGCAGCACTTCGTTTTCCGTAATCAGATCAAATTTTACGGCATAATTAATCTCATCCAGAATCAACATATCCCATTGTTTGCTTTGCATGGCCTGCCGCGCTTCCTGCAATGTTTTGTGCGCGGCGGCCTGATGTTCGCTCTTATCCTCGCCATCGCGCTGCGTAAAGCCTTTTCCACACTGCCGGACTTCAATCCGGTCTCCTAATGCCGCCAACGCTTTCAATTCACCGTATTTCCAGCCGCCTTTGATAAACTGCAGTATCAATACATGGAGTCCCTCGCCCCAGGCACGAATGGCCAGACCTAATGCTGCGGTTGTTTTTCCCTTGCCGTCGCCGGTATGAATAATGATTAAACCCTTTTCTTCCATGACTAGCACCACCTTAAAAAATATCGTCTTTTTCAATCAAAACATGATATACTATTAATGTTTTCATTATACTATAGTTGGGGTTTTTTATGAAAAAATTTATTTCGTTTGCGCTGTTGATTGCCGGTTTTACTTTATTATGCATTTATTTTACGGAAAAAACGGATGTGCTGGGTTTGGAAAATCTTCCCTTTTCAGCTTCATTTTCCGAAGAAAACGGTCAGTTAGCTTTGACTTGGCGGCCGCTGCCCTATCCTTGTTTTTATCGTGTGGAAGCCTATTTTAAAACAACCGGGCTGCTGGCCGATGAGCCGGAATATCATTTGGCGGACCGGAGCTTTACCGTGCATCCATCTTATCGGGCGGCGGCAACGGCGATTCCCATGTATTACCGGGTAACTGCTTACGGTTTGTTTGGCCGTCTGGCAGGGCCGTCGCAGCTTATTTCCAATCCTGACTTTCCGTCGCCGCCGGCGCCGGTGTCGATTTTCCATTATACGAAGCAGCATCCGGCTAGTTTGATGCCGTATCTTGTATGGCATTCGGTGCCAACGGCAGTCTGCTATGAGGTGGAGATCCTTTCTGCGCCGCCGGAAAACGAACAGGGTACGGCCCTTTCGCAGAAATATCATTTATTTAGTACACAACAGGTCTATACCAACGGCTGGCAGGCGGATTTAACGCCTTTTATGAATCAACCGCAGCTGTACTGGCGGGTCAGAGCCCTGAATCTTCAGAAACAGCCCGTAGGCGTATTTTCAAAGGCGGAACCGTTGGTATGCGATCCGGTGCAGCCCATGCCAAATCGCCCGCTTTTAAATGATTTCGATCAAATGCCCAATACAAAAATGCCTTTATATCCGGTATATCATTGGATCCCTATGCATAACATCACGCACTACGAGGTAGAGCTTTTGACGGCGCCGCCGCTGCATGAGCACAATACGACGCCAACGCCGGACCGTGCCTGGTATATGGCAGCAAACGATTCTTTTAGCTGCTATGACGAATATGCGCGGCCGTATGCCGGAGAATATTATTGGCGGGTCCGGGCTATCGACGACAACGGCAATACCATCGGCACGTATTCCGATACGGACACGTTTACGGTGGAGACGCATTTAACCCGCGCTTATGCCGCTGCGTTTGGCGACAGCATCACGCATGGCGGCGGTGCGGTTTCGTATTCGCCGGCCAACCATGAATACAATTATATGACCTATCTTGATTTCCCAACGCTGAATCTCGGACGCAGCGGCGATACTTCGCATACGACGCTGCTGCGCTTTGATACCGATGTATTGCCCTATCAGCCCTACAATCTGCTCATACTGACGGGATCAAATAATCTGCGGTCCGACACGACGGCCGCAGAAATCATTGCCGATCTGGCTGAGATTCGCCGCAAATGTGAGGAGAACGATATCCGTCCTATTTTTCTCACTCTGATGCCGATTCAGCCTGAGAACATTTATGCGGCTTTTCAAACGGAAACCGATCCGGATTGGCACGAGAAAATGGACAAAGTAAACGCATATATCCGTACGCAGCCATTCTTTATTGACCTGGAACCTTATTTTTATGATACGGGAAAACATTTTATGGATACAAGTCTGGCGACCGACGGTCTGCACCCGGATATTCGGGGGAAAATGTTAATGGCAGAAATCATCAATCGACATGCATATTTACTGCGGAAATAAAGAACAGACCTCCAAGTGCAAAATGGCGCTTAGAGGTCTGTTTCATTCTGTCGGTATTTTGATGGCGGCCATGGCTTGTTCGCTGTTCATGAGGATTTCCCGTGGTTTACTGCCGGTATTAGGACCGACAATATGCAGTGCTTCCATCGTATCGATCAGGCGGGCCGCTCGTGTATAGCCTATACGGAAGCGCCGCTGAATACTGGATGAAGATGCCTGTCCGCTCGACAATACCAAACTGACCGCCTGTTCCAGCAGTTCATCCTGTTGCTCGGCCGACTTATTTGTTTTATCATCTTTGTGAGCTTCCTGCTCGGTAAAACTAATGATTTCTTCATTCGGCTGAACGGTTTGTCCCTGACTGCGGATGAAATCAAGCAGCTGTTCTACTTCCTGATCGCTGACAAAAGCTCCCTGCACGCGCCGCGGCTTGGAAGCGCCGACGGGGTAAAAAAGCATATCGCCTTTTCCAAGAAGTTTTTCTGCACCGCCCATATCAAGAATCGTCCGGGAATCAATCTGCGATGATACGGAGAAGGATATTCGCGAAGGGATGTTTGCCTTGATAATGCCGGTGATGACATCAACCGAAGGTCGCTGCGTTGCCAGAACTAAATGAAGACCAGCTGCCCGCGCCTTTTGCGCCAGACGGCAAATAGCTTCTTCCACATCATGCGGCGCTACCATCATAAGATCCGCTAACTCGTCGATGATGATCACAATAGCCGGCATTTTTTCAGCTTCAACAGCTTTGTTGTAACGTTCCATATCACGAACGCCGTGTTCGGCAAATTTCGCATAGCGCTTTTCCATCTCCTGAACGGCCCAGTTAAGCACCGACGCTGCTTTTTTAGCATCTGTGACCACGGGAACCATCAGATGGGGAATCCCGTTGTAATTGGAAAGCTCCACCATTTTTGGATCGATCAGGATAAAATTCACTTCATCCGGCGTCGCTTTAAAGAGAATGCTGGTAATCAGCGTATTAATACAAACAGACTTACCGGAACCGGTAGCGCCGGCAACTAACAGATGCGGCATTTTTGCCAGATCGGCCAGAATGGCCTGCCCGCCGATGTCCATGCCAAGTCCGACGGTAAGCTTGGATTTGGCGTTGGCAAACGCTTCATTTTCCAATACATCGCGAAGCTGCACGCCTTCCAGTTCTTTATTGGGAACCTCGATGCCAATGGCCGCTTTGCCGGGGATCGGTTCGATGCGCACGGAAAAAGCAGCTAAAGCCAGAGCCAGATCATCGGCCAGATTTGTGATTTTACTCACTTTCACGCCCGGCGCCGGCTCCAGCTCATAACGGGTCACCGCCGGGCCATGGCAGGCATTCACAATCGTTGCTTTGACATGAAAATTTTCCAGCGTCTGCGCTAAAGTTTTCGCGTTATCGGCAATTTCATGTTCCAACCGAGTGTTCTTCTTTTTTACATGCCGAGACAAAATAGCCGTTACCTGCGGCAGTTTATAAGCGGCTGGCGCAGGCGGCTTTTCTGACGGCGGAGTTTCTGCGGCCGGCGCTGGCAGAGTTTTTTTGTCATGAGATGAATGCTCATCGGCGGTTTGGGATACAGGCTCAAGCGTTTCATTGGGCGGCACGCTTTTATCTTCACTGTATTCAATCGTAAACTCCGGCTTCGGCGTTAGAGCTTCTGAATTGACGGGAACAGCGATAGGTTCGGCGGACAAGGCGGCATTTTCGGAACTCTCCGGCAATGCTTTTTCGGCTGCCAGTTCATCTTCGGCAAAACGAGAATCTTTTTCCTGATTGTAAAAGGAGTCTTTGACTTTTTCCCTGACTTTTGTTTCTGCTTGTACGACTTTTCCATACGTCGTCTCCAACGTATCTTTAGCCAGATACAGGCTGGTTTCCGCGCCTTGTTTCGTTTTTCGCATGCCCGATGCCAGCGACCAGGTCGTAGCCAAAAGTATGGAACCGATAATCCCGGTCCCTAAAACGACAATGCCGCCGTCGACGCCAAAAAACTTACGAATCACAAACAAAAAACCGCCGCCAAGGAGGCCGCCGCCTGCCGGCAGACTAGCGGGCAAAATTTCCTGCCCGGGCGGTATCAGCAAATGATGGTAGACTGCCAGGCAGGAAATATAAAGCAATGTAATGCCCCAAAAACGAGTTGAAAAAGTAATCCCACGGTGCTTGATAATATATTGCAAGCCGATCAGCAGGATGATCAGCGCCGTGACCCAAGCGCCGATTCCAAATAAATAACGCAAAAATTTGGCAAAATAAAGACCGACAAAACCAACGTTTAAACCGGATAAACCACAGACAGAAATAAGGGCAATCGCCATTAAAGCAAGACCAAATAATTCATATTTCCGGATTGCACCGGACAGACTTTTTTCTGCTTCCATTTTTTTACTTTTTTTCTTGCTCAACACAACCACCACTTCAGATAGAATCAGTTTATTCCCAGCGCTTTTTTCGCCAGTTTATCAGCGACTTCGTTTCCTTCGACGCCCGTATGACCGGTTACTTTTTCAAAACGAATGCGGCCGGCATATTTCTGCATAAAAATGCAATAGGCTTTGGTCAGCGGAGTATTGGTCTTCCATCGTCCTTCGGCCCACTCCGATATACCCAGATAATCATGTACGATTACGAACGAAGGCTGCTGCGTCTGGTCTGCCCATTGCGCCGCCTGCATCGCAGCTTCGACTTCCCCCGCCACATTATGCAGCTGGGCTGCTTCCGATGACTCGCCGACACCGCAGTCCGTATGAATCAGGATGCCGTTTTGATAAACAGCCAGACCCCAGCTGTATCGTCCCTGACAATACGATCCATCGACAAAGATCCGGCATTCATCCGGCGAAGCCGTAAGCTCAGGTTTTTCCTGACCGCCGGTCAGATACTCCTGTGCCTCTTCTAAAAGTACAAAACCTTTAAACAACGCACCCGGAAAGCCATGAACTTCGCGTAAACATTCGGCCCAGGTTTTATAAATCCCGGGATGCTGGCCTTTTCTCACGGCATAATAATTCTTTTTTGTCGCCACGGTGATTGGCTCCTTATTTTGAAATCCGCATCGCGCAGCGATTGGCTTCAAATAGAATACGTTCCTCATCCAGCGTCAGCAAATTTCTGTTTTCCATGAGAATTTTACCATCGACCATAACGGTATCTATCGAACTGCTGTCAGCTGAATAGACTAACAGCGAGGTCAGATCATAGCGCGGGCACCAGGCGGCGCCTTTCATAGCGAAAAGAGTAATATCCGCCAATTGTCCGGCTTCAATGCGGCCGGTATTTTTGATGCCAACGGCTTGCGCGCCATATTCCGTTCCCATGCGCACTGCCTCTTTCGCTGGAATAGCCAGTGGATCCAAAGTATCAACTTTATGCAATAAAGCGGCCAGACGAATTTCTTCCAGCATATCAAGATTGTTGTTGCTGGAAGCGCCATCGGTGCCCAGACCGACACATACGCCGGCCTGCAGCAGCTTGGTTACCGGCGCTATGCCGCTGGCCAGTTTCATGTTGCTGCCGGGATTATGCGCTGCGCGCACATGGTATTTTGCCATCAGTTGAATATCATGATCGCTCAGATAGACACAATGCGCGCCTAAAACGCCGCAGTCAAGGATGCCGGTATCCTCCATCAGCTCAATCGGCGTCTTGCCGTAGTCTTTCAGACAATTTTCGACTTCGCCCTTCGTTTCGGCCAAATGAATATGCACTTCGGCATGCATCTCCTGCGCGGCTGCCGCTACCCGGCGCAGAAAAGCAGGCGGACACGTATAAGGCGCATGCGGGCCAAACATGACGGTAATGCGGCCGTCGGCCGCGTTGTTATAATCACGGAATAGTTGTTTGTTTTCTTCAAAAGCAGTTTCGCCATTGGGAGCCGAGCCGATCATTCCTCGGGATAAAACCGCACGCAGGCCCGACTGAATAGCTGCCTCGGCAACTTTTTCCATATCTCCATACATATCAGCAAAGGTTGTGGTGCCGCTTTTAATCATTTCCACGGCGGCCAGCATAGCACCCCAGTAAATATCATCCTTTTTCATTTTTGCTTCAATAGGCCAGATTTTATTCTGCAGCCAGTCCATGAGATTCATATCATCGGCATAACTGCGGAGCAGCGTCATAGAAGCATGCGTATGTGCATTGACGAATCCTGGAACGGCGAGCTTTTCCGATGCATCAATGATGCGGTCAGCCTGCCAATCAGGCGCTACGCTGCCTACTTGTGCGATTTTATTGCCCTGAACGGCAATATCCGCCGGTTTCGTTGTCCCATCAGGAAATAAAACCGTGGCATTCTTAAATAAAGTATTCATCGTTTCGCGTTCCCCTCTCCTTGTCTGGCAGTTCAGGCTTCGTCCAAATACGCCTTTTGTTCCGGCGTCAGGGTATCAATCGCTACGCCCAAAGATTGCAGCTTGATTTCCGCAATGCGCGTATTGATTTCGTTTGGCATCAAATGTACATTCTTTGATAATTTCTGATGATGCTTGGCCAGATGCAGGGCCGAGAAGAACTGAACCGCAAAAGAAAGGTCCATGATTTCCGCCGGATGCCCGTCGCCGGCTGCCAGATTGACCAGACGCCCCTCGGCCAGTAAATACAGTTTACGGCCATCCGGCTGTAAAAATTCCTCGATATTCTGGCGTACGGTGCGACGCGATACCGAAAGCGATTCCAATTCCGGAATATTGATTTCCACGTCAAAATGACCAGAGTTTGCCATAATGACGCCATTTTTCATGGAAGCAAAATGCCGCTTGCGGATAATGTCCTTATCGCCGGTCAGCGTCAGGAAAATATCGCCGATTTTTGCCGCTTCATCCATTGGCATAACTCGGAAGCCATCAAATACAGCCTCGATGGCTTTGATCGGATCTACTTCGGTAATGATGACATTGGCGCCAAGCCCCTTCGCTCTCATAGCGCCGCCCTTGCCGCACCATCCATAACCGGCGATAACGACATTTTTGCCGGCAATAACCAGATTCGTCGTGCGCATGATGCCATCCCAGGTAGATTGGCCGGTGCCATAGCGATTATCAAAAAGATACTTGCAATAAGCATCGTTAGCGGCAATCATCGGGAAATCAAGTTCGCCTCTGGCAGCTAATGCCCGCAGGCGATTCACGCCGGTGGTCGTCTCTTCGGAGCCGCCGAGAATACCGGACAATAACTCGCGCCGTTTCGTATGCAGCATGGATACCAGATCGCCGCCATCATCAACAATAATAGCTGGTTTCGTATCCAGCGCTTTATTGAGAAATACATTATACTCTTCATCCGTGCAGGCATGCCAGGCAAAAACATCAATACCGTCTTCAACCAAAGCCGCCGCGACATCGTCCTGTGTCGATAAAGGATTGCTGCCGGTCAATGCCACTTCTGCGCCGGCATGTTTAAATACCAGAGCCAGATACGCCGTTTTGGCCTCAAGATGAATGGTCATGACCATGCGCAGGCCGGCAAACGGCTTGGAAATAGAAAATTCCTGATCAATTTTATTCAGGACAGGCATGAAATTTTTCACCCAGTTAATTTTATCATGTCCCGAAGGCGCCAG
Organism: Megamonas sp. UBA1799; assembly: GCA_002319815.1. GTDB lineage: Bacteria > Bacillota > Negativicutes > Selenomonadales > Selenomonadaceae > UBA1799. The sequence goes on from DCFR01000009.1 coordinate 34,622, forward strand.
TTTAATATCACGAATCATTGATTGCATTGCAATTCCTCCTTATGTAGTCATTCTTCTCTATTATAGTTTATTACCGCTGTGTTCGGCAAGTCTTCCTATGGCAAATCTACAGAATCATCTAGTATTAACGATTCAATTTTTCATCGAGCAACAAATAATCCGTCAAATCAAGCTGCAGCGGGGTCACGGCAATATAGCCCTGCTTAACGGCATAGATATCAGTGATATCGCTGTTCTCACCGTCGTAAATTTCTCCGCCCATCCGATAAAACAGCCGATTATTTTCTTCAATTCGCTGAAAGGCGTTTGCATAGTCCCGATGGCCGGCTTTTGTGTAAACAAACGTCGGCACGCCATTCGTTAATTGAACCGGAAAATTCACATTGAAAAGGGGTTTATCTTTTTCCTGTAACAGCAGCGGCAGCTGTTGTACAAAAATGTTGGCCGTCCTTTCATAACTCAGCTCAGAGTCAACGTCCAGCGAAACAGCCATCGAGGGAATTCCATGCAGATATCCTTCAATCGCGCCGCCCACCGTGCCGGAATAAAGAATATCGGTTCCCAGATTGGCTCCCCGATTGATACCGGAAAGCACAAGATCTGGTTTTTCCTGCGCTGCCATGGCTTCCAAATAAATTTTAACGCAATCGGACGGCGTTCCGGAAATTCGCCAGGCCTCCGTGCAATGCGCCGCCAGTAAAGGCTCATACCGTTCGACTTCAATGTTGCGATGTACGGTAATCGCATGCGCCATGCCGCTTTGTTCCACTGCCGGCGCCGCGACGACGACCTCATGTTCCGCCAAAAGCGCCGCAGCCAAATCCTGCAGCCCCCGCGATTCTATGCCATCATCATTTACCAACAAGATTCTCATATCCGCTGCCCCCTTGATTCTTTTTATGAAAAAACAGGCTGGACGCTAGGCTCCAACCTGTTATCTAAAAACATGTCATGCAAGACATATAATGTTCTGGTGACCCACCGCGGAATCGAACCGCGAACCTACTGATTAAGAGTCAGTTGCTCTGCCAGTTGAGCTAGTGAGTCATTTCTCATGGACTACCTTTAATATTTTACCACAAAACAGTAAGATGTCAAGCATTTATGAAAAACTTGTCTTTATCCAACTATAGAACAACAATAGAACAGCAATGAAAGAGTCCGGTATTGTGTTGTGTTTACACTGCGAGGACGGCCTTTATACAGCGGCGCACAACGGCATCCGGCACCTGATCCATGCTGGTCACCCGGCCGATACCATTCATTAATACCCAATGAACCTTGCCGTTAATGGTTTTCTTATCATGTAAAATGGTCGCCAGTATGGTATCCAGGCTGCAGCCTTCCGCCTGCGTCGGCAGATGCAGCTTCCGGATCAGGGCAATCAACCGCTGGACAGCGGCATCGTCAATCATGCCCAGGTCGCGGCTGATATGCGCCGCGCCAATCATGCCAATGGCAACTGCTTCGCCGTGATTATACCGTACATAATGCGTGTCTTTTTCGATAGCATGACCGATGGTATGGCCAAAATTTAAAATGCAGCGCAGCCCGGTTTCTTTTTCATCCAGACCGACGATTTTTGCCTTAATCATACAAGAACGCGCAATGATAGCGGCGGTCGCAGCTGGCTCCAACGCCAGAACGGCTTCTGCGTTATTTTCCAGAAAGGTAAAAAAATCCTCGTCATAAATAACGCCATATTTAATAATTTCTCCTAAACCAGTATAAATTTCTCGTTTCGGCAGAGTGGATAAAAAATCCAAATCAATGAAAACGCCCTGCGGCTGATAAAAAGCGCCGATTAAATTTTTTCCCAGTCGATGATTGACGGCTACTTTTCCACCCACGCTGGAATCCACCTGCGCCAACAAACTGGTCGGCAGCTGAACCAAAGGAATACCGCGCATATAGGTAGCGGCAATAAAGCCAGCCAGATCGCCGACCACGCCGCCTCCCAGAGCAAACACTGCGGAATGCCGATCCAAACCGGCTTCAATGGCTCGGGTATAAAGCTTTTCGGCCTCGGTCAAGGATTTAGAGCTTTCTCCTGCCGGAACTATATAGATATCGGGCGATAAGCCGGCTTGTTTTAGGAGATCAGCCACAGGTTCAGCATATAATTTTCCGACGTTCGTATCCGACACCAGCAGCGCACGGTTCGAAAAATCAGCCTGCCGGATAAATTGCCCAAACGCTGCTTTTAAATCATGATCAATCAGAATTGAATAGCCCCTGGGTTTAAGATCCACTTCGACTTTACGCATGCAATATCCCTTCTCGTTTTAAATAATAAACAATATCCGTTGTGACTTGCAGCGGCGACACCATGCTGGTATCAACCGTATAATCGGCCTGGGCGTAGATACCCCGCCGACTATCTAACAGCTCCTGAATTGCCTGCCGCCGGTCGCCGTGATCATGTGCGTCCAGCACGGGACGCACGCCATGCTTTTCGGTTCGGGACAGGATCGCATCCAGACTGGCAGTCAGACAGATAATAATACCGTTTTGTTGCAGCAAAGCCAGATTTTCCGGATCTTTTACCGTACCGCCGCCCGTTGATATGACAAAATTTTTATGACGGGCCAATTCTTGAACGACATCTTTTTCGTATTGGCGGAAGCATGCTTCGCCTTTTTGTGAAAAAATCTCTTTAATCGTCATTCCGGCGGCGCGTTCAATACGCTGATCGACATCGGCAAAAGCACAGCCGATACGACTGGCCAGCGCTTTGCCTGTACTGGTTTTACCGGTTCCCATAAAGCCAATCAACACAACATTTTTCATACTATTCCCCCTGTATACGGCTTTTATAATCGGCAATGAATTGTAAAACGTCGCTTAAAGCATCACCGCCAAATTTCTCAATCACAGCCTGGGCTACAACAAACGCCGCCATTGCTTCCCCAACGACAGAAGCAGCGGGAACGGCACAAACATCGCTGCGTTCCTTCGAAGCCAGCACGGGCGTCTTAGACGCAATGTCAACGGAATGCAGCGGTTTCATTAAGGTAGGAATCGGTTTCATAACAGCGCGAATCAAAATGTCTTCCCCATTCGTCATGCCGCCTTCCAAACCGCCGGCATGATTGGTTTTTCGATAGATATTCTGCTGCTCGTCATAAAACAACTCATCGTGCGCCTGACTGCCCGGCATGGCTGCATAAGAAAAACCGGCGCCGATTTCTATGCCCTTGATAGCCTGGATTGACATTATCGCTCCGGCCAGACGCCCGTCCAGACGCTGATCCCACTGAATATGGCTGCCTAAGCCTATCGGCGCGCCGTGAACGGTCACTTCAAAAATGCCGCCCAGTGTATCGCCGACAGCTTTTGCGGCGGTTATTTTCTGTTCCATACGTTCTTCTGCCGCCGGATCGCCGCAGTTCATGGCGCTCTTTGGGACCGGCGACGGCTGCTGACCATCCGGTGCTGTTGCAGCAAACACACCGCCAATATTTATTACTTTTGAGGTCACAGAGATATCACAGGCTTTTAAAAACTGTTTGGCCAACGCGCCAACTGCCACTCGCGTAGCGGTTTCTCTCGCGCTGGCTCGTTCCAGAATATCACGGATATCCTTGCGATCATATTTTTGTATCCCAATCAAATCCGCATGACCGGGACGAGCAGCCGTCACAGCTTCGCCGGCCGGCTCGCCAAAAACGGCCATGCGTTGCTTCCAGTTTTTCCAGTCATGATTTTGCACCTGCAACGTAATCGGACTGCCTAAAGTTTCACCAAAACGGACGCCGGATAAAACATTGACCTGATCCGTTTCAATTTTCATACGGCCGCCGCGGCCATAGCCCTGCTGCCTTCTTGCCATATCTGCATTCATTTCATCCAAATCAATCCGGACGCCGGCCGGGATTCCTTCAACAATCGCCGTCAGGCATTGTCCATGGGATTCACCGGCAGTTAAAAAACGTAAGTTCGCCATAATTACACCTCGTTTACAAATATTGTTTTAAGTTTATGCTATCACTTTTAAGAATGCAAGCTTTTCTAATAAAAACTAATCTGGTTTTCATGCAGATAAGGCATAAATGAGTAACTCTAGTGTGCCTTCCAACGATTCTTGTTCCTTACTGTGCATGGATATACTGACAAATCGGACAAACCGTGGTCCCTGCTCCAGTACAGATAAAAAATCCATGAATTGAAAATAATTACCGCTGATATCCATTCGGATATGCTGTATACAATAGCCATCGCCGGCAAGCGGCGGCAGCGGCTGCACTCCACGAATGATAACTTGCGTCTGTACGGCCATGCGTTCGGTATCATGGATAAAATCTGTAGTGTCCATTTCTCCAGGCATCAGGCGGCGAAGTTGCTGCAGCTGGTGGACTAATCCGCTTTCATATTCCTTTAAATCGCTGTGCCGTTCCATGAATTTCTTTAGCTCGCTGCGCTGCGCCTGCTGTTCTTTAAGAATAGCGCGGCGAGTTACAATTTTATCCTGTTGGCTGGGTACAATAAAGCCAACAAAGAGCAGGATGATAAGGAGCATACCCCACAGGGTTCCAATAAAAAATAATTTTCCCCGATTCATGGCGCAGTCATCACTCCTTTTTCTTATAATGTCATTTGTATCGTAAAAACAAGCTGATTTTGCTCATTGATCCCGGAAAAAACCAGCATTGGTTTGCTGGGAAAGAGTTCGGCATCTGTTTCCAGATTCTGCATATACTGCGCCAATAATGCGTAGCTTTCCGCTGTGCCTTTTAATTGCAGTGAACGGTCATCTTTTAACGCAATGGCAGAAAGACACACGCCGTCAACATTGACCAGCCCTAGCTGCACCAAAATGCCATACGGGGAGATCCGTTCGCCGGACAAGGCCGAGAGCCTTTTTACCGCCGCATTCTTTTCCTCATGCAGCACCGTGAGTCGGTCCATCGTTTCTTTCTGCGTTTTTAGTAAGGCAGTCTGCTGCGTTTCTTCGGTCAGCGCCTGATTCAGTTGATACAACTGCCAGCCGGAAATCCCATAGAACAAACTTAAGACGCCGGCCGTTAACAGGAAAACCGCTGCGCTTAATCGGCGCCAATTCCACTGATTTTGCGGGTCGGCATCGGGGATAAAATTGATATGGCACGCAGCCGGCGTTAGGGAGGCAGCGGCTGCCATAAAAGATTGATACGCCGCTTCCGTCCAGATGTTTTTTTCTATGCGGGGGCCAAAGAAAAAATCCTGCCCACACCAACACAATCTGTCCGTAATAGGGCGTACTGCCTCAGCCGTCATTTCCAGACTTAAACCATGCAGGCACAAACCAGCTTTCCGAAAAGCCTGTAAAATTTCCTGACCGGTTTCTTTTGGCAAAGCCGCTAACAAAACAGCTGATTCTTGACGGCAAAAATCAAACCAATACGTATTTTCAGCATAGGGTACATTGGCATCAAGATCCCAATGTACGGCTTCCCGCATTTCCCGGTGGCCGATCGCCGGGAATGTTTTTTGATAGGAAAAAATTTGTTCCCTATGCATACAAAATGTGGCGTTTTCTATTGATAAATTTTCTTTGAGGCAGAGCATTTTTACCTGCTCGGCAATATCTTCCCAAGCATTTTGTGTTGTATCGGCTAACAAATGACACTGACAGAGCGCGGCTATTTGCCAGCCAACCGGGTTACGATCCAGCTGCGTTACCCAGACTTCCTGCCCGGAAACATAGATACCAAGACGATGTGCCGGATTCGTTTGAAAGAATTCCCGGATCGGATCCAGCCATTTAGTGCTCCCAATGGTCAATGACATAGCGATTCCCCACTTTTTTCAAATGCGCAATGACACGCATTCTTTGTGTTTCCAAACGGCTGATAGCTAAAAGAATAATTTTATCGCCGTGTAATTTACCATAGATACGGCAAGTTCCCTGACGATCGCTGCCCGTATCTTCCCCAAGCAGCTCAATGTGTTCCGGCGCAGCCGTCAAACGTTGCTGCAGATCCTCATTCCGGTTCAAAAGCTCGCAGACCGACCAAATGTTATTTTGCGCTTCTAGTTGGAGAAGGATGCCGCGCTCAAAGCGTTGATAGGTTTTTGCTTCACTTTGTGCAAAATAAAACAGCGCCGTGCTAAAAAACAGCAGCATCAATAAAAAAATCAACGCCAGCATGGAGGCGGTTCCGGTTTCCTCTGGATGGGAAAAAGATCGTATCATGTAGCATCGGTTCCTCTCGGTAAAGTAACGGCGGTTTCCAGCCGGAAAGTATGCCGGGTCAGCAGATTTTCTCCCATGATTTCCAAATATACGGTGCGCGTTTTTTCAATACGATAATCAAACCGCAAAATGCGTATATTGCCCAGGCTGCTTTCTCCGGTCATAGGCTGCTGATCGCGCGTTATTTTCGGCATCTCGCTGGCCGTGATCGTATATTCGACCCATTGCGGGGTTTCACTCGTAGCGCGGCAAAGAATATAAAGCTTTTTTCCCAACGGTCTGACACGTTCGGCATACGCCAGATCGCGCACGATTGCTTCCATAGGAATGCGCACCTGATTTTGCAATTCCCAGTCGCTCATGATAGCAGCATAAGATTTTATGCCCCAAAGAAATGCCATGCTGCAGGATAAAAGCAGCGCTACGATAACCGGTAAAGTAATGAGCAATTCCAATAAACTAAAGCCGCTTTCCCGCGTTGAAACGATGTTTTTATGTATCATAGGCAATCAGCTTCTGATACGATTTTGTATGTTTTTTCTGTGCACCCTCCCAGGAAATCGTCACCGTAATACGCCGCAAGGAATCACTATTTGGTTCCGGGGAAAGCATCGAGTGCAAAGAAAATTTCTGCCCATTGCATTCCAAGGGAGATCGTCCCAGCCAAGGAAAACTTGTTTGGGAACGCAGCACTTCCGTCGGCTGCATTTCAATCAAAGCAATTTGTTCTTGGGCTAAAAAATAGGCGGTTACCGCGGCTTCCGTATAGATTCTTTGCTGGTCGATCCGTTGATAGGTGAAGCAGAACGCAGTAATAGACAATAAAAGCATACTCAAAGCGATTGTTTCTATTAAGAAAAATCCTCGTTCTTTTTCCATAACAAGCTCCTTCTTAACGCGCTACTCTGATACGGCCGACACGATCGATGATAATGTGACGGCGCTCGTTGCCTAAAAACAAATCAATGGTCAGCGGCGCTACCGTCCCATTCATGCCAAAAAATATATCTGCCCGGTCGGCGTAAGCTGTCATGCGAGGGGGATATTTATGCCGATCCTTGATTTTCGCCCCCTGAAAAATAAAACATTCATGGGACTGTACACTAAAAGACGCAGCGCTTTCAGCTTCTATAGGAAGAAATTCCATATACATCCGCTGCGTTGTACAGGAGATTTCCTGAAGATAGCGCAGCTTGGAAACGAAGAAAGCGGCCTCGGCATCAATGACCAGAGCATCTCGCGATGGCAGTTTGGCAATGGCTGCGGCTGACAAAACAGTTACCATTGCCATTAGTAGCAAGAGTTCAATAAAACTGGTCCCTTTTTCTTTCATAGCCATAATTCTCCATAAACTGTTAAGAATGTTTTTCCATACAGATAGACAAGCCAGGCGCTTAACGACAAAAAGGGACCGAAAGGGATTTGGTCCCGCCAGGTATGCGACCGCCGGCAAAGCAGCCAGGCAGCGCACAATCCTCCTAATAGAAAAGCCAGCATCAAAGTCAGAAAAACCCCTTCAGCTCCCAGCCAGACGCCTAAAACACCGCCCATTTTTACATCCCCCATCCCTATGCCGCCATGACTCAGGAAGCGCAGCAGAAATAATATGCCGGCGCCGAATAGCAAACCCATGCCGGGCTGCGGCCATTCCCACAGAGGAAAAGTAAACCGGAATCCGCTGCCGATCAGCAGCATCGGCGCCAGTAAACGGTCAAAAATCAATCCATATTGAAAATCGAATATGGCAATTAACAAGAGAAATGCCGACAGGCAGCCGCCGACCCAAAAACCTACTGACAATCCATGATAAACATATAGAACCGGTAATAGAATACCCAATCCGCCCCAAAACAACGGCATTACCGAGACGAATAGCCCCCAGGTTAATTTTTGCGTACCAGATGGCATCATACATCTCTCCCCCTAATCCTTACGGCCAAAGTCACTCAAAGGATGGGACTGGCAAATGGCCTGCGTTCGGTCCGCTGATAAAGTATACGCTGTAGCCGTAATCTCAATCGTTGTTCCATCCCGTAATAAGCAGTTTCCCAGCGGAGGTTTTAAATGATCAATGTCCATAATATATTCTTTCATATCACTGGTAAGGTTTTCCGGATACTTTCCGGTTTGCGCCTGAAAAAGCATAATGGACGAATTGAGCACCTGCATATCTGCCTGAATTTTCGCAGTGTGTGCCAAAGACATCGTATTTGAGAATTTTGGAATTGCAATGACGGATAGAACACCCATAATAGACATCACAATCAGTAATTCCAATAAAGTAAAACCGGCCTGATTCTGTTTGTATCTTGCCATACCCGCATCCTCCTTATAATACGTGAATATTTTCCCAAATTATCCAATAAAGAATTACCTTTGCCGGCAGTACCATATAGTTTCGGCATGACTGCCCGGTTTAAGATAAAACGGTCATAGTATCCAAAATCGGCAAGGCGATTGCAAAGACAAGAGTTCCAATCATGGCACCGATGATCAAAATCATCATGGGTTCAATCATGATTTTTAACCGTTCCATCGCCGTATCATTTTCCGATTGGCAAAAAGCCGTAATTTTTTGCAAAACGCCGGTTAGCTCGCCGGTTGCTTCTCCTGCTGCCAATAACTCCATCAACATCGCGGGAAAAAGGTGGCTTTTGTTCAGCGCCGCCGACAGGCCGTATCCCTTTTGTATATCTTCATGCGCGCGTAAAAAAATTCGCTGGATATAAGCATTTTGCGTAATGTCCTGCAGCATTTTGACTGCCTGGTCCATGACAATGCCGCTGTTCAGCAGAATTGCTAACGTACTGGCAAAGCGGATAAATTCATTTTGAATGAGCAGTTTTCCCAACACCGGACATTGCAGCAGCCAGGAATCAATGAGCAGACGATATTTACTTTTTTGATACAGCCGATACAGGAGATATACCAGCAATAACAATGTGCCGAGAAGAACAACGCCGTAGTTTTGCAGTAAAAAGCTGCATTGCAGCAACAGTCGGGTTGGCAGCGGCAAATCTGTATGTAAGTTATCAAACAAGCTGATAAACGCCGGTAAAACAAAATATATGATAAACCCTGCAGCGACAACCGCAACGCTTAAGAGCAAAAAAGGATACAGCATAATGGTAATGATTTTTTCCCTGACAGCGTAGTTCTTTTCCAGATATTCCGATAAAGCCTGCAAAATATCCTCCAGATTGCCACTGGCTTCTCCCGCAGCAATTAAAGCCACCATGGTCGGCGGGAAAATCCCTGGATAATGATGCAGCGCCTCAGCCAGTTTGCTGCCAGCTTGTATTTGCTGATGTATCTGCTGCAGTACTTTTTGCCGCGCTGAAGTATTGTGCTGAAGCAATAAAATTTTCAAACTTTCATCAATGGATAAACCGGCATGAATCAGAACGGAAAATTCACGGCAAAAAACGACCGCATATTTTGTCTGGTTGCCCCAGCCATGCCAACGGAATTTTTTTTCAGAATCAGCGATCAGCGCCAAATCGGCAATAAACAATCCTTTTTGCGTAATAAAACGCGCGGCTTCACGAGATGAAGCCGCTTGAATCCGGCCCTTTACTATTGTTCCCTGTATATTTTTAGCTGTATAAGAAAACTCTGCCAAGAATCCACCTCTTTCCTTTTTAACGGAAATAACGTTGTGCCGTTTCGGCGGAGATTTGATGTAAACGAGCTAAGGCATTCATTGATTGTTCCATTGTTTGCATCCCGGCACTGCCGCCTGACATGATACTGGATTTCATTTGCTGTACATTGCCGGTTCGAATAAGGTTTCGGATCGCCGGTGACGCCGCCATAGCCTCGACCGCACAAACACGCCCACCATTCAGTGCCGGCACTAATTGTTGGGCAAAAATAGCGGATAAAACAATGGCCAGCTGCGCTCGTATTTGTCCTTGTTGTTCCGCCGGGAAAAAGCTTTCCAGCCTCAAAACGGTCTCGGCGGCGCTTTGCGTATGCAGGCTGCCTAAAACCAAATGACCGGTCTCCGCCGCATTGAGCGCCGCTGCAATCGTTTCCGCATCGCGCAATTCTCCCACCACAATGATATCCGGATCTTCACGTAAAGCACTGCGCAGGGCGGTAGAAAAAGAAAAAAAGTCGGCATTATATTCGCGCTGCTGAATCAGACTTTTTCCTGACGTATGCAGATATTCAATCGGATCTTCCAGTGTAATAATATGCAATGCCCGCCGCTGATTAACCGCATCAATGAAAGAAGCCATCGTCGTCGATTTGCCGGCGCCGGTGCGCCCCGTTATCAAAATCAATCCGTGCTGCGTGTCCAGCAGTTGGGTTAAAAGTGCCGGCATGCCCAACGCCGACAGCGTGGGAATCTGCATCGGGATCACGCGTATGGCCAGAGAAAGAAGGCCCCGCTGGTAAAAAGCGTTCATCCGAAAACGCTGCGCTGCATAGGTCCAGGCAAAGTCTAAATCATGATTTTGTTGGAACTGTATTCGCTGTTTTTCATTGGTGATCTGATCAAAAAACTGTTTTATGGCTGATTCTTCCGGGACCCACTGATTTATCGGCTGCAATTCGCCTTGTATACGGAAAAAAACAACTTGCTGCGGTGATAAATGAATATCCGAAGCACCTTTTTCAATTGCATATTGCAGAATTTTCGGCCAATATTCTATATTAAAATTCGCCATAAATTGTCCTCCGGACTTCCTGAATCGTTGTCAGCCCTGCAATTGATTTTTCAATACCATCGTCCAGCAATGAGGTCATGCCAGTCGCTGCTGTTAATTTTCGAAACGTTGGCAGATCCTGACGCTGCAGAATTGCGGCGCGCAGGGTGTCGGACACCGGCAATAGTTCATGAATGGCCAGACGGCCTCGATAGCCGGTATGATGACATATTTCGCAGCCGCGGGCATGGTATAGCTGTATCCCCGGATAAAAATGCCGACCCAACAAGACGGCCTCCGGTGAGGAAGATTCCACTGTATAAAGTTCCCGGCATTGCGGGCACAGCCGCCGGACCAGCCGCTGCGCTACAATGCCAATCAGCGCAGCCGAAAGAAGATACGGCATGATCCCCATATCCAGCAGACGAAAAATCGAGCCAACAGCATCTCCGGTATGTAAAGTAGTGAATAAAAGACGTCCTGTCAAGGCAGCGCGAATGGCAATCTCGGCGGTTTCTTCATCTCGGATCTCCCCCACCATGATGATGT
>DCFR01000009.1:46259-48771 GCA_002319815.1 Megamonas sp. UBA1799
TGATGATGTCCGGATCCTGGCGCAATATGGAACGCAGTCCAGCGGCAAATGTCAGTTCCATTTTTGTATTGACCTGTATCTGATTTACGCCGCTTAAGGAGTATTCTATGGGGTCTTCAATGGTAACGATATTTTTATGAATGGAATTTAATTCATTTAATGCCGCATACAAGGAAGTGGTTTTACCCGAATTGACCGGACCGCAGCTGGCAATCAGTCCATAGGGCATATGAGACCAGCGGCGAAACAACGTTTCATTCGGCGCTGAAAGGTCGAGCTCGGCGATAGCTTTGAGTTGCTGCGAACCATTGAGCAAACGGAGGACAAGTTTCTCTCCTCCCATCACTGGCATCGTTGATACGCGTATATCCACATTATGGTCATGGTAGGGATAGGAGATGCGGCCATCCTGCGGCAGCCGATGTTCCGTAGTATTAAGCTGGCTCATGATCTTTATGCGGGAAATCAGTACAGCCTGCATTTGCGCCGGCAGCGGTTGATGCCACTCCGATAGTTCGCCGTCAATGCGCAGACGAATGCGAATCAGCTGATTTACCGGTTCAATATGGATATCGCTGGCATCGCTTTCGATCGCTTCATTAATCAATTGATTAACCAGCGATACGATCGGCGCATCGGTAACGGTTGGTACTACCAACCGTTCATATTGACGTATACCGGATAAAACATTATCAGCCAGGGTACGAAAGGCATCATCCTGTTGTGGCATACCATCTCACCTGCTTCATTATTTTTTCTGCATTTGTTGTTGTCGGGCTAATGTTCTTTGTAGGGCGGCAAAAACATGCCAGTATTAAAGCCTTTTAATTAACCATTAGTATTCACAACGGTATTGACGGCGCCAATCGCCTGCGCATCTTTATCCAGGGTGTCCAGTAACGACAGAATATTGGTTTGATGAGGAAGCGTTACATTAAAGCCACGAAAATTCAAACTTCGTGAACCGTTTACTGCCTCAGTCAGCAATTGACTTTTACCTGCATTGCACAATGTACACATAATCAAGATTTGCTGCTGACAATGCCAGATTATGAATTACTGGTGACAAAGCATGAAGAATTGAATCGCCAATGACACCAAGATTTCTCGTAATTCCCGTATACATAGTTTTTTCTTCTAAGGCTATTATCCCATATTTTTAAAATTTTGCAAGTTTTTTATTAATTTAATTTTGCAAATAGACAAACTATATTTTATTTCGCAGCGATAACCGGAATTTTGAAGTAAATATAATGTCCTTTAGCCGATTCAAACAGGCTGCTGCCAGGATCGTTTCTTACAGGGTATCAAGCCTAACATCGTTGCGCAACTGGATTGCTTCGGCTATATGACGGTCCTGAATATCTCCTGATTGATCCAAATCCGCAACAGTGTGCGATACTTTTATGATACGGTCATATGAACGCGCCGATAAATTCATTTTTTTAAACCAGCCCCATCCATGACATGGTGTATTCTTCCTTCATTTTACTAAAGTATAAAAAACACTCAGAAAAATGCTTTTTTATTACATCTAAATATATATTATACATTTAGATTATTTATATATCGATTATGTATTATAATGCATTTGATTTGTTTTTATATAAAGATCTTGATATAATCTATTTATTAGAAGTGATACATTATGACATTTGCGGAAGCGTTAAAATCTTTACGTGAACAACATAACATGACACAAAGTGATCTTGCTAAACAGATTGACGTTACGCAAAGAACCATTAGCTACTATGAGATCGGCAAAGGAGTTTCGGGAGATCCGAATATTCTCAATTTATAGACCAATACTTAGAGGATACGTTAGAAAAGGAATCATCACTAAAACAAGAAACTGATTCCTCTTTTTCCGATCAGGATATCCCATTATAACCCTATAGAAAATTTAATATCAGTGCCTATATGGTTATAATGTTGCATTTTTTTTGCATAGATTGATCTCCAAAGAAACTTACGAATTATCAAAAACTTTTTTTACAAAATCCTATATATTGTGATGTAAATATCGATTGCATATATGGAACGTCATGGCTCTTCGAAAATTTTGATACCCCGATTCAGACGTTAGATGTAAGACCTCTACCAGAGCGTTTAGCCAATTTATTTTGTACTAACTCAGAAAAAGATTATGCAACTTGTACCATTAGTATTTATTGGAAATCGACGACCCGAAAAATTCATTACCCTCTAAAGCATTGGCTTCTATTGAGGCTTTCAAAGTAAAAATGCGCGCGAAATACGGAAAAAAGTAATTTTTAGGAAAAGATGGCAGCGTCATGAGGGCAACCATCATCGGAGCTATTGACGCCGAAACCGTCCAGCTCTTAAATCTATCTATAGCACCAAACACTCCAATTTACTTAGGCGACTCAAATCTTCAGCACATGCAGTCCAGCCATCCTGAAGCGTTCGTAAAATACTACTCGTCTCTTTCAGAGATTCTTGCTCATCCCGATTATGTGAACCTAATATAATGGTATCATAAATTAAGACA
>DCFR01000010.1 GCA_002319815.1 Megamonas sp. UBA1799
GCTGTAACGTATAGCGCTGAGCAATGCGCATAGCGCGTATATACGTCGATTGCCGGATGATACAGCAGCACTTGGTTACCATATCCATCCTGACTATCTCCCGCCAAGACGACTACACCATCCCATAGCGCCGGAATACCGGCGCCGTAGTCATACCCCAAATCAACACCAGCATGAAATTTCCATTCGCCGTTATACGGATCACTCCGCCAACCGAATGGAGAAGTAACCGGCAGATCCGCAGCCGCTGCGCTGCACGCCATAAATACTCCAAAAATCAAGAAAACACAAACACACTTAGCAACAATTTTTTTCACCGTGATTCCGCCGCTTTCAGTAAAAGATAAAATCGAAATTATACTGATGATGAATACTATTGACCTTTTTTCGTACCGGCGCCGATACATCACATCTTTCCATCAAATTACGCTTCCTCACATTTATGATATAATTTTTATAACAAGCAAATTTTAAACATTTAAGGAGCTAAAAAATGAATCAATTCTCAGAAATAATAAAAAATACCAACATAACACAAACGATTATCCCCTTGCTCATATCTGGCATCCTATTACGACTATGGCCGTATATTTTTTCACATCGCCGTGCAAAACGAATAATAGATGCTAATACCGAACTTATGCAGATATTCATTTTCCATGTTCTAGAATCGCTTTCGATAGATACTGAAACTATGAAATCAATTAAATATGGACTTGCCTCTCGATACAACATTACCCCTAACGATGTCGACTCACCCGAAAAGACAATTAAAAAAGCGTATTCGTACCTGGTAACGTCAAAAGAATTTACAAAAGAAGAAAAACGTCAATTTTGTTTAAATGTTAAAAAATGGCAATTAGATACAAATATATCAGATACAAATGTTAAAGAACAATCACCTTATAACTCAAAAGGAATATTCTGTTCAACCAGCAAAGGAATACTCTGTATCTGGAGCCTCTACATAATAATTATGTGCATCTATACGATATACGAGGGAGATTTTTCTTCAAACACCATTGAGGCTACTTTAATTGTTATAATCATTCTCTTTCCAGTATCCATTGGTGCTGCTGTTATTCCAAATATACTTATCTATTGCATAAAAAAAATCATTTTATGGTTCTAGGAAAAAAAGCGTTATTGCAATCCCCGCTCCTAAAAGACCATAAGGATATACAAATACCCCTATGTTTTCTAAAACAGTGACAAAAAGCAAAACAGCAACTCCGGCCAAAACTTTTTCATTAAACTTTAGATTCATAATCCCCAACTTTCAAGCACCATTTCTCTATCCGGCCCCTGATACATCTTGATAAATTCTAATAGAGAAACCAACTTGATTTTACGCAATTTTGCAAACGCCGCTTCCGCAACGCAGCCTCGACTGGCTTCCCATCCTGGACACTGCACCACCCAATCACATGATTCAATCTCCGCCATGCAACGTGCCAAAATAATATATTCCGGCGTACTCGTAGACAATGACTGAAAAAGATCTAAAGGATTGATAAACAAAAGATCTTCATCGGCCGCAGATAACCGCTGCACAATACCCGCAGCATCTTCACGATTAGCTGCTTCGTTCCCCGCCAACGGATGGCTGATAAATATACGTTTCATTAAGCGACCTCCTAAATTTTGACCTTCTGATTCGAAGATTAATCCAGAAAAAAGTAAAGCAATATCCGTATTTTTATCGCAAACAAAAACTTTTTCCATTGTTATCCATCCCTAATTTACTTCTTCGTATAACGTTAGTTCTTTAAGCATTTATACATCCTCAGAATTTTTGGCAATGTAGCAATAATCAAAGTTATCCCGCGTGCTATCATATCTATCATGATTCTCTTTCCATCAAATCGCGTTCCGCATAAACCAGTAATTTCCTGGCATATTCGGCTATCGCATGATATTTTGTTGCATGAAGATCATCGCGTTCTGATTGTTGCTCTTGCGCTTGAATAAATCGCTTTAACTCTGAAATTGTTGTCTGGATGGCCTGCGTGTCAAAAGGTAAGAAAGATATAGGCTCATTGGTCGGTTCTGAAATATCACTTTTAGTGACATTCTCAAGAGGTGAAGCCTTTTTTTCATTCGAATCTTGACAAGAACAAGCTTCTATATCCTCCTCATCTACTACAACAGGATGAGAATTAATATTTTTATGATTTACTTCTTTACTGGGCGCTTCTGATTCCGTCTTAACTGGCGGAAGCACTACTTCTTTGTCAGGTATAGTTTGAGTTTTTACAGGATCTGGACCAGCTATATTCGTTGCTTCTGTCTCGGAAGCCACAATTTCAGATGACTCTATATCCGGTTTAGGGGCTAATGCTGCGTCAGATATGTCATGTTTGACGGTCTTAATCGCCCGGACGGTATAATCACCCAGCTGCTGCAGACGAGTAAAAATTCGTACCTGTAAGTCACTCGAAAGACCAGTTAATTCAGCGGCAGCCGTAAGATTTAAAGTCCCATGCTCTACAGCTGGCCGAATCTCATCCGCCAGCTTATGCAGCGATTGTATCCGTTGCAGGACCGTTTCAGATAATCCCATCTTATTGGCAAAATAAGTACGAAAACGTCCGGATTCCTGCCCTGCTGCAACAGCAGCATCAAAGATTTTACGATGAACCGTTTCAAGGCGGTCAATTTCTTCTAAATCTTCAAATGGTGTAACCGTTTTTCTTCCGCCGCGATTGGTCGTCATCAAAGCTAATGTCTCCGCATCCGACGCATCCAAAATATTTTTATTTGGATTTTCAGCCAAAAAATCATGAACAATGACTGGAACCAAGGGACTGGTAATAATGGTGCTTTTTTTCTGTTCCAAAAGATAGATCACGGCGGCACGACGGCAGTGCCCCGCATAAAGCATATTTTTTCCATTTTCCTGCTGAACGATCAGGGGCTGCTGTACGCCGCCCACCAATTCGATTTCTTCCGCTAAATTTTGAATATCTCGTAAAGCCCGAGTATTTTTTGGATTCGGTGTCAGATCGTACACACTCATCATAACGATTCTATTCGGCTGAACGGCGCTGGGTTTTATCTTACCAGCCGCAAAACTGCCGATATTTTCCATGTTAAATTTCACCTTTGCCATATGATCACTCCTTCCGTGTTCACAATGAACACATAAATTATCCTTCCATTAATGCGTTCATTACATTCACAAAGTCACGAGCAAACCCACAACCTGGGGATACTTCAAAAACAGCCTTCCCATCATTCATAGCCCGTTCTACAAAATTAATACGATCATGACGTCCGGGATTGCTATTACGCAAACTGACGGGTAAAACTGGCATAATCTCTTGAATACGCTGTGCATAAAGACTCTGTGCCACCCCGCCGGCAGGCTTATATTTGTTAAAAATAGCCATCCCATGTAAGGCAGGGTTATAAGCTGCCGCAGCATCCATTAATTTTCGAATAGTTTTGACGCCGTTAATGGAGAATTCATCCGGCCCAACAATGACCAATGCAGTATTGCAGCAGGTCAATGAATTCATTACTAAAGCAGATGCATCCGGTGGATTATCAATCAGGCAGATATCATAATCAGTCACCATAAGCTTTTGCCGTAAAATCGTTTGCCATGCAACATCTGGCTGTGGTAAAGCCAATTCGGCAGCCTTCAAATTAAGATCACTTGGCAGAATATCCAAATGCTCATAATGCGTATGCTGTACTACATCGGCAACTGTCATGTTGTCATCTGTATACAGATCAGCCAATGTCATAGTGTCATCCAAAATTTTTACGCCGAAAAAGGTGGTAGCATTCCCCTGCTTATCATTATCTACGACAAGCACCCGATAACCCGCTTGAGCAAAGGTAATTGCCATATTAACGCTGACGGTCGTTTTACCGACGCCGCCTTTTTGATTATTAATTGATAAAATGTTCATAATTGTCATCTGCTTTCTTTTCATTTTGTAAAATTTTTTCTAATTCAGTAATCCTTTCTGCCAGATTGTTCAGCTCAGCCATAATATAGGGATAAAGCGGTAAATCAGACTTGAAATATCCGACGGGTAGCTGAAAATAATCTGCCAGAATCGTATAAACCATATTGGAAGTTGGCCGAACATCGTAATTTTCCCAATCACGGATCGTATTACGATGAATACCAAGCAACCGACTTAATTCGAGTTGACTCAAACTCTTTCTTTTTCTTAAAAAATGAATTTTCTCTCCAAAAGTCATCTGATCCTATCCTTCCAGCATAAACTTTTTCAGCTCATTAATCGCTGACTGAAGATACTCGATTAATTGCCGAAGCTGCTCTTGCTCATCTGCAGAAGCGCGATAAGCAGACAGATTTTTTACAAGTTTTTGCTGACATTTATTCATATCACACTGGAAATCATCAATAATCATACCAGTACTAGAAATATCACTTTTACCAAGCATATCTCGTAGCATTTCATTTTCTTTGATTAATTGATCCAGTTCTTTATGCAAACTTTCCACGGTATCATCCATAAGCAATCACCGCATTCACTTCTTTCATTTTTAATGGCAAAATAGCCAAACAATCAAAACGATAAGGATTTACTTGATTTATGTACTGATTTGTGGTATTTTGAATAATAACCGGAGGCCATTCATGGTTTCCCGTGTGTTAAAAAGCAGCTGACTATTTCGCGGTAGGGGCTGCTTTTTTTTGCTTATTTTCGTATTAATCACCCTCTCTCATTACTAAAGGGATTATTCCATGCTTTTCTTTCTTTCATAATTGTGGTATTAACTTTTTGATAGGTGAAGTTATACTCTATTCCCAAGATATTTCCGAGCATAACCGCATGATCCAATATCTCTGAAAGAACATCCGTGTCACTGTTCGTTGATGTGACATACCCCACATAGCGATCACATGCTTTTTCGTACATACATCGAATTTGCACTTCGGAAATCATTTTTCCCCTCCCTTATCTGCAATCTCAGGGTCAAACACAGCTTACTATTTCGAGATAGGATCTGTGTTTTTTGCTTATTTTCTTATTAGTTTAGTGAGCTCATCCGTATAATTTGAATGCGTTAAAACTTTTTTATTACACTGACGATGTGGTCGGACACTTGAAGAAAATTGAGGAACATTATGATCTGGCTGCACCGGATGTTCTGGGAAATGCGTTTTAAGCAGTTGAAGCTTTGTCTTGCATTCATCTTCATCCATCAGATATTTTCGCCCAACTGGCATGTATGGTAATTGGCCTGTCCGGCATAGCCGTTTAATTGTTCCCAATGGATATCCGGTGCGTTGTGCAAAATCTTTGGCATAAAGCTGCATTATTTTTCACTTCCTTTTTTCAAGCTATAAAGATTTTCAATAACTTTATTAATAGCTGTCTCCTGCCGTGGCATTGCATGTGCATATAATTCCAAGGTGTGTGATTGTTTACTATGGCCGAGCCGCTTTGCAACATCAGATAATGGAATACCCGCCGCAAGAAGTTCGGTAGCATGTGTATGCCGCAAACAATGAAAATTTTTATACTCTAACCCTAAATCATATTTTGTAAAAAGGGCTTTCCAAAAACGTTCAAACGAGCGTGGCGCTATTGGCTTCCCGGTCCGGGTATGAAAACATAGATCATATGGATCATCAGTTAACCGATGCTGTTTTAATTCTATTAACACTGCCATAACTTCACATGGAATTTGTATTTTCCGCTGCGACGCTTTGGTTTTTGGTTGCTCCAGAAAAATCCCTACGGATAGAGACTGTTGAATTGAATACTGTATATATAAGCTGTTATCTTGCTCATTGATATTTTCCCATTTTAGAGCAAGAAGCTCTCCAAGGCGCATGCCTGTCGTTGAAGCTAGTAAAACGATAGGATAATATCTATGCAAACGAGGTTCGCGTTGTATAGTAGCTAAAATCAGGTGAATTTCTTTTGCAGAAAATATTGAGATCTCTTTTTTTATGGGTTTTGGCGGCTCAACAGTTAGCATAATATTGCGTGCCAGAAGTTCAATTTGAACTGCTTTTTTAAACATCGCCATGAGAATTTTATGAACTTTATAGACCGTCGATGCAGACAGGGATTGCAAAAGTTCTTGATACAATTTTTGAACCTGCAAAGATGTTAATTCCTGTATACGATACCGACTAATTAATTGTAAATGTTTAGCCAGTTCTGCATATCGTTCAAAGGTCCGTTGCCGGACGGCATTTTTTTTGTATGTTTTTAACCATTGGATACTCCATTCTCCAACAGTTAAATCGCTGGCTGCAACATACGTACCTTCCTGAAGCTGATGCCGCTGCTCAGTTTGCCATTCTACAGCAGCAGCGCGGGTTTCAAATCTTCTTGAAAATCGTTTTCCATCCGGTGTTGTGATAAATACCCGATAAGAACGTTGTAGCTTATCGTAATAAACAGTGCCCTCATAATTTCTCCGTTGCTTCGCCATAGCCAGGTCCCCCAATATTACTGATTTTTATATTCATGAAACACGATGTCCATAATGGACATCTTTCCCCGGCAATCATCCCGTGCTATAATAAAACTATCGTTTACCCGATTGCCGTCGGGTCATTTTTTTATCTTGCGGGGTTGCCATCCCACAAAATTCGTAAATCTTTAATGTTAAGCACATCAGCAATCCGAATTGCCGTTCGGATTGCTGGCTCATTCGCATCATACTCATAATTTTGATAGACGCGAACATTTAAATGTGCTTCCTTCGCGACCTGTACTTGTGTCTTGCCAGACTTTTCACGGGCCGTTTGTAATCTCGTTTTACTTTTCACTTCACCTCACTCCCTTCTTGATCTTAACACGTATAATAATTCGTGTTACGGTTATATTAGCACGAATTATTATACGTGTCAATAATTTATTTTGGAGGATTGACACATGAAATTATCTAGTAATTTACAACAATTTCGCAAAACCTTTAAAATCACCCAAAAACAAGCTGCCGACGCAGCTAATGTATCAGAACGAATTTATCAAAACTACGAATACGGAAAGGTTATCCCCTCTATTGAAGTTATCTATAATCTTGCTGAACATTTTGATGTCAGCATAGATTATCTTGTTGGTCGTACTGACAACCCTAAATCACATAAATTATAAGGAGGTGCTTATATGATTAAGCTACAAGCTTCCTATGATGATCGTATAAAGGTTAAAGAACTAGGTGCCCACTGGAATAAGAATGAAAAATATTGGTATATCCCGGATGAACTTGACTTCCATCTATTTAAGGAATGGATAGAACCAGCAGAATATGAACGGCTGAATCAAGTTTCTACCCCGTTACCATTGCATGATTTCTTCAATGTATTTGCCAAGGGTATCAATTTACCGAATTATTGCTATACCGTTGAAGGTGATATTATTGAGCTGCATGATTTTTCGGACTGTAACTTTTCCTTGCTCACGTTAGTTGATGAGCATAAATATCGTCAGCCTTTACAAATCAAAATAAAAGATACGCTTATCGCCGATGCTGCGGAGTTACTAAATAAGCGTGTGCGTATTACCGGCACGATTCACTTTTATAATAAAAGTGGTACCATACAGCTCTGGGCAATGACAGCACCAGAAATCATAGGTTCATGTTCACGTATCACCGAAATGCAGACCTTGGCGCAATCCTTATCAAAACAGCTACCTAACAACCAAGATAAAAAGAAACTCCTAGCGCGTATGATGGATGATCAATTTTCGATGATTGGCATTATTGCACCACCAAGCAGTCGCGGATACCATGATTTCCTTAATCATTTAAAGCCAGCTACAAAAAAACGCTTTGATTGTCTGAATGTCCGTGAAGCCTTTTCGATGGAGGGTTCCATGGATGCAGATTTTATAACAGAAGGTATTTTGAGATGGAATGAATACGAGTGTTGCCTTGCCTGCATCTGCATTGTTCGTGGCGGCGGCAATCCCGAAGAACTTTGCGCCTATAATACAGCGCCTTTATTGACAGCAATCGCTGAGACAGACATCCCTATTATTACCGGCATTGGCCATGATGAGGATGAACTTTTATGTGATAAAATGGCGGCATTAAATGCTGGAACACCTACCGGTGTCGCCGAAAAACTGAATGAATTTGCCAACGCAAAACTAAAAAGAGATACAGACCGAAAATATAAGGAAGAAGAACGCCAGCATCCAAATACGATAAATTGGTATGACCGCTGCAAACTATTTGAAGCTGATAACATCAAATTACGCTTGGAAAATGAGACATTACGCGCAGAATTGGAAAAAGCGCAAAAGAAAGGCTTTTTCAAGCGCCTTTTTGGATTTTAACCCATATCAACTTAACAACTAATCTTTTTTTCTCTATTATTATGTTCTGTTTCTAACAACCGATACCATGCTCTGCCAAACCCAAGTACTTCAGCAATTCGGTGTGCAACATCTGGCGACGGCCGCCGTGATCCATTTTCGATATAATTATAAAATTGCACTGAAATCAACGATGCTGCTGCAACTTCTGTCTGCGACATTGCTTTTGCTATGCGAATTTTTTTCAACCATTCTCTCATTTTATCAACTCCTTGTTTTCATCTCAACTCTTTGTTGATTTTAATATTATATTATCTCAACTCTTTGTTGATGTCAAGTGATTTATCGATTATTTGTTGAACTTATAGTTTTTTTCAACTGATTGTTGATATAATAAGAATGGTATAATTTTGACATGAGAGGATGTGGTATTATGATACGATTACGTAGTTTGCGTGAGCAAAAAGGCGTTTCTCAAAAAGAAATTGCAGACTATATTAATAAAACTCCACAGGCCTATAGTTTATACGAAAACGGAAAAAGAGATCCGGACACACTTACCTTAAAAAAATTAGCCGATTATTTCCATGTGACTATTGATTATTTATTGGATTATACACCACCACAACCAATGACCGAGCCATCATCTAATCGACTTATACAAAAAATCAGTTCAGCTGATCCAGAAACAGCAGCAGAGCTAGAGCAATATTTTAATTACTTGGAACAAAAAAATGATCAACGAAATGTAGCGAATGATGAAAAAAAGTAGCCATTTTTATCTAAACAGTTATCTTACTGGATAAAGTGGCATCAAAAAAGGTGACGCACTTGATGATACGATTGCGTGAATTGAGGGAAAAATTAGATTTAAGTCAGACCGATGTTGCGCAAGCCTTATATATTAGTCGGCAGATATATAATTTTTATGAGAATGGCCGGCGGTCCCCAAAACCGGATATGTTGATTAAATTAGCTGACTTTTATAATGTTAGTATAGATTATCTTCTGGACCATACAGTAATAGCAAAACAAAAAAAAGTTGATGAGCCTCCATTAGAGGTTTCATCAACTTCCAAGTTATGCACTACCGACGAGCACACACTTATAAAAAATTTTCGGCTGCTATCCCCTGATGGACAGGAACGAATATTACATCAATGCGAATATGAAGTCTCACTTCTAAACCAGGAAAAGCACGCAGAAGAAGCGCCAGCCGGATGACCTGTAAAATAATTCCTTTCCCACATCCAAAAAAGTAAAAATAAAAAAGCTCCGAATAGAATTTATTTTCTATCGGAGCTTTATTTATATATAGGATGGGTTAATATTGCTCTGGAATACATGCTACATGATGATTACAAAACAGTTAATGGGAATCTATAGGTACAGAGTAAAAACGCAACACACGCCAAATTTGAACGATCCTATAACATACAAAAAGTCCAGATAATATTTTCATGTAACCTTTTCAAAAGTTTAACAAACAGACCATATAAGTGTCTAAAATAATATAGGTGCAATATCATTTTATTGATATTGCACCTATATTGCACCTAACGCCCCACGGCCTGTTATGTATAAATGGCTAAAGCCTTTATTTCTCTGGTGCGTCTGGCGCGATTCGAACGCGCGACCCACGGCTTAGAAGGCCGTTGCTCTATCCAACTGAGCTACAGGCGCTCGTATATAAACCTTATAAAAAATGACGCTTCGCTCCTGCATTTTCGCGGAATACGATTCGCCAACTTTATTCATAATGGTCGGAGCAGCAGGATTCGAACCTGCGACCCCCTGGTCCCAAGCCAGGTGCTCTACCAAACTGAGCCATGCCCCGTCAACCACAAAATATATTATACAGAGCCGTTGCCCATCTGTCAATGTTTTTCTAAAAGCAAAAAAGCAACCGCTGCATCACGATTGCCCGATCAACTAATTTTGCTGATTATTTTCCATCTGACGAATCAATTCGATTGCCCCGCGCCCCAGATGAACATTCCGGGCAATCTCCGTGGTAGAGTAGCCCTGCGCCAGCAGTTTTCTGGCTTGCATCGCCGGGGATACCTTACGGTGCCGCAGCGCTTCTTCAGCCCGGGCCGAATGCGCCGGCCGGGTCTCCGTTACCGCCGATTCTGCGGGCGGCTCTGCCATACTGGGCGCATAAACCGGCGGTGCCTCCTGCGTATCCACCGGAGCCGGCATCCTTACCGGCGAGACAGGCACCGATGGACTATAAGCCGATCCCGCTGTCTCATCCAGTGTATTCTGCCCAGCGGCAATCGATGCCGAAAGCAACGTGCTAAATTCATCTGCATCGGTTCGTTCGCTGTCATTCAGCTCGGCCGCCTCACGCAGTTCTGCCAACTGACGATCCAATAAAGCGGACCGCTCATCTGCTTCAGCAATCAGTTTTTCCAGATGATCGATATGTCCCCCCATACGGGAAATAATTGCATCTGCCGAACGCTCCAGCTCATACCGCAGTTTTTCCGCTGCAGTTTCCATTTCCTCCGCATCGGCCCCCCGCTGTCGCTGATAGCGCAGCAATACTACAATCAAAGCCCCTATGATAATAAAAAAACCTAAAACTTCTGTTGTCATTTCTCCGTCTCCTGCTGTCAGAGCTTGATATCAATATTATGCCCGCGAAACGTGTCCACGGCCATACGATCAGCTGCTTTTTCCGGTGCATCTTCCGGCTGCTGTCCGCTGCGGTGTTGACCGCCGCCGGCGCCGCCATTCTTTCTCCGGCCATCCGGATCGCTTTTGATTTTTCCATCTTCCAGCCCATCCCGCGACCGCACCTGCTTCATCTTCAGCCGCGCATCCGCCTGTCCCCGAACCATTTCAAAATCCTGCTGTACCACAGCCTGCTGATTAATATTATGCTGCACCTGACTGACCTCAGTCGCCTTCGGCACTATAATCTGCAAATTCATCGGACTCAGATCCATCGCCATATTGCCGCACCCTTCCTTTTGCCATCAATAAGGGCCTGTCTTAACAAAGTCCTCTTCAACATAAAGCGTGCAATGTTTTTCTTCCGTCTGCACATTCTTCATCACAGAATTTATAGTCAGCTTGACGCCCGGATACATCACCTCGCCAACCCGTACCCGACCTTTCTTCATCGCATCCATCTCAGCTTCCATTTTACGGATTGCAGTCTCATTGCGCTCAATCAAACCGGCCAGCGGAAACTGGGAACGCGTCATCGCACTAATCTGCTCCAGCCGATTCGGCGGCAGCTTCGACATGTCAATCTTCCCCAGCGTATTCAAGGCCTTGGTCAACTGCGACAACTTCTTTTTTGCCTCGGCATATTCCCGACAGGTCTCCTGATATTTCTGCTGCAGCATCGGGTTCACGCCGACGGTAATTTTCGTCGACACATTCATTTGGTTACCAATTACCTTGGCCCGAACCTCTTCCCCCGCCGCCAGAAAACCGCCCGTCACCAAGCCGCGCTTCCCTTCGACAATAACCATTTTCCCCGCGCGCAATTCCGAATGCAGCGAGACATCGGTAATATAAATATTGCCGCCGGCTTCAATATCGGCATTTTCTGCAAAGCTAGCCCGCACATCTTTCTGCGCCTTGATTTTCCCGCGGTTCATGCCCTGTATACCGCCGGAAACATAAACATTCGCAGCTTCGATCGTCGCGCCGCTGACCATCCCTTTGATCTCAACATCGCCGATTGCCTTTACGGTAAATCCCGCCTGCACGCTGCCGCTAATCTGCACTGCGCCGGTAAAATTGATATTCCCGGTTGAAACGCCGACATCCCCCGAAATCGAGAGCTGCGGATCAATATTGATACGACTGCCATTATCGACAATTTGTCCTTCCATTGTCGCAATGAGCCGATTCTCCCCATCCGCCGCTGTATTCTTGCCTACGGGAAGCGGTTTTGGCTTACCCGGTTTTGCCGGCACCTCATCTCCATGCACATCGGTGCCAGGCGTTCCCAAAGTGTGGGGAATACGTTCCACCAACAATTCGCCCTTCTTCACCAAATGAAACAGCTTGAGATTTTTATAATCGACCTGATCAAATTTATTTTTTACCGGCCGGCCTTTATCACCTAAATTAAACTTCCGGACAATTTGCGCGTCTTCTCCCTTGACCGGCGGCGTTCCCTTTGCCGCAATAAAATCAGTCATCTCCGGAACGCAGCGCTGGATTGCCTCCTGATCAATGCCAAATACCACATGCTTGGCCTGCAAAGCCGATAAGACCATCTCTTCCGTCGGTGGTTTGGTATTGGCCTTAACATCAAAGTGAATGGCTGCCGTCAGGCGATCCTTGCTGACATCCACTTTAAACGTTGCAAACTCCCGCTTATCAGGCAGCTCTCCCTCAGCTTTCACGCCGTCCGGCAAGGCCAGTTCTGAAGTAACCGACGCCTCAAAATGATCCGCCAACTTCTGCGGTGTGCCGGCGGCTTCCCGCACGGTCCGGGCCAACAGCTCAATGTCATAATCCAAGACACCATATTCTTTGAGAATCTGCCGCATATCAGACAACTCAAACAGAAGACCGCTGTCTCCGGAAGGATACACGGTTAAGAAAACACCATCTTCTTTAAATTGGAATAAATAACCGGCCTCTTCACTGCCAACCGTAGAAACCTTCTTTTCATCCTCCATGATATGCATCCTCCTCAAGCCGCCTTATCCGCAACTGCTATATCAGACTCGATTTAACCCGGGACAAATAACCGCGAAGGCGAAACACGGCCTTCGTATGAAGCTGGCAAATCCGCGCTTCTGACAAATGCAGGATCAGGCTGATCTCGCGCAAGGTAAGTTCTTCATAATAATACAACGAAACTACTTTTTTTTCTCGCTCCGGCAGCCGGTCAATGGCACTGGCCAAAGTATCCTGCAATTCGCGAAACTCAATACTTGCCGAAGGATCTATCAGCCCGTCATCCACAGACTCTGCGCGTATGTATTCTTCCAAGGGAATCACCGTAGCCACATTCAGCTGGCCCACTAAAGTCTGAAGTTCAGGAACCATGATACCAAGCGCTGCGGCAATTTCCTCATCAGAGGCCGTTCTCCCCAGCTTGCTCTCGAGCTGACTGACCGTCTGTTCATATTTACGGATTTTCTGTCTAAGCGACACCGGAATCCAGTCCTTCGAACGCAAATAATCCAGCATAGCGCCGCGGATCCGCACGCCGGCATAAGTTTCGAACTTATTTCCCCTGCGATAATCGAACCGTTCGATCGCATCCAAAAGACCGAAATAACCGCTGCTGATAAGATCATCCCGGTCGACATGCGACGGCAGACTGATCGCCAGCCGCCCGGCGATAATATTCACCAGCGTCAAATAATGCTCGACAATCTGATCGCGCAGCGCCTTATCATGGTTTATCTGATAAGCATTCCAAAGAGAAGCCATATCCTGATTGCTATCTGCTGTTGCCATAGATACGATTTCCCCCTCTCCGCTGCATCGTTATCCAGGTATCATTCCTGCGGTGGCACCATATGTTTTACCCCATCCGCTAACGGTTTAAACGCTGCCTCCTCCGAACTGTCTGCCGCCAATGAGCCCGCTTCCATGCCGGCTGCGGTTCCGGCCGTCTCCCCAGTCACATCATCATCGACAGCATCAACGCCTTCAGTAACAGATTCATCCTGACTAATCCATTCTTGATGCGCCGCCTCTTTATGATGCCCTCGATAAAACCACTCCAAGCAAAAAGACAGTAAAAATACCAGCCCGCCGACAAGCGCACAGCCGGCAAGCGCGCGAAAAAGCATGGTTTCATAACGAGCTCCCACCTGGAATCCCGCGAAAACAACAACCAAGGCAGCAACTGCCGCCGCGGCCAGCGATATTCTGATGTTGAAAAACAGTTCATTATTCACTATAATTCCTTCTCGCCTTTATCAATCGTTTTTACCCGATAGATCCCGGTTTCCAGATCAATCTGTACCGTACGGCCATACGTACCGCCGGTATCTTCCGCCACCAGGCGGATTTTCAATTCCTGCAGAATCTTTTTTGCCGCCTCGGCATTTCTAAGGCCTACCCGCATGATATCCGTAGCATTCGCAAACGCAAACATCTGCGCGCCGCCGGCCATCTTAGCCACCAGACGGCTGCGTGAAGCCCCCAGCTGCAGCAAATCGCTGAGCATCAGCGGCAGACCGGTATCGGCAAACTTCGCCGGATTTTCACTGGCCCGCGATTGTTTGCTGTCCGGCAGCATGATATGCAGCAGCCCGCCAACTTTCGCCTGAGGATCATACATGGATATACCAATGCAGGAGCCAAGTCCATAACTTATAATTGTCGCTGGTCCGCGGCTGACTTTATAATCGGCCATTCCCACCCGAATCAGTTCTGGCATATCACTCAACTCCCACCGCCGACAAAATCGTTTCTAAAGAACCCGGATCGGGGACAAGGAAGAAATGACCCTTAATGCCGTCCTCTTCAGCTAAAAATTCCGTTTCAATCACCAGAGCATGATCCCCCATCTGCCCCAGCTGAATCAACACCACACTCAGGATTGCTCCCGCCATATCCATCGCCAGCGCCGGTATAGAAGGCAGCAGCGTCAGCTTGGTAAAGTTGAACAGGGCGTTCAGATACGCCCCCGCCAAAATATTGCCAATTTCCATCAGCGCCGATTCATCCATAAAATCCAGCGTACGCGTATCACCATGGTGTTTTCCCATCAGTGTATCCACCAAATAAAACGCACTGTCCTGCGGCAAAATAAACAAAATATTACTGGGCGCCTCACCATATACCCGAAGAAAAACGCCAACGACCATCGCGTCCGGACCACCGACCAGATCCGGCACATCGCCCAGAGGAACAATTGAGACCTCCGGCACATTCATTTCAATGCGGCGATTGATGATCTGAGAAAGCGCTGTCGCCGAATTTCCCGCACCGACATTGCCTATTTCCCTGAGTGCATCCAGCTGCGCCGGCGACAACTCCAAAACATCATCAGACATCACAGCACCTCCCCCCTTAAATTATTTAGCATCATCCTGCAGCCCGACAATAGCACCAAGATCCAACATGATAATCAGCCGGTCATTCAGTTTGCCAATGCCGGTGATAAATCGGCTGCCTTCATTATCCACCGCTTTTGTTGTATCCACATGCGCGCCGTTGAGAGTAATAACTTCGGTAACCGCATCTACAATCATCCCAACCGATACCTCATCCACTTTTACAATAACGATACGGGTATTTTCCGTATATTCCGTTTCCTGCAGGCCCAGCCGCTTTTTAAGATCAATAACAGGCAAAACGCTGCCGCGAAGATTGATGACGCCTTTGATAAAATCCGAAGCAAAAGGAACGCGGGTAATATCTGTCAGCCCTTTGATTTCCTGGACATGCAGGATATTGAAACCATATTCTTCCTTGCGGAGCTTGAAAGCAACTACCTGAATGTCCCCTTCAATTATATTTTTCTTATCTGCTTTTGCCATCTTAGCTTCCCCCCTCTTCTTACATCAACGCACTGACATCAAGAATCAGCGCTACACGTCCATCGCCCAGAACGGTTGCTCCCGAAATAACTTTCAAACCGGCCAGAAGCTTGCCCAGAGTCTTAATAACAATTTCCTGCTGCCCGATCAGATTATCAACCACAATGCCGGCCTTGCGGTCACCCAAATGAACCACAACCACAAAAATATCTTCATTTTTCTTATCAGCAGATTGCGGCACATTCAAGAGACGTCCCAACCGAATGATAGGGATAATCTGCCCCCGCAAAACGATTACTTCTTTATTCTGCACCGTCTTGATATTATCCGGCGTAATATTGATTGTACTGTCAATCGAACCCAGCGGAATTGCATACATCTCTTCCTGTACCTTGACCAGCAATGCCTGAATAATCGCCAGCGTCAGCGGTAATTTAATTTTGAAGATACTGCCTTCATCAATTTTCGTTTCTACGTCCACATGACCGCCAAGAGCTTCGATCTTACTGCGGACAACATCCATGCCGACACCGCGTCCGGATACATCTGTAATCACTTCTGCCGTTGAGAAGCCAGGCAGGAACACCAACCGAACCGCTTCGGCATCATTGAGATTATCAGCTTCTTCCTGCGTGATAATAGCCTTTTCCACTGCCTTTTTACGAATCACATCGGCATCAATACCCTTGCCGTCATCGGTAACCATGATAACAACATTATTGCCCTCATGCCGGGCAATCAGCCCGACCTCGCCGGTACGCGGCTTCCCCTTGGCTTCACGGTCATCCGGATGTTCAACGCCGTGATCCAGCGAATTACGCAACAAATGCATCAACGGGTCGCCGATCTCGTCAATAACGGTACGATCGAGTTCGGTCTCCTCGCCTTCAATCGTCAGATTGATTTCCTTATTCAGTTCCTTGGCCAAATCACGCACCATGCGCGGGAAACGGTTAAATACCTGTCCGACCGGAACCATACGAACCTTCATAACGACCGACTGCAAATCTGTCGTGACGCGATCCATCTGCTCCAACGTCTCCGTCAGTTCGGTAAGACGATGCGTGATGCCGATTTGTTCCAGACGAACTTTGTTAATAACCAGCTCGCCCACCAGATTCAGCAGCGAGTCAAGCTTCTCAATATCTACCCGGACCGACTGCCCGCTCTTCAATTTCTTATCGGCACTGCCCACCAATGTTTTTTTCGACGCCGAAACGACGGCCGCTTTAGCTTCCGGAGCCGGAGCTGCTGCCGTGGAAACCGGAGCTGCCGCTTTAGCTTCCGAAACTGCTGGCGTGGGCGCAGCCTTTTCATCATCAAGATTAACAACCGTAACCTTGGCAATCTCGGAAATCGATAAAATCGCATCCTCCAAGGCTTTTCCCTCAGCATCAGTAACAATAATCAATTCGAAAGAATGATCAAACTTTTCCTGTTCCAAATCCTCAGCCGGCGGCACCGATTTAATGACATCGCCGAGTTCATCCAGCGCATTCATGACCATATAGGAACGTGCCGACTTTAAAAGGCAAGTATCCGTAAGCGTTACCGTTATATGGTAGACCCTGAGACCGCTGTTCTTTGCTTCCTGAATCACGTTCCGGTCCGTATCCGTCAAAGCCATCGCCTTGCTGACTGGCGCTGCTGGCGCAGATGCAGCCGCTGCAACCGGCGCTGCCGAAGCAGCCGCTGCCGCCGGCAATGTACCGCCGTTAGCAATCAAATTCAGCTTGGCAGCAAATTCAGAAACATCAACAATGTCTTCCGCTCCGCCGCCGCCAACACTCTCAATCATCTGCTCCAACGAATCCACGCATTTAAAAAGCACATCGACAATATCCTCAGTGACCTTCAGCTGTTCTTTGCGCAGAAGATCCAGTACATTCTCCATATCATGCGTAAGTTCAGCAATCTTGGTATATCCCATCGTGGCTGACATACCCTTGATTGTATGAGCATTACGGAAGATTTCGTTCAGAATCGACAGATCCTCCGGATTGCTCTCCAAGCCCAGCAGGCCGTCATTCAGCGATTGCAAATGTTCACGTGATTCTTCCAAAAACATTTCCATGTACTGATTCGTGTCCATTTCTATTCCCCCTATTTTCTTCCTATTTTCTTACAGCACTTACAATGGCATTGGCAATCGCCGGCAAAGGAAGAACTTCATCCGCAATTCCCAGCTCCACAACCGCACGCGGCATTCCATACACCACTGCTGTTGATTCCGCCTCGGCAATGACATATCCGCCCGCCTGCTTAATCTGCTGCATACCAGCGGCGCCATCACTTCCCATGCCGGTTAAAATAACCGACACAACATCCGGTCCGAAACGCGCCGCCGATTTGAAAAGAACATCGGCGGCCGGCCGCAGCGTGCCCAGCGGCGGATCCTGATTCAACAGGATCTCGCGTCCGTATCCGCTGCGTTCCACGACCATGTGATAATTTCCCGGAGCAATATACACATGCCCTGCCTCTATAATATCATGATTTTCCGCTTCTTTCACGGAAATTTCGGAGATTTCATTGAGTCTTTCCGCTAAAGATTTTGTAAACCCCGGCGGCATATGCTGAACAACCAGCACGCCGCACGGCAGCGACCGGGGTAAGCGGGCAATCACCGTCTGTAATGCCTTGGGCCCACCCGTCGAAGTCCCCAGGACTACCAATTTGCTGCCGCGTCTGACGCTGCTGCCGTCCGATGGTGAAATGGTCCGGCTCACCGGCGGCGTGCGCGGAGTCAAAGGCGGTGCCGTATACGACGGCAGCGATTTTCGCTGCGGCCATTCAATCCGCCGCATGATTGGCGGAGCCGGCGCCGCCGGCGGAACGGCCGACGGTCGCTGCCGCACATTCGCCCCCGCCGCAATCCGACATTTTTCAATAATTTCCGATTCAATTGTATCAATCCGGGAAATTGCCCCACCCGTCTTGCTAATAAAATCCACTGCTCCCAAACTCAGTGCCTTGATGGTAGCCTCGGCTCCTTCCCGTGTCAGGCTGCTGAACATAACAACCGGTACCGGACAATCCTGCATAATAATTTCCAATGCTTGTAAACCATCCATGACCGGCATATTAACATCCATCGTCACTAGATCCGGTTTCAGCCGGACCGTTTTCTCCACCGCTTCCTTGCCGTTCATTGCTGTATCCACCAGCTCAAAATCCGGATGCGCTTTAAATAAATCGGACAATACTTTTCGCATAAACGCAGAATCTTCCGCCACTAATACACGAATCATTTTTACACCTCGTCCATTTCTATTCCCTTCGCTAAAGCACGCCGCTGCACATCAAAAATATAGTGAACCAGCCGATTTCGCACCGCTGGTGTCAGCGTCAGCAGCTGGGCGCCAACCTGATGCACTTTGCCTTTAGACGTCTCAACGACTGTACATCGCATCACCCGCCCCATCGCCCGCAAGGTTCCCACTTCTGGTACATTATGAATTTCAATGGCAACCTGACCCCCTACGACTACTGGCTCAGGGAAGGCAAAAGCCAAGCCATTGCCGCTGATATCAATCACCCGAATTTCCGTTGGCGGAGAAAACCCTCCGGTCTGATTCATTACCTGAACCTGCGCCAGCAAATTCACCCGGACCCGGACAAACGCGCGATTCTGTTTTCGTTCCACCATAGCCGGCTTCTGAATCATCCAAACCGGAACCTGCTGCATCGCCTTGTCATGAAAAACCGAAAAAAACTGATACCGGCACTGATCCCCGAGAGCCAGTCCATACAGCCGCTGTCCAGAACGCGGCAGCACCGGCCGCCGCTTTTTATCCACGGGCATAGCCACAACAAGTTCCGTCGGCGTCATGTCCTCAATCCGGCTCGTGTATTTTTCATCATCATCATCTAAAAAAAACTCAATCCGCTGTCCGATTTTTAAGACAGCGTCTGCCTTTATGAGCTCTGGCATCAGCCATATTCCCCCATCCTGTAGGTATCAATATTCCTGCCATTCACCCCGAAAAGTCGAGAAACCGCCGCAGGAAATTCCGCCAGCCGCGTTTCACCGTATGCTGCCCGCCATATAAAAGATTGTTGGCAATCGCTTGTATACACCGAGCGGCAATGGTATCCGGATAAGAAATCAAAAGCGGCGTCTGCCGTTTGACCGCATTCATCACGTTGCGGTCTTCATAAATGTATCCCAAACAGGTCAACGGCATCTGCAAAAAACGTTCTGCCGTCCGCCGCAGTTTGGTCACCACATCCTGACTCTCCGGCTCATCGTAAACACGATTAACCACCAGACGCATATTCTTATTCGCGGCATAAAGGCTGTATGCCTTCATGACCGCGTATGCATCCGTCAGAGCCGTCGGTTCCGGCGTCGTCAGCAACAGCACTTCATCGGCGGCGAGAATAAAATCCATGACATTTTTCCCCAACCCGGCGCCGGTATCCACCAGAATAATATCCGCCAAGTGCTCGCATTCCGATAATTTATTTAAAAGCCGCACCCGTTCCTCCGGAGAAAACTCGCCTGCCCGCTCAATACCGGAACCACCCGATATATAGTTCACTCCGTAAGGGCCGCGGATCAGAACCTCATCCAAAGAAACCTGTTCCTGCAGCAAATGCAGCAAATTATATTTTGATACAGTACCCAGCACAACATCCACGTTGGCCATGCCCAGATCGGCATCTATGACCAGAACGCGTTTGCCCGCCATCCCCAGCGCAATTGCCAGATTTACCGTCAAATTTGTCTTGCCAACGCCGCCCTTACCGCTCGTGACGGCAATCGTTCGCGCCGCGGCCGGCACCCCGGCAGCTTTTGAATCCGCGGCAAACGGCATCCGGGGAACGGAGCAGTATTCAGTTTTAGTATCCCCAACGAGCTGTCTGAGCCTTGCTGCCTGATCTTCCATCCTGTTTTACCTCAATAAGAGTTTTGCCAATATCTCGGAACTGGCCGGCGCTATATCATCAGGAACACTCTGTCCGTTCGTCAGATAGGAGAGCGTAATCCGTTTATCGAACAAAAGATTAACAATAAAACCCAGACTTGTTGTCTCATCTGTTTTGGTAAACAAGACCCGGTCCGGCTTACAGACCGAAAACCGCTCCAGAATATTCAAAGCATCCCGACTTTTCGTCGTCGCGCTCAGAACCAAATGTTTCTCAATTTCCGGTTCCGCCTCAAGAAATTCCTGCAGTTCCTGCATCTGATAATCATTTCTCTGACTGCGCCCGGCCGTATCGATCAAAATCAGCTGCTTATTGCGAAACTTACGGATGGCTGTCTTAAGCTCAGCCGGTGAATAAACGATCTCCAATGGCAAACCAATAATATCCGAATACGTCTTCAGCTGATCCACCGCAGAAATACGATACGTATCGGCCGTAATCAGCGCCGCGCTGACGCCGCGCTCCAAAACGAACTTTGCCGCAATCTTCGCCAACGTGGTTGTTTTACCGACGCCGGTCGTCCCGATCAGCGCTACAATTTTCGGCCGCCCATCCTTCAGGATAATGCCATCCGACATTTTCAGCGCATCGTGGAGATAGTCGCTTAACGCCTTAAAGGCCCGCTCCG
This sequence comes from Megamonas sp. UBA1799, assembly GCA_002319815.1. Lineage (GTDB taxonomy): Bacteria > Bacillota > Negativicutes > Selenomonadales > Selenomonadaceae > UBA1799. The sequence continues at coordinate 21,309 of DCFR01000010.1, forward strand.
AACCGGTTTCCGACAGAATATCACCGGCCGGCATATTGCGGATCATATCCTGCAGCACTGCTTCACTGATTTCCTGCTCCTGCATCGTATCCTGCAGGGTCACGGTCTCCGGGTCCTCCTGCTTTTGGCTGATAACCTGTTCCAGCATCGCCTTCATCTGAACCAATTCCTGCTCCAACGCCTGAATTTTTTCCGTATCCTGCGCCTGCCGATGCTCGGCTGCAGCCGGTTCCAGCGGTGCCGGCTGCTCTGCCCGAATCACGCGGGGCGGAGCCATCGGCGCTGCCGCAGCTGCCGGTATCTCAGCAGATATCGGAGCAATCGGCGGCACCAATGTTGCCGGGGCAACCGGCTGTATCGGAATAAAAGTTTCTTCCGCCGGAATCCCGCTGAGCCGCGCCGCCAAATCAGCTGACTGCGCCAGTGTAACGCCCGCCTCAGTTCCAGCAGTCTTATACTGTGCCAGCACCGCCGGTGGACGCACCGACGGCGTTGGCAGTACGGCTGCCGCCGGTTTTACGCTTTTCGGCAGCTTGACGCGCGGCCGGCGCGGCGTATCGTCCACCGCTGCCGTAACCTCAACGATTTCCTTACTCTTAAAGCCTAAAAGCCCGCCTTTACGATACCGCTTTGTATGCAAGATAACCGCATCGCGTCCGAGCTCATCCTTTACCATAGCCATGGCCTCTTTCAGGTCGGCAGCTTTAAACACTTTAATACGCAATTATATCTTCACCACCCCAAGAATTTGGATCTCCACACTTTGCTCAATCTCTGCATGGGACAAAACAATAATCCCCTGAATCGAACGCTCCACCAGCTTCCGGAAATACAGCCTTACTGCGGGACTCGTAAGCACAATCGGCTGATAGCCCATATTTGTCAGTTTGGCCAGCTCTGTCTGCAAAGCAGCCAGCAGCTTCTGCATCGTATCCGGGTCAAGGCTCACATACGAACCGCGATCCGTCCGCTGCACAGCGCCGCCAATCCGGTTCTCAATGGCCGGGTCCAGCGTGATGCACGGCAGCAAATTATTCTGGATATTCTGCTGCGTGATCTGCCGCGCTAATGCATGCCGCACATATTCCGTCAGCACTTCCGTATCCTTGGTTGCCCGCGAATAATCGGCCAAAACCTCAAGAATCGTCCCCATATCACGGATTGAAACCCGTTCGCGCAGCAGATTCGCAAGAACCTTTTGCACCTCACCTACATTCATAAGATCCGGAATCACCTCATCCACCAGCGACTGATTCGTTTTCTTAAGATTATCAATGAGATTCTGCGTCTCCTGCCGTCCCAAAATTTCATCGGCATGCGACTTGATGACTTCCGTCAAATGCGTCGCCAACACCGAAACCGCATCGACCACCGTATAGCCATTGAGTTCCGCCTGCTCGCGCTGCTCCTCCGTAATCCAGAGGGCCGGCAGCCCAAAAGCAGGTTCCGTCGTTTCAATTCCCTGCATCTCCTCAAAAACCGTTCCGGAATTCATTGCTAAAAAGTGATCAAGTAATAATTCGCCCTTTGCTATTTCAATTCCTTTTAATTTTATAATATATGCATTAGGTTTTATTTGAATATTATCCCGGATACGGATGGTTGGTACGACCAACCCCAATTCCAAGGCGCACTGACGCCGAATCATCACGATTCGCTCCAGAAGATCGCCGCCTTGTCCGGTATCCACCAGCGGAATCAAACTATAACCTATTTCCAGTTCCATCGGATCTACCTGCAGCAGCGAAATAATATTCTCCGGCTTGGTAATTTCTTCCTTCTGCTTGTCCTGCTTCTCATCCGTAACCGCTTCTTCGGCGGCCTGCGCCGTCTTCTTCAGGTTATATCCGACAAAACCCGAAAGCAGCGATAAACAGAAGAAAGGAATGCCCGGCAGCCCCGGAACAATTGCAAAAAACAACAGCACACCACTGGTAATGAAAAAAATCCGTGGATTACGAAATATCTGGGAAACCAGATCGTGCCCCAGATCAGACTCGGACGCCGCCCGGGTAACAATAAGACCTGTTGCCGTCGAAATCATCAGCGCCGGGATCTGATTGACCAGTCCCTCACCAACGGTCAGCAGCGTGTAATTCTGCAGCGACTGCAGCACCGTCAGATTCCGCTGTACCATGCCGATGACAAACCCGCCGGTAATATTAATGATGATAATGATAATAGCGGCTACCGCATCGCCCTTGACAAACTTGGATGCGCCGTCCATAGCACCGTAAAAATCCGCTTCTCTCTGAATTTTTTCCCGCCGCCGCCGCGCTTCAGCATCGGTGATCGCCCCCTGATTGAGGTCCGCATCAATTGACATCTGTTTACCCGGCATAGCATCCAACGTAAAACGGGCGGAAACCTCCGCCACACGTTCCGCCCCTCGGGTAATAACAATAAATTGAATGACAACCAAAATACAGAAAACGATAAAACCGACCACTGCGTTGCCGCCGACAACAAAGTTGCCAAATGCCGTGATCACTTCGCCGGCATACCCTTCCAACAAAATCAAACGGGTAGAAGAAACGTTCAGTGCCAGCCGAAACAACGTCGTGAGCAGCAGTAAAGACGGGAATACCGAAAAGTCCAATGCCTCGACATTATAAATGGCAACCATCACGACAACCAATGCCAGCGTAATATTCAGACATAACAAAAGATCCAGCAGCATTGTCGGCAGCGGAATAATCATCATAATAACAATGGTAATAATCGCCACGGCAATGAACACATCGCTATACTTTTGTATAAATCCGCCTGCCGCAGACGATACTCCTTTTTCAGCCATACTTTGTGCTCCTTAAAAAAAATTTATGCAAACCGCCGGCGTTTCAACCGATAGACATACGCCAATACTTCCGCTACCGATTTATACAGCGCCTGCGGAACGATATCGCCAATCTCCACCGATGCATACAACGTACGCGCCAACGGACGATTTTCCACGATGGCGACGCCGGCCGCACGCGCGACCTCCTTGATTTTCTGCGCCACCAGATCCTGTCCCTTAGCTACTACCAGCGGCGCCGCCATGCCTTTTTTATACTGCAGGGCCACGGCAAAATGCGTTGGGTTTGTCACGATCACATCCGCCTTGGGAACTTCCTTCATCATGCGCTGCATCGCCATCTGACGCTGCTTCTGCTTGATCTTGCTTTTGATCTGCGGGTCGCCTTCCTGCTGTTTGAACTCTTCCTTAACTTCATCCTTGCTCATCTTCAGCCCTTCATTATGCTGCCATTTCTGATAAGCATAATCCAAAATAGCCATCACAAAAATAACGGCGCAGATCTGAAAGGCCAGCGCAAAAATTACCTGGGAAATCTGCGATAAGCTAGCTGACAAGTCCATATACATGAGCTTCGGCATCTGGAGAATTTCACTTTTCAAATATTGTATAATAAAAAACCCAATAATGATAATTTTGACAACCGATTTTACCAGTTCCACCAGCGCCCGTTTCGAAAACAAACGGCCAAATCCATTAATGGGGTTCAGGTTATCCAGTTTAAATCCAATCGGCTCAGTACTAAAATGCAGCCCTGTCTGAAAAATATTAACGATCAGGCCTACACACATAATGACCAGCATAACCGGTAAAGCAGTTTTTGCCAAAATCAGCAGCATACCCAAAAAGATATGCATGATCGACTCGGTATCGGCGCCCTGGTCCAAATGGCTGAAAATATACACCGTATAGTTGACGATATTCTCATAAGCCGCGCCGCCAAAAACCTTCAGCGCCCAGAATCCGGACAAGAGCACAAACGCGGCGTTCATCTCCTGACTGCGGGCAACCTGTCCTTTATCGCGCGCATCCGTTTTCCGTTTGGAAGTTGGATCCTCTGTTTTTTCCCCGGCAAAAAGCTGCAGGTCAAAAACAAAATACCTATTGGATGAGTTTAAGGGCCAGGGATATGTTTCCATACATTTCATTAAACAGCACATCCAAAAATATAATATAAAAAGGCACTAAAATCGACAAAACAAAAACCCCGACAATAATCTGCATTGGAACGCCCACCACAAAAATATTCAGTTGCGGCATGGTGCGCGCCAGTACTCCCAGAGCTACATTCGTCAAAAGAATGGCAAAGGTAACCGGCATCGCAATCTTCATGCCGGTCGAAAAGATTCCCCCGGTGAAGTTCGCGATCAGCATCGTTAAATCTGGATTGGCCGTCATCCCCAGCAGCGGCACGACGCGGAAACTCTCAAAAAGCGCCGCAATAATCATATGATGTCCATTGGTAACCAAAAAAATAATAAGTCCCAAATTATAAAGAAAACTCCCGATGAGCGGAATTTGCTGACCGGAAGTAGGATCCATGACATTGACAATAGAAAATCCCACCTGCATATCCATAATCTTACCCGCCATATGAATTGCAGAAAACGAGATATAGGCCACAAAACCGATCAGCCAACCGACAAAAAGTTCTGTCAGCACAGCCAGAGCATAAACCAACACTGTTTCCGGCGCCTTGATAAGAGCTGTCTGATCCACCACAGGAAACAGGACCACGGAAATTGCCAATGCTGTGCCCGCACGCATATAAACGGGAATATTGAGACTGCCGAAGAAAGGTGCCAGCATAAAAATACCGCTCACCCTTGTCAACAATAACAAAAAAACAGCGGCATGGTTTTGTAACAAATCAAAAAGATCCAAGGTATCAGCCTCTCAACTAACCAATATACAATGGCAGATTGACCATAATCCTTGTCACGTATTCCACCATAATCCGGAGCATCCAGGGGCCAAAAATCAGAATTGCTACAAAAACCGCCAGGATTTTTGGAATAAATGCCAATGTCTGCTCCTGAATCGAAGTCGTCGCCTGGAAAACGCTCACCATAAGACCAACCAGAAGACCCAGTCCCAGCATCGGCGCTGAAACCAGCATGACGATCATCAGCGCCTCCTGCCCCAGTTGAATCACTACGTCGCCCGACATCGTCCCATCTCCTATTTAAAGCTCACAATGAGCGACTTAATCAAAAGGTGCCAACCATCAACCATGACAAAAAGCAAAATTTTAAACGGCAGTGAAATCATGACCGGCGGCAGCATCATCATGCCCATAGACATCAAAGTGCTCGCGACGATCATATCAATGACAATAAAAGGAATATAGATCATAAACCCAATCTGAAAGGCTGTCTTCAGTTCACTAATGATATACGCCGGAATCAACGTCATCGTCGATACGTCATCCTGAGAAGCCGGCCGTTCCGCCTGTGATAAATTCACAAACAGAGCCAGATCTGACTCCCGTGTCTGCTTGAACATAAACTCTCGCAACGGCGCCATCGTGTTGGTCAGCGCCTCCTCCTGCGTGATCTGTCCGGCTAGATACGGCTGAACGCCATTTTCATTAGCCTGCCCCCAATACGGCGCCATGATATAGAATGTCATAAAAAGAGACAAGGCTATGACAATCTGATTTGGCGGCACATTCTGCGTCGATAAAGCATTGCGCAAAAAGCCCATGACAACCACGATACGAACAAAAGAAGTCGTCATAATCAAAATAGACGGCGCGATCGACAAAATCGTCAGGACCGCCATAACCTGCAAGGTAGATGCCACCTGCTGCGGATTATCGGCCGTACCAATACCAATATTGATATTTGGTATCAAAGGCGCCGCCCAAACGTCTTTTGTAAACAACAAACAAAAAAACAAAATCCCCAGCGAAAAAAAAGCCCGCCGTTTGGTAAGCAACGCCTCACAACCCCTTTTCATCTACGATATGAACCATCCTTGAACAGCGACGGAATCCGCCGTGCCAACTGCTCTAAAGAGCCCATCTGCGTAGAAAACAGCGCATCCGTCTCCGCATTTCCCAACGCCCGGCAATGCAGCCGTTCAATTTCATCGGCATCCGTGACCTCCCGCAGCAGCGTAATCGAATGCTCCGTCACTCCGAGCATAAAAATCCGTTCTGCCAGTTCGACGACACAAACAGAGCGGTTTGGCCCCAAAGCCAGATTCGCCAAAATTCGCCCGCCGCTGCCCGCAGCTGCCTTCGCAAAATGACCACTCAGAAATTTTGAGGCAAAATAAGCCATAACAACCACAAAAGCAAAAACGGCAAACAAACTCACCAAATAAGCCAGCGTTGACCACCAGGAAAGCTGGGACGGGCGGGGATCGGTGTTCTCATAGCCGGATAAATAACCGCCGCTCCCCGGATCCGCAGCCAAAACCGGCGCCGCAATCGCCAAGACGAGCAGGCAAGCGGCTCCAGTCAAAAAAAAACGTCTGCGTGTCATCAGCCAACCGCTTTGCGTACAGCTTCAAGCACACGATCTGCCTGGAACGGCTTAACAATAAAGTCACGTGCACCAGCCTGAATTGCTTCAATAACCATAGCCTGCTGACCCATAGCGCTGCACATAACGATCTTCGCGTTCGGATCTACCTTTTTGATTTCTTTGACTGCACTGATACCATCCATTTCCGGCATCGTGATATCCATCGTCGTAATATCCGGCTTCAGCTCCTGATACTTTTCCAGAGCCTTCATCCCGTTCTCAGCCTCACCGACTACCTCATAGCCGTTCTTTGACAGAATGTCCTTAACCATCATTCTCATAAATGCCGCATCATCAACGACCAATACTCTAACTGCCATGTTCATCTCTCCTCGTTTCTTTATTCAACTGATAGAAAACGCCTGTTTGTACTCATTATATATGAACCCCATGGATTTCTCAATAGGCAGGGGGGCGCAAACTATTGAAGTTTTTGCGCTCGCTCCATCGGACTCACGATATCGGTAATGCGCACGCCAAAATTCTCATCAATAACCACGACTTCACCCTTGGCCAGCAATTTGCCATTCACGTGAATATCGACCGGTTCACCCGCCAGCTTATCCAACTCCACGATGGAACCATTGGAAAGCTCCAGAATATCCTTAATGGACTTCTTCGTCCGCCCCAGTTCCACCGTAACCTGCAGGGGAACATCGAGAATCAGCCCGATATTCGCATCATTGACAGCTACCGGCGTCGTAGAAAGCGGCGCAAACTGCGCCGGCTGAACCGGCACATTTGCCGCCACGCGGCTCTGCGGTCCATAGTCAGCGACCGGAGCCGCCATCATCGGCTGTTGTGCCGGCGCTGCCATCATCGGCTGCTGCGGCATTGGCTGCGGGGCCGACATGGCCGGCTGTGGCATGGGCTGCGGCGCGGACATGGCCGCCGGCTGCGGAGCCGGAGCCGATGCCGCTTCTTCTGCCGATCCGCTGTTCATCAGACTGCTGACCATCTCCTTGGCAATCTTGACCGGCAAAATCTGCATGATCTCACTGTCAATCAAACCATCCACTTCCATGCGGAAAGAAATCCGCACTACCGGATCGTCCTGCCCCACAATATCGGTCACATGTTCTTCCGTACTGAGATCAATCAAACTGACCTTAGGAGGGGAAATATCAATTTTTTTGTTAAACATCGTCGACAGCGAAGTAGAAACGGTGCCCATCATCTGGTTCATCGCTTCGCCTACGGCGCTCATGTGAATCTCATTCAAATCCGCCGGCGGATTTGTACCGTCACCGCCCATCATCAAATCGGCGATAATCGACGCATCCTGCGCCTGAATCGCTAAAATATTATTGCCGTCAATCCCGACCGTATAACCGACCTCCACGATCAGATACGGCATCGGGTAATGATCCTTGATTGCATGCATCGTATCAACGGAAACCGCCGGCGTCGTAATGGACACCTTGTGCCCCAGCAAAACCGACAGCGTCGTCGCAGCGCTCCCCATGGATATATTACCGATTTCTCCCAGCGCGTCCCGCTCCATCTCCGACAGCGGATACAAAGCCGCCGCGCCCTCTGCCGGTGCAGTGCTTGCTGCTGCAGGTTCCGCCGGCACCGGATTGCCCAGAGTACCGCCATTTAACAACGCATCAATCTCTTCCTGCGAAATTGCCTCGTCACTCATCAGTATCTTCATCTCCTTCCGGAGCTATCCGCGTGATCTGTACGGCAGCTCGTTTGCCATAAGTACCTGGCCGGCAATAAAACTTGGGCCTCTGCCCGATGATACATTTCAACTCATCTTTTACTTTGGTATCAAGCTGCAAAACATCGCCAAAGCCCAGCGTTAAAAATTCCCGGATCGAAATATGAATCGATCCCAATTCAACAATAAGCGAAATTCTCGTTTTCGCAATTTTTTTCTGTAATATTTCAACCTGTTCCGGATGATCCTCCTTCGCTACCGAAGCCGCCACCCAGAAAGTAGTCGTCAGCTTGGACATGATCGGCTCCAAAACCAGATAAGGAATGCAGACATTCATAAAACCTTCTACATCGCCGACCGTAATTTTTAAAGTAATAATGACCACCATATCGCTCGGCGGCACAATCTGCGTGAACGCCGGATTCGATTCAATCGCTTCCAGCGTCGGCTTCATATGTACCACATTGGACCAGGCCTCCTGAAAATGCTCCATGGCCTTGCCCAACGTCCGCCGCATGACCGCTTCTTCAATCTCCGTCAATACGCGAGGTTTGATAGTATTCTCGCCCTTTCCGCCAAAAACCCGGTCAATGATCGCAAATGATATGCTGGTATTGATCTCCATGATCACATTGCCCTTGAGCGGCGGGACAGCCAGTACGCCGATGACACTTGGATTCGACAATGACTGGACAAATTCCTGATAGGTGAGCTGCTCAACCGAGGCCACCTCTACATTCACCAAGGTACGAAGGTTGGTCGATAAATAAGTATTCAGTAGTCGGGCAAAATTCTCATGCAGCATATAAAGCGTTCGGATCTGATCCTTGGAAAACTTATCCGGGCGCTTAAAATCGTAGGTCTTAACTTTCTTCAGCGCTTCATCCGCCCTGACTTCTTCCGCCGAAACCGCGCCGGTAGACAGCGCCGACAACAGCTTATCTATCTCGGACTGTGAGAGTACGTCTTCACCCAATCTTCATCCTCCTTCCCGATCCTATGTCATCCATCCCGCTACTGCAGGACAAAACTGGTAATATACACATCGTAAACAGACCCCTGCCCCAAAACCCGATTTACCTCATCCTTAAGCTTGGCCTTCAGTGCATCCTGCTTGGATGCCTCGAAATCTTCCATTTGTTCCGAGCGCAAAATCTGCAACGTCGTATCGAGGATCTTCGTTTCCGCCAGCGGATTCAGCTTGCCATCTTTAATATTATCTTTCTTGCCCGGATTCATCTCCATAACAATGCCAACCTTCAAAAACCGGCCGCCCCTAACGCCGCCTACATTCACAATAATACCTTCCTTGGCATCCCCCAGCTTGACAAAGACACCCGGATCATGATGCGGCGACTCGCTGCTGTCTGAAATGTTCCCGGACATAAGCTTTGTGGTCACAAAATATGAAATACCACCCGCCAGAACCAGCCCGACCAGGACCAGGACGGCAATCATGACCATCGGAGATTTCTTCTTTGGTTCTGTCGCCGGTGTTGCTGCTGCCGCCTTTTCTTCGTCAGCCATGTTGATCACTCCTCCATGTATTTATCGCAATGGGCTTCCGCCCAGTTGTTTCCCAATTAAAATTTATGCAAAGCCCGGCGGTACATCATCACGCGGCGCACCACTTCATCCATCGGCTCATCTACAATCAGTTTCTTGCCATTGACCAACGTCACAACCGTATCCGGCGTTTCCTCAATTGTTTCTATTATTTCGGCATTCAGAACAAATTCCCTTTTTTTATTTGCCTCCGAATTGAATTTCGTGAGCTTTATCATAAAACAATCCCCATCCCTTTACAAGATGGCAGAGGGACGAATTCGTCCCTCCCTTCCATCCTATTTTTTACAAAAACTTAAAACAAAAACTTACCGTTTCATATTAACCAGCGTTTCCAGCATTTCATCTGCAACCGTAATAATCTTCGAATTCGACTGAAAGCCGCGCTGGGTGACAATCATATCGCTGAACTCATTGGCCAGATCAACATTCGACATTTCCAATGCCGACGGCGTCAACGTACATCCCAATGCCGTTGCTGTTTTTACATTTGGATCACCCGAATTATTCGACATAGAATAAAGACTCGATCCAGACTTTGTCAATCCTGACGGATTATTAAACGACGCAATAGCGATTTGCGCCTCTTCTTGATTAACTCCATTCGTGTATGTTCCTGTAATAATACCTTTGGAGTCAATAGATATACTCTTCAGTGTACCGTCTGTGTAACCATCTGCAGAAGACGTAACCGTACTTTCTCCAGAATACTGAGTAAAAGCAGTGCTAGAAGGGCTTAAAGTTACGGTCTGAGGTGTGGTGGCACCGTTTGTCAATGCCAAAGACAATGTACCAATAGTACTATTAGATGAATCATATGCACCATCTGATGTAAATTTTATAGTTGTTGTTCCCAACGTTGGCGTACACGTACTATCTGAAGAAGCCGCTGTAACTGACCATGTATTGGCAGCCGTTTTCGTATAAGTTAAAGTAATAATATGCTCATTACCCTCGCTGTCATAAACATTGGCAGTTGTAACAGCTGTACCAGCAGTTGCTGTAGCTGAACTCAAATTATTATTAATCGTAATTTTAGTTGTAGCAGAGGCAGCGATTGGTTTTCCAGCCAATAACCCAGTAATATTAGTCGTGGATCCTGTAGAACTTATAGTTCGGCTGTCCCCGGTGCCCGAAGCCATCCATCCCTGTACAAAAAGACCGCCACTTGACGTAACAAGATTGCCATCTGCATCCGTCAAAAACGCGCCATTGCGTGTATAATAGGTCCCCGTTGTGTCCTTTACCACAAACAGCCCCGAACCTGAAAGACAAAGATCTGTATTATTTCCCGTAGATTGTACACTTCCATTGGTAAACAGCGTATCAATGCTACCAATTCCAGTTCCCAACCCGATTTGTTTTGGATTGGTGCCGCCAGTCGTATCCGTCGGGGCTGAAGCACCAGACAGAGTCTGTGCAAGCGTATCCACAAAAGTGACCCGACTTGACTTAAACCCTGTCGTGTTAACATTAGCAATATTATTACCAATAACATCCATACGCGTCTGATGACTTTTGAGTCCGGAAACGCCAGAAAATAGTGAACGCATCATAATAAATCATTCTTCCCTTCATCCTATGCAGCAGGCCGTTTCTGTCAATCCACGGCCACAGCCTCCCGAAGGTCCAGCTTCAAAGTATTGCTGCACTATCAATATTTGTAAATATATTTTCTTTAGCACTGGCCCCATCTATGGCGGTAATCACAGTTTTATTGGTCACACTGACAACTAAGGCAATATCATGCAGATAAATCAGCGATTCTTTCGCTCCTTTTTGTGCCATTTTCTCAACGGCAACATCCAATTTGCCAAGATCTTGCTCACTAAAATCAAGATTACGGCTTTGCATACGTTCGATAGCATGCTGCGAAAAACTCACTTTATTTTCCACTTGATGAAGAACATCTGCAAAAGAAGCACTCCCTTGACTGACTGAAGCTGCCTTTAAGGTTCCAGTTAACGGATTACCGGTTGAAAGTATTGGCTGTGTAGAAAGATAGATTCTGGAATCAGCCATATTCCCTTCCCCCTGTAAATAAAATTAATCTGTTGTGCTCGTTGAAGTTGAATCTGTAGTACCGACACGGGTAATGTCACTAATAGCCACCTGGTATATATTGCCGCTGCTGTCACTCGCAATAATAGAAGGCGATCCATCCGATATACTGACACCTGTAACTGTACCAATATGTTTAGTGGTCGTAGTAGAATTCTTACCTGTTGTTGCATCTGTTGTCGTCGTCGAAGTCGTCCATTGAATATTTTTACCAATCATTCCACTCAGTTGTCCAACTAATACAGAAGTATCGATATTGCTGACCAAAGTCGATAAACTGCTCATACCCTCTGCTACATTTGTCATCTGTTCCAATGAAGAAAATTGAGCTAGCTGAGCCACATACTCAGAATTATCCTGCGGATCTAACGGATCCTGATATTCCAATTGGGTACAAAGAAGCTTAAGAAATGCATCCTTATCTAAGGCACCACCTGCGGTTGTCGAAGTAGATGTTGACGTATTAGTACTAGTTGAAATGGCCCCGCGCGCATATGTCGTATTATTTACAGTTGTAGTGTTTAAACTGTTAGCCATAAATCCAACCTCCTTCAAAATTCATTTTGTTATACCCGGTAATCCACCCCGGCGGCCGCTGCTGTCGGCGTACTCGCCGGCAAAACCATCTCCAACTGCGAAGTCTGCTCCGCATCTTCGGCAAAAGCCGCCTGATCGAGCTGTCGGCTGCGAGCCGTTTGCTGCGGGTAGCCTTGCTGCCCCGCCTGACTTTCCCCGAAGAAATCCTGCGAAAGCCCGGCATTGACGCTGACATTATCCACTTTCAGCCCCTGCGCCTGCAGCTCCTGTTTCAACTGGACCATCGATCCTTCGATTAGCCCGCGCACCTGCGCATTGTCGCTGTGAAATGATGCATTGACCGCGCCATCCGCACCGACGGAAACTTTCAGGGTAAGTTCCCCCAAATGTTCCGGTTTGAGCTTGATGATCATCTGCGTATCTTCCACGGAGCGAATGAGTTTCGCCTGTTCCACAATCTGCTTGGGAATATCGTAGTTCGTGGATGGCGGCTCCGCCTCGGCGGCTGCAGCCGCAGGATTTGCCACGGTTAAAGCCGGTGAAGGCTGGTAGCTGCCTGCCTGAACCGCTGCCTGAGAAGCGGCATCCGACGTTCCGGCAGCCTGCACCACCACGCGGTCAAATTGCGCTTCTTCCGGCAGCTGCGTTCCTTCCTGAACCGCTTTGCCATCCGCCTGCGGCAGAACCATAGTCGGCGCTTCCGGCTGCTTTTTCAGCATATCACCGCCCGCTTGCTGACCATTGGCATTGACCTCGCCCCGATTCTCTACCTTGAGCGGGATCCCCTGCCAGAAACTGCCGGCATCTCTTTCCTCTGTAAGCGCTGCCGTAGAATCAGCCAAAACTTTCGTCGCGGCGATTGGCATACCGACAGTCAGCACGGCTGCCGTTTCTTTCTCCGGCGCATTGGCGGTTGCCGCCGCAGCGTCCCCTTTTGTTCCGGCCGCCTGACGGTCAGCTGACAATTTAGCTGTGGCCAACTGGGTAAGTTCTGGTCCGGCAGCCATCGGTTCCGCCAGAGGCGTCATCGCTTTGCCCGCTGTCGTGCCGGAAAGCATATCCAGCAGCTGCTGGTTCTGTGCCGCCTGCGCCGCCGCAGCGGCATTCTGTGGCAGCAGCGCCTCCAGCGCACCGGTTTTTACCGTCGTCTGCGTATCATCCGTCGTCTGTGTATCGGTCGGAATCGCAGCAAAGTTCGCTGTCCCTGCTTTGGCCGTCAAAGAAAGAGCCGCGGCTGTTTCTGTCGACTGTACGCCGGCATTACCCGCCAGCGCCAGCAGCAAGGCATTGAGATTCACTGCCGCATTATTAACTGGTTCGGACGCTGTTTCATCCTTATCATCCTCTTTGCCGCTATCCTTGCCGGCAGGCTTCTTCGTATCCTTACGATTGACATCATCCTTTGCCCCGGTTTTATCTTTGGCCTGATTGATTCCCCCATCTTTGTCATCCGGCTTGACATCCTTCGTCGATGGATCCGTCACAGTTGTCGATGCCGGTTGAGCATTGTCCTGGGCTGCCGTCGGTGCCGGATTGCTGTCCTTTGCTGTCTGCGCCCGATTCAAGGCGCTGTCAAACGAGTCGCGTGAACTGGTATTAGTACCAGAACGGGATTTCGTTATCTGGTCAACAGCCCGAAAATTCATCCGGTCCGAAGACTTGGCGGTCATCAATCCGGCTGACGCTGCGGCCATCAGAGATTTAGTTGTTGTATTCATATTCTCACCTCCTTTCGTTAAAAATGTTTTATTGGTTCGGATCCGGCTGTGGCTGCGCCTGCTCGTCGGCCGGCGACTGCATCCGAGTCGTTGTGCCGGCATACATGATTTTCGTCAGACGAGCCGATTTCTCCGGATCAAACTTTGCGAGAATTTTTGCGGACTGCCCCTCATCCATGCGCTGCAGAATAGCGATGATCATATCGTCATCGAGATCGTTCATGATGTCCGCGGCTTCCTGCGGCTTCATTTCATTATAAAGACGGGCCAGTTTAGAAACGCGTTTGCGTTCTGCCGCTTCCTTGGCTTTCATTTGCTTCTCAATCTCCGCTTTCGTGAGCACCATCGGTTTTGATGCACTGGCGACCTTCGGCTCCGCCTTAGTGACCGGAGCGGCAGCCGGTTCCTGAGCCGCCGGCGTTTCATCGCCGGTATTGGGCGCCGGTTTGACAAAGAATTGTCCTACCACTGGCAGATCATAAAGCTTCATTTTTTCATTGATTTCATTTGTATCAAAAATCCGCAGATAAATCCCGAGGAAGAAACCGCCGACAATCAAAATGGCGAGCAAGAGCAGAACCACCAGGATTTTCAATATACGGCGCTTTCGGCCAGGAGCGGCCGCCAGAGGCGGCGCTGCAGGTGCAGCCGGCGGTTTTTGTTTTTCTTTTGCCATGATATCACCTGTTTCCGGAGTTTTACGGGCAGTATCTACCAGACGGAACCGCCGGCCGGATACAAATCCGGCCGTCTACCAGCCCCTGCATTACGTTTGCCGGTTCTTCACCGGTAAAGATCAAGAACCTCGTTGACGTAGCTCTCTGTTTCGCCATACGGCGGAACGCCATTGTAATCCCGGACTGCCTGTGCCCCGGCATTATATGCAGCCACTGCTTTTTTGACATCGCCGCCAAAGGAATCCAGCATCTGCCGCAGGTAATGCGTGCCCCCGTCAATATTCTGAGCAGCATCGTAAGGATTGACGCCCAGTGAAGCGGCTGTCTCCGGCATCAGCTGCATGACTCCGACCGCTCCCGCGCTGGAAACGGCCCCCTGCTGAAAATGAGACTCGGCTTCGGCCACCGCCGAAACCAACCGGGGATCTACCTGATATTTCCGTGACGCCGACTGAATCATCGCCCCATAGCTGCCATCCGCTGCCGTCGGTCCCACAGCAGCAGCCGCCGTCGTTTTACTGCCAGCGCCGCCGGACGGAGCCGCTGCATCGGGACGGCTTTTGGCGATTTCCGCCTGCAGCGTCCGGTCAAAGCCGCCGCCCGCCGTCGTATGCATGCCAATTTTATTTTCGATTTCCGTGATGCGCTGCATCATGGCATTGATTCCATTCAGGTCAATCATGTCTGCGCCTCCTGCTGCGGGCTCCGCATGTACAGCTGGAGTCCGATCTCATCGAGCATCTTCTGCTCCTCCAGCAGCACAGCATCTTTATATTGCTGCAGCCGTTTTTCCCGAAGCTGTTCAATGCTCTTGAGCTTATTCATTAACTTCAAAAGTTCCTGAAGACATTTCTGGCGGTTCGCCCGGCTTTGCAGGATGGCCGCCTGCTGCATTTCAATCTGCTCCCGCTTCCAGCCAAAAAAGCTGTTATAGGTCATCAAAGTCCCCACTGTCAAATGCGCGGCTTTGGTCAGATTTTCATAATCCCGCTGGCCCCGCTGCATTTCTTCCAGCAGCAGAGACAGCTGTTGCCGCTGTTGTTCCAGCAGCCGCGACACATCGGCAAATCTGACCTCGGCTTCATCTTTTTTCATCCGGGTAACTCTTAACAATGTATCGAGCTGAAAGCGAAATTTCTTCATGATTTTTGCATCCTCAGATATTCTCCAGCGTCTTTACGGTTTCATCAAATGTCGTTTTTTCAAAGACATCTTGACAAAGAAACGCATTGATGGCATCGATTTTCTGGATTGCGGTATCGATTTTCGCCGAAGATCCCTTGACGTAAGCGCCGATATGGATCAGATCTTCCGCTTCCTTGTAAACAGCCATAAGCGCCCGCATTTCCTGCGCCGCTTTAATATGATCCTTAGAAGCAACATCCGTCATAACACGGCTGACGCTGCCCAGAACATCAATGGCCGGGAAGTGGTTCTGCGCAGCAATGGAGCGCGAAAGGACGATATGTCCATCAAGAATGCTGCGCACAGCATCGGCAATCGGCTCGTTCATATCATCGCCGTCGACAAGAACCGTATAGATTCCGGTAATGGAACCCCTTTCACTGGTGCCGGCCCGTTCCAAAAGCCGCGGCAAAAGCGCAAAAACCGAAGGCGTATAACCGCGGGTTGCTGGCGGCTCACCAATCGTCAAGCCGACTTCGCGCTGCGCCATTGCAAAACGCGTGACGGAATCCATCATGAGCACGACGCGCTTGCCCTGATCGCGAAAATATTCGGCAATTGCAGTGGCGGTCATGGCACCCTTAATGCGTACCAGTGCCGGTTTATCCGAGGTGGCTACCACCACGACCGAGCGCTTCAAACCTTCTTCGCCAAGGTCTCGCTCAATAAAGTCGCGAACCTCACGGCCACGCTCGCCGACCAGCGCAATAACGCTCACGTCAGCCTCAGTATTGCGGGCAATCATACTCAAAAGAGTTGATTTGCCGACGCCGCTGCCGGCCATAATGCCAATACGCTGCCCCGAGCCCAGCGTGATCAGGCCGTCAACTGCCCGGACCCCGACAAATAATGAATCCTTGATGCGCGGCCGATGCAGCGGATCGGGCGGTGAAGCCTGCAGCGGATATTCCGTCTTGCTGAGAATGGGCCCCTTGTCGTCCATCGGCTCGCCCAGTCCATCCAGCACCCGGCCCAAAAGCTGCGGACCTACCTTGACCTGTAGTATCCGCTGGGCAGAAATGACTTCGCAGCCGGGGCCGATGCCCTGCATCTCGCCGATGGGCATGAGCAGCACCCGTCCTTCGCGAAAACCAACAACCTCGGCGGGAATTGGTTCGACCTGCGCAAAGCGCGACCGCACATAGCAGAGCTCGCCCAGACTTACATTCGGTCCCTGTGCTTCAATGACCAGACCAATGACCTGGGTAATTTTGCCGCTCATCTTGATTGATTCACAACCGTCAATTGCATCGGTAAATTTCTTAAGATTAACTTTCATCATAGCATAACATCCTGCACCGCTTTTTTAATAAGTTCCAACTGGGTCGCCAGCCGGGCGTCCACATTGCCATTTGGCGATTCCAGGACACAGTCTCCCGGCGCCAGACTCGCATCGGATTTAACCGTCAGACTGGCTTCCCCTTCCAAAAGGCCCTGAAATTCCATGCGGGCCATCATGACCAGATCATAATGCGTTGGCGCTACATGAACGATCACTTCATTCTGGTCCTTAATCTTGAGCAGGGCCTTGCGAACCAGCGGCAAAATGACCTGCGGCACATCGATAAAATGCTGCGGTAAAACCTTCCCAACGACATGAAGTGCGATATCCGTAATTTCCTGTTCCGCTTGCTGTACATAGGTTTTTTCTGCTTCGCTGGCGTCGGCCAGCGTTTTTTCTGCCTGCGCATTGGCCTTTAAAATGGCCTGCTTTTCTTCTTCCCTGGCCTGTGCCAGGCCCTCGGCATGACCGGCAGCAAAACCTTCCTCATGACCAGCGCGGGCAGCCTCGGCGCGAATTGCTTCCGCCTGTTTCTGCGTCTCCGCCAGCATGACATCCTGCTGGGCCTGCGCTTCCTTGCGCTTTGCTTCACAGGCAACGGCTGCTTCGGCCAGCAATTGCTCTGCCTGTTTTTTCTGTGCCTGGATTTCTTCCATAAGGGCAGCCTGAGATGCTTCATCCCAGCCGACAGATTCGTTTCCCCCTGCCGGTTCCGGCGGCGGTGGCGGCAAAGGAGCTTCTACAATGCAAGGCTTGTCTTGCCACAGCGCCGCTTTGATTACCCTAGACAATCATCTCGTCACCCTTTCCGCGCGAAACTACAATCTCACCCTTATCCTCCAGATTACGGATGACATTGACAATCTTCTGCTGCGCTTCCTCGACGTCGCGGATCTTGACCGGACCCATGAACTCGATTTCTTCCCGCAGCATATCGCCGGCACGCTTGGACATGTTCTTGTACACTTTGTTGGCCACTTCCGGCGGCGTTGCCTTGAGTGCCAGCGACAAATCCTTGCTGTCGACATCGCGCAGAACCATCTGCAGCGACCGATCGTCCAACATGACAATATCTTCGAAAACAAACATAAGGCGCTTGATTTCTTCGGTAAGTTCCGGGTTGTCGACTTCGAGCGTTTCGATAATGGACTTTTCTGTGCCGCGGTCGACGCGGTTCAACACCTCGACAATAGCCTTGACGCCGCCAGCCACTGTAAAGTCCTGCGTAACCAACGACGACAGTTTGCGTTCCAGCACGCGCTCGACCTCGCGCAAAACATCCGGCGAAGTACGATCCATAACGGCAATGCGCTTGGCAACTTCCGCCTGTCGCTCCGGTGTCAGCGACGACAAAATGGTCGCCGCCTGATCGGGATCGAGATAAGCCATGATGAGCGCTATCGTCTGCGGATGCTCATTTTGAATGAAGTTCAGCAGCTGCGCCGGATCGGTTTTCCGCAGAAAATCGAACGGACGAATCTGCAGGCTGGTTGTGAGCCGGTTGATGATAGTGGCCGCTTTTTCAGCCCCCAACGCTTTTTCCAGCACATTCTGCGCATAGGCCAGACCGCCGGTAGACAGATAATTCTTCGCCATCGCCATTTGATAGAATTCACTGATGACGGCGGCCTTCTGTTCCTGCGTCACCTGTTTCTGGCTGGCAATTTCCAGCGTGATTTTTTCAATATCATCATCACTCATATGCTGGAAAAGCCGGGCTGAATTCTCCGGACCGACCGCAATGAAAAGAATCGCAGCTTTTTGCTGATTAGTAAGTTCTTTTTGACTTGTTCCATACATATCCATACGGCATTAATCCTCCGAAAGCCATGTCTTGATGAGCATTGCCACTTCAGCCGGCTTCGTTTTGATAAGATCCTCAACAGCCTGACGTTCCGTAAGCTGCTGCTGCTCCTCCGGGGTAAGTTCTTCTTTGTCGATCTCGCCGGCTTCAACGGCCGCCGCACGTTCCGACTCAAAACGTTGTTTTTCCATTTCTTCCTGCCGTTGTGCTTCTTCAACCGCTTCCTGCGCCAACTGTTTTTTACGGCGGTACATCCATACGCCGCCTGCCGCCAGAGCGAGCACCAGCAAAATTGCAGCCAGCTGCATATAGAATATCCGATCTGCACGATCTTTGGCTGCCTGTTCTTCCGCCGCCTTGCGGTCTGCCGCTTCCGTGCTAAATGGCAGCGATTCCACGGAGACTGTGTCGCCGCGATCCGGCACAATGCCAGCCGCCGAAGATACCGACCGCAGAATGCTGTCCTGCTGAGCCCGACTGAGGTCGTCATTCACCAATACGGCAATATTCAAACGGCGAATGGAACCAGGAGATGCAACTACCTTCTGTTTTTCTTCATTGATCTCATAATTCTTCGTCGATTCCTTTTTTTCATAATTAGCATTCGCGTTATTTGTCTGCGCCACATAGCCGGGAATATTCGACTGAACGCCGGCCGGTCCGCCCGGATTGGTTGATGTGCCGCTGTATGTTTCGTTAGTATCCTGCTGACTGCGAATAATGCCGGAATCGTCTACTACCGGCGTAAACGTCTGTTTATCCGTCTGCCGCTGGTCAAAATCCAGCTCCACATTGACCCGAACAAAGGCCCGTCCCGCGCCTAACGCCTGATCCAGCAAAGTCTGCACATTCTTCTGCATGCGATCCTGCACTTTATGCGTCATATCAAGCTGGGTCATCGTCTTATTGCCAAGGCCCTTATCCTCATCTTCATCGGGATCATTGAGAATCTTGCCGGTTTCATCCACGATCGTGATATTTTCCGGAGTCAGGCCCTGAATGCTATGCGCCGTCAGGTTTACAATTCCTTTAATCTCTTTTTTTGATAATTGCTTTTCCGGTTTCAGCCGCAGCATAATCGATGCGGTGGCCGGTTTTTCATTTTTCTTATAAAGGCTGTCTTCCGGCAATACAATATGTACCCGGACCTTTTCCACTCCATCAATTTGTTCAATGGTGCGGGTCAGTTCTCCCTGCAGTGCCTGCAAATAATTGATTTTATTCTGGAACTCGGTCACGCCCAGCTTGCTGTCATCAAAGATCTCAAAGCCCTTTTGGCCCCGCGGCAGTCCCTGTGTCGCCAGCTCCAGCCGCGCATTGTGCACATTTTTGGACGGAACCAGAATCGTCGTCCCCTGTTTGCTTTCCTGCACTTCATATTGAATCTTTGACTCTTTCAGCTTCGCTGCTACTTCGCCTGCATCTTTTGTTTCCATATTGGTGAACAACGGCACCATATCCGGCTTGCTTCCATACCAATAACTCCATCCTAAGATTCCTGCCATTAAAAGTATCGCCACGCCGATGATCGTATATCGCTGGCGTTTCGTTAACTTTTTCCAAAGCTGCAGATACTGTTCTTTCCAGTCTGCCATTTTCTCAATCCCTTCGCGTCATTTAGCCTGGCAAGTGGTTAAACCTGCATCCGCATGATTTCCTGATAAGCATCAATCGCCTTGTTTCTTACCTGCAAGGTAAGCTGCAGTGCAATATCCGCTTTTTCGCTGGCTATGACGACCTGAGAAACATCCTCGATCTGTCCGGCAGCGAGCGCCGCATTCATTTTATCTGACTGAATCTCCAACGCATTGGTATTCTTCAAAGCATCCGTCAGGTAGGCGCCAAAGGATTTTGTTGATTCGTCCGCTGCCGCATTCTCGTTCAAGTGGCTTTCCGCACTCATTTGAACCGGCGTCAGCTGCAAAGCTTCTATCTGCATTGATTTCACCTCATTTATTTCCCAATATCCAGAGCCTTCATTGCCATGCCCTTGGCCGCATTGACCGCCGTCACATTGGCCTCATAGGCACGGGACGCCGTGATCATATCGACCATTTCGGCAACAATGTTGACATTCGGCTTTTCTACATAACCATTCGCATTCGCATCCGGATTGCCCGGATCGAAGGTCAAAGGTCCCTGGGTACGGTCTTCCTCAATGCCGACCGCCCGCACGCCATCCCCGGAGCGGCGTCCGGAAGGCCGCTGACTGCCGGCCATAACGCCGGACAGCATACTGGAAAATCCCGTCTGCTCGCGCGGTTCAAAGACGACATACCGCCTTTTATAAGCGCCGCCTTCCGCCGTGCGTGTTGTATTTGCATTCGCGATATTATTGGAAATGACATCCATGCGCAGCCGTTCTGCCGTAAGACCGGAAGCCGATGCATCTATGCCGCCAAACATACTCATATTTTTACACCTCTCGCTGTACTCTGTATGAACTGCGGCTTATTTGCTGCTGATCGCATTTTTAACCCGCATGATATAACTGCTCAGTTCTTTCGCCATAGCATTATAATAAATCTGGTTTTTGGCCATATTGGCCATTTCCACATCAATGTCCACATTATTATTGTCCGTGCGCATCGTCGTTGTACCCTGCCGTTCTACCGCCGCCGAAACCCGGCCATCGCCGTGTGAAATAGGCAAATGACGATCATTGGTCCGCACCAGCGCCATATGGCCGCTGGTATCGCCATAAAGCTCCTTAGCCAGCAAATCCTCAAAGACAACATCGCTCTTTTTAAAATTCGGCGTATTTACATTGGCAATATTGTCACTGATGACTTCATGGCGCAGATTCGCCGCGTTCAGGCCCCGCGACAAATAATCCATGGTTGATGAATTAACAATTTGTTCCAGCATGAAATCCCTGCCGCCCTTCCTGTTTGTTCTTGGAAACTGTGAATACAATTAGTACTACTTTCTACCTTAAATATTTTTTTCCTCTTATTTTCCTTTTTTATTTTATCATTTTTTTCCTCATTTCAGAAGCATTTTCTACCGGGTTTTAATAAACAGGCGAATCGTCCCAACGCGGCAGTACCCTGTCTCTCTAGTCGTCACAATAAGTCCCGCCAAAAAAAATAAGCGCGTGCCAACGAATTGACACACGCCCTTCTCCCTGAATCAGTGCTTCAATTTCTTTACTTCTTCCAGCAAATGCTCGTTGAGCACCTTGATATAGGTCCCCTTCATACCCAACGACTTCGACTCGATCACCCCGGCGGATTCAAACTTGCGCAGTGCATTGACGATGACTGAGCGCGTGATGCCGACGCGGTCAGCAATCTTTGATGCTACCAGCAGTCCCTCCGTACCGTCGAGCTCGCCCAGAATATTGATGGCCGCTTCGACTTCCGAATATGAGAGCGTTGCCAGGGCAATCTGCACGGTTGCCTTTTTACGGGCTTCAATCTCAATCTTCTGCGTATGATCGCGCAGCATTTCCATGCCGACCACCGTCGCGCCGTACTCGGCCAGCAGCAGATCATCATCGGTAAATTCTTCATCGAACTTGGCGATGATCAGCGTTCCGATGCGTTCCCCCACTCCGTAGATTGGGACAATCGTCGTATTTTTCCCATTAAACATGCACTTGGTATCGGTATCGGAAAAAGCGCACATTCCCGTTTTGGAACGAAGATTCGGTGATGTTTCATCCAATTTCAACAGCCAGTTTACATAGTGTTTAGGGAACTCTCCCTGATTGATCACTTTATCAACCATCAGATCGCACTCAAAATCATCGACAAATGCATAACCAAAGATTTTACCCTTTTTATTCGTAATATATACATTGGCGCCGATCACATTGCTGAGGACCCGCGATATGCCGTCATATTCTACGCTTTCTGATTTTTGGAGCAACCGGTTGATCTTCCTTGTTCTTTCTAATAATGTTGCCATAACTTAAACTTCCCTTCGTATATTCAGTTTTATCAGAATAAATTCCGATTTATATTTTATCACACTTTTCAAAATTATCATAGATGGTCTGCAATAATTTTTAATAAAATTTTCCGTCTTTTTATCGTACTGCCAAAAAGACA
The DNA here is from genome assembly GCA_002319815.1 of Megamonas sp. UBA1799. Taxonomy (GTDB): domain Bacteria; phylum Bacillota; class Negativicutes; order Selenomonadales; family Selenomonadaceae; genus UBA1799. The sequence continues at coordinate 44,190 of DCFR01000010.1, forward strand.
GCGTTTAAAGAATAAAGTGGCTAAGATCGCGGTTCACGGCAATTTCCGCCAGCCGAGCTTCCACATAGGCCGCATCAATCGTAACCGTTTGCCCCGCCATATCCGGCGCATTAAAGGATAAATCTTCCAACAGCTTCTCCAGCAGCGTATGCAAACGGCGCGCGCCGATATTCTCCGTCTGAGCATTGACATCGCAGGCCATCTGCGCCAGGCGGTCAATCGCGTCGTCTTTAAACTCAATCGTCACGCCTTCCGTGGCCAGCAGAGCTTTGTATTGTTTCAGCAAAGCGTTCTGCGGCTCAGTAAGAATCCGTTTAAAATCGTCCTTTTGCAGTGGCTTCAGCTCTACGCGGATGGGAAAACGGCCCTGAAGCTCGGGAATGAGATCCGACGGTTTGGCCGTATGAAAAGCTCCCGCTGCAATAAAGAGCACATGGTCGGTGCGCAGCGGTCCGTATTTCGTCATCACCGTTGAGCCTTCCACGATTGGCAGGATATCCCGCTGTACCCCCTCGCGGGATACGTCCGGACCGGAACTATTGCCGCCGCGCACGGCAACCTTGTCGATTTCATCAAGGAACACAATGCCGCTGCGTTCGGCTGCCTGAATGGCTTCATCGGCCACAGCTTCCATATCGACCAATTTCAGGGCTTCCTCCTGAGCAAACAGCTTGCGGGCCGCCGCCACAGTGACTTTGCGTTTCCTGTGTTTTTTCGGCATCAGACTGCCCAACATATCCTGCAGGTTGTCGCCCATTCCCTCCAGCCCGGAACCGGCAAACATGCCAACAACCGGTCGGCCATTATCTTCGATATCTATTTCAATGAGTTCTTTTTCCAGTTCACCGCTCCGCAGCCGTTTGCGGCACCAGTCACGGCCTGCCTGATACTTAGGCGGCTGACCGTCAGCGGCGGTTTCCGTTTCTTCTGCCGTCGTCGCCGCTTCATTGGCGAAAAGACGACTCAGCGGATTTTGCGACTTTTTCGGCTCCGGAACAAAAACGTCCAGAATGCGTTCCTCCGCCAATTCTCCGGCCTTTTCCTGCACTGCCGCCATCTTACGCTGCTTGACCATGCGTACCGCTGTTTCCGCCAGATCGCGGACAATGGCCTCTACATCGCGGCCCACATAACCGACCTCGGTAAATTTGGTCGCTTCAACCTTGATGAACGGCGCCTCGACCAAACGGGCCAGACGGCGGGCGATTTCAGTTTTGCCGACGCCGGTCGATCCGATCATGAGAATATTTTTGGGAATCACTTCATCGCGCATGCCGCCATCCAGCCGGCGGCTGCGCCAGCGGTTCCGCAGCGCTATGGCAACGGCCCGTTTGGCCTCTTTTTGCCCGATGATATATTTGTCCAGTTCTTCTACGATTTGCTTCGGTGTTTGTTCGTTCACGACGCTAGCCTCCTAGTCCAGTTTCTCTACCGTGATATTGTGGTTGGTATAAACACAGATATCCGCCGCGATGGAAAGGGCCTCGCGTGCGATCTCCTCCGCTTCCATATCCGTGTGGCGGACCATCGCCCGGCCCGCCGCCAGCGCATAAAACCCGCCGGAACCAATCGCCGCCACATCGCCGTCCGGTTCAATGACCTCGCCGCTGCCGGAAAGCATGAGCAGCGTCTCGCTGTCCGCTACCAAAAGCAGCGCTTCCAGACGACGCAGGACTCGGTCCGTACGCCATTCCTTTGCCAGTTCAACCGAAGCCCGCATGAGATTACCGTTAAATTCCTCGAGCTTGGTCTCAAATTTTTCAAACAAAGTAAAGGCATCGGCCACGGAACCGGCAAAACCGGCCAGAATTTTTCCATGGTACAGCCGCCTGACCTTGCGGGCGTTTGCCTTCATGACCATATGTTCGCCAAAAGTAACCTGCCCGTCGCCGGCAATCGCAGTCCGGCCATGCTGCCGCACCGCTACGATTGTCGTCGCATGAAACATATTCGTACTTTCCATCGTTATCCTCCCTGTAGTTTCTATTCCTGCTGCCTGCCCAGCGTTTCTTTAAAAGCATCCAGTACCGTCAGGGCCCGTTCTGCCTGGCGCTGCTTTTTCAATTTTTTATCGCGCACCCGTTCGGTAAGCGGCGGCAATAAGCCAAAATTCACATTCATTGGCTGAAAATGTTCCGGATCTGCCGTCGTGATATAATGGCAAAGCGCGCCATGCGCCGTTTCCGGCGGAAATACCACCGGCGCTTGTCCCGCGGCCAGCCGGGCCGCATTGATCCCCGCGACCAGGCCGCTGCCGGCGGACTCGACATAGCCTTCCACACCGGTCATCTGCCCGGCAAAAAACAGCTGCGGCAGCGTTTTCAACTGCATCGTCGGCTGCAAAACAAGCGGAGCATTCATAAAAGTATTGCGGTGCATCACGCCATAGCGGATGAATTCCGCGTGTTCGAGCCCCGGTATCATACCGAAAACCCGCCGCTGTTCCGGCCAGCGCAGATGCGTCTGGAACCCCACCAGATTGTACAACGTCCCCGCCGCATTGTCCTGCCGCAGCTGCACTACGGCATAGGGGCGCACCCCCGTCACCGGATGCTCCACTCCCACCGGTTTCAACGGACCAAACAGCAAGGTGTCCTGCCCCCGGCTCGCCATGACCTCAACCGGCATACAGCCTTCAAAAAAGATTTCTTTCTCAAAATTTCTCGTTGGCGCCATATCCGCCGTGGTCAGCGCCTGCCAAAAAGCTTCATATTCCTCTTTGGTCATCGGACAGTTGATGTAAGCTGCTTCGCCTTTTCCATAGCGGGAAGCCCGGTAAGCCCGGCTCATATCGACCGATTCCAGCGTTACAATTGGTGCCGCCGCATCATAAAAGTACATGCCCTGCTGCCCGGTCCGCGCGGCAACATCGGCGGCCAGATCCCCCGCAGTAAGCGGTCCGCTGGCCACAATCGTCACCGCATTGTCGGCTAAAGGAACAGCAGACAGTTCCTCGTGCACGACCGTGATCGCCGGATGCTGCGTAACCTTTTCCGTAATGTAACGGCTGAAGCCCTCCCGATCGACAGCCAGCGCCCCGCCGGCCGGAACCCGCGTCGCATCGGCCGCTTCCAGAACAATAGAACCCATGCGCCGCATCTCTTCCTTGAGCAGTCCCACCGCATTCTCCAAACCGGCCCCGCGCAAGGAATTACTGCATACCAACTCGGCAAACCCAGCCGTTTTATGTGCCGGCGTCGAATGCTCCGGCCGCATCTCATACAACGTAACCGACGCGCCATGCTGTGCTGCCTGCCAGGCCGCTTCACTGCCGGCCAGTCCGGCGCCGACCACTATGATTTTCTTCACTATTTTCCTCCCTACTGCCGATCAGCTTTCCGCTTTCGTTTTTGATTTGGCTTTGACAGCCGCCGGCTTTTTCGCCGCAGCTTTTTTAGCGGCTGTTTTGCGGACCGTTGTTTTCGCCGCTTTTGCCTTCGTCGCTTTTACCTTCGTCGTCTTCGAAGCCGCCGCCTTGCGCCCGGAAGTTTTTCCCGCCGGTTTAACCCCGGCCGCCGCTTCTCCGCCAGCCGCCGCCGCTTTTTTCTCCGCCTGCAGCTGCAAGCGCTGCAGTTCCTGATTGATGGGATGATCGATCCGGCTCTCACAAGCAGCGTTGCTGCAGTAAGCCATGCCCCGACCGTTTTTAAAATGATGCTTCAGCATCAGGGCCCCGCATTTTTCGCAAGGTTCTGCCAGCGGAGTATCCCAGGTGACATAATCACAATCTGGATAATTGCGGCAGCCATAAAATAACCGGCCGCGTTTCGTCCGCCGTTCCACAATACTGCCGCCGCATTTCGGGCACTTGGCACCGGTATCCTTAAGCAGCGGTTTGGTATTGCGGCATTCCGGGAAGCCCGGGCAGGCTAAAAACTTTCCATATCGTCCTTGTTTCACCACCATCATGCGTCCGCAGAGTTCGCACGCCACATCCGATACTTCCACCGGCAGCTCGACATGGCCGATTGCCTCATCGGCTTTGGCCAGGGTAGCGGCAAACGGTTCATAAAATTTCCTCAGCAGCTGCGTTTTCTCCACTTTGCCTTCGGCAATGTCATCCAGCTCGCGTTCCAGCCCCGCGGTGAACTTCACATCCACAATATCCTGAAAATATTCTTCCAGCATATCGACGACGATAAAGCCCAGCTCTGTCGGCTGAAAATGCTTATCGGCCCGGATCACATACCCACGCGCCAGAATTGTCTCAATGATCGGCGCATAAGTGCTCGGACGGCCAATTTCTTTTTCCTCCAGCGTTTTTACCAGCGAAGCTTCATTATAGCGCGGCGGCGGTTCCGTGAAATGCTGCTCCGGCAAAACCTTGCTCAATTCAAGCCGGTCGCCGACTGCCAGCTCCGGCAGCAGCACATCTTTTTCCTTTTTTTCCTCGGTACCGGCATAGACAGCCATGAACCCAGGAAACTTGAGCTGGGATCCGTTCGCTTTCAATTGATAGCGTTCGCCGGCCTGAATCGCCACCGACAGCGTATCGTATACCGCTGGTGTCATCTGGCAGGCAACAAACCGCTGCCAGATCAGCGTGTATAGCCGCAGCTGATCCCGGGACAGATAGGATTCGATATCCTCCGGCGCTAAGAGAACACTCGTCGGGCGAACAGCTTCATGCGCGTCCTGCGCATTCTTGCCGGCCGCATAGACATTCGGCTTGGGCGGAATATAAGCGCTGCCGAAACGCTGCTCCACATAGGTCCGCGTTTCTTCCAGCGCCAGATCCGATATGCGCGTTGAATCTGTACGCATATAAGTAATAAGACCGACCGGCCCCTTACGGCCAAGATCGAGACCTTCATAAAGCTGCTGTGCCAGCATCATCGTCTTGCGCGAAGTAAAACCCAGTTTACGGGCAGCGTCCTGCTGCAGACTGCTCGTATTAAAAGGAGCCGCCGCCTTTCGCTGCCGCTGCCGCTTTTTGACGTCGGACACCAGAAACGACTGCTGCTCCAGATCGGCCGCAATCGCCCGGGTCGTTTTCTCATCGCCGAGAACCGGTTTCTTGCCATCAACACCGGTGAGCCCGGCATCAAATAAATGCGACCGTCCCTTGCGCAGTTTCAGCCCGACGGTCCAATACTCTTCCGAAACAAAACGCTGGATCTCTTTTTCCCGGTCACAGATCAGTTTGACCGTAACCGACTGCACCCGCCCGGCCGATAAGCCCTTGCGCACCTTGCGCCAGAGCAGCGGACTCAGCTTGTATCCCACCATGCGGTCCAGCATCCGACGCGCCTGCTGCGCGTCGACCCGATCCAGATTGATCGGATGCGGCTCCTTGACCGCTGCCTGAATCGCCGGCTTAGTTATCTCATTAAATATAATACGACAATTATCCGATGCATTCAGCCCCAGGATATAAGCCAAATGCCAGGCAATCGCTTCTCCCTCGCGATCCGGATCGGAAGCCAGATAAATCTGACCGGCGCCTTTGGCCTCTTTTTTCAGCGCCTTGATAAGATCTCCCTTGCCCCGGATATTAATGTAGCGCGGCGTAAAATCATGCTCTACATCTATGCCAAACTGACTCTTCGGCAAATCGCGCAAATGCCCCATAGAAGCCCGCACGATATACTTTGTTCCCAGATATTTCTCGATCGTTTTTGCCTTGGCTGGCGATTCTACGACCACCAGCGTCTTTTTTTCTGTTTTGGTCCCTGCAGTACGCTTTTTCCCTGCGGCAGACTTTTTAGCACGAACCGTTGTCGTTGTCTTTAACTCAGTACGATTCATAGGGTTCCCTCCTTTACGACCCGGCTGTAAGCGCGGTTCTCATCGGCAGCAATCAACCCGCGCAGCTCCATTTGCAGCAGCAAAAAAGCAACGTTGGAGGCGTCCCTGCCATGCAGCCGGCAAATAATAGCATCGACCGGCTGCGGCACATCATAAGACAACAACGCATAAATGGCTTGTTCCTCCGGCGACAAATCCGGCGCCGAGGCGCTGTCAGTCTGACCGGCTTTCTTATCCTCCACCGCCCATGCGTATTCATCGAGCACATCCTGCGCCTGCGTCACTAGTTTAGCTCCCTGCTGAATCAATCGATTGCAGCCCTGACTGGTCGCCGAATAAATGCTGCCCGGCACCGCAAAAACATCGCGGCCTTCACTCAAAGCCATCTCGGCCGTAATAAGCGATCCGCTGCGTTCAGCTGCTTCCACAACAATGGTCCCCGAAGATACCCCGCTGATAATACGGTTGCGCGCAGGGAAAAAAGCCGGCGACGGCCGCGTTCCCGGCGCATATTCCGAAAGGACCACGCCCTGCTCCGCAATGGCATCCAGCAGCTTTCGATTCTCCGGCGGATAAACGATATCCACTCCGCAGCCGAGTACCGCCGCCGTCCGTCCCGTTTGCAGCGCGCCGCGATGCGCCGCGCTGTCAATGCCGCGAGCAGCACCGCTCACTACCGTCACCCCACGCTTTGCCAACTCCAAGGCCAGCGCCTCGGCTACGCTGCGGCCATAAGCACTCAAGCGGCGTGATCCTACCACGGCCAGACGATGCACCGTCGGCTGCATCCTGCCCCGGTAAAAGAGCACGGACGGCGGCTGAAAAATTTGTTTCAACAAGGCCGGATATTCCGGATCTTCCGGAATGCACAGCGCAATCTTCTTTTGCCGGCAAATTGCCGCCAACTGTTCCGGATAGGCAGGCTGTTCTTCGCGCCATTGCCGAAGCCCGGCTGCAGCTGCAGCCGGCAAACACGCCGTCAGTTCCGCCGCCGGAGCCTGCCAAGCCTCCGCAGCACTGCCAAAATATTCCACCAGCCGCTTCACACCGGCAATGCCGATCCCCGAAGCCCGCTGCAGAGCCGCCCGATAAAACCGCTCCAAGCAATCGCCTCCTGCCATTCGTACATTAAGTTACATCTTTTTATACTACACAAGTCGAACTTGATTTGCAACCATTTTCAGTAAATTTTCAAAAAAGTCCCGAAAAAATGTAAAAAGCGTTGTACCTGTCGCCAGATACAACGCCATTGCGTTACGCAGTTATTTTGCTTTTGATGTAGCTTCGACTTCCACGTAATCAATCGGTCCGGAAATAGGAACCGATGGCTTACGCACACAGGTTGTAACCTCACCAATTTGAGGATACGCCTTCAGCAGCTGTTCATTCACATGAACCGCCAATGCCTGCAGCAGCATAAAACGTTTATTTTCCACAACATCCTTGACCTGTGTATAAACGAGCGCCGTATCTACCCCATCCTTTGGATCATCCGTAAGCTCTGCCTTGTCGTCCCGAGTGACCATCTCAACGTCGACATAAAACTTCTGTCCTTGCTCCCGTTCATATTCATAAATGCCATGGAACCCATAAAACATCATATTGTGAATCCGAATTTTTGCCATAAATAACATCTCCCTGAATGTATTCATCAACTCATTTATTTCATTACTTCGTCATAACCAATTAAATTCCTGCTGACTTTTCCTCAATTTTTAACAAAAACATCGTCAGCGCATCGGCAATGTCTTTAAGGCCAAATGGCTGCAGCTGTAATTCGGCGATAGCCAGCCGATACTGCCGCACGGTTCCCAGCAATATCACATCGGTATATTCACCGCGAAAAGCCGAGGTTTTCCAGGAAACCGCCGCATCAGCCCCTTTGGCCAAAAAAGTCTGTTTGAGCAGATTGGCCGCTTTAAGAGGAACTTGGTTCAATTGGACGACGCGAAAGACCGCCTTTTCCTTTAAAATCTCCGCGCCGCGCGGATCCGCGCCAATCTGCAAAATAGCCTCCTTCGCCTTGACCATATTGGGAAACTCATGTATACTCATCTGTATATTCTCATTCATTTACGCATCCTCCCTATTGATTCTTGTCTGTCTTTTATTGTATCATAGGAAGGAGCGCAAAGTGAACTATATCCGGCAGACGCCGGAATCAACCTATCTAGGAGGCCTTTTGAATGACAAAACGACTTGATCCCAATTCCTTTGATTTCCCGGTCGAGAAAATCAAAAGCGGCTTTTACAGTGATATTTACTTTTTACGCACACAGGAAATTTTGAATCAGGCCAACCAGCATCCGCAAGTAACCGTACAGATCTTTCAGCGCGATTATGCTACCTTGTGCGGCATTGACGAAGCCATTGCCCTGATCAAACGCTGTGCGTTTCATCCGGAAAACATCAAGATCAAAGCGCTGCACGATGGCGACAAGATCGAACCTTGGGAAACGGTTATGCTCATTGAAGGCGATCTGGCTGACTTTGCCCATCTGGAAACAATTTACCTCGGGCTTATTGCCCGGCAGACTAAGGTAGCGACGAATACCAGCCGTTCCGTCGCCGCGGCCAACGGCAAACCGGTTCTTTTCTTCCCATCCCGTTTTGATCATTACGCGGTGCAGGAGGGCGACGGCTATGCCGCTAAAATCGGCGGCATGAGTGGTGTTTCGACCCCGGCCAATGCCGTTGCCTGGGGCATTGAAGCTGCTGGAACCATTCCGCATTCCCTCATTGCCGCCTGCGGGGGAGATACGCTAAAAGCGACCCTCTTATTCGATAAATACATGGATCCCAAGATCAGCCGCATCGCTCTGGTCGACTTCAACAATGACTGCGTCAATACCAGCTTGGCCATTGCCCGCGAACTGGGCGACCGCCTCAGCGGCGTACGCCTTGACACCTCGGGCAATATGGTCGACGTATCGCTGATCGGTCAGATGGGCCATTTCAAACCGACCGGCGTCAACGAACAACTGGTGCGCAATGTACGCGAAGCGCTGGACCGCGAAGGTTTCCAACACGTAAAAATCGTTGTTTCCGGCGGTTTTAATCCGGAACGCATCCGTCTCTTCGAAGAAAATCACGTCCCGGTCGATGTCTACGCGGTTGGCAGCAGCATATTCGCTACCAATGTCGACTTTACCGCTGATATTGTGCTGGTTGACGGCAAACCCTGCGCCAAGACCGGACGCAGTTATAACCCGAATTCACGGCTGGAAGTTGTGGAATAAGGAGACGATGTAATGGGAGATTTATTTTTGCTGATGCTCATATTTCTCATGTTTGCCTATGCTTTCTGGGATGAAATCTTTACGGAATGAGCAAACTGCAGCCAAGACCGCTGTCCGGCATACCCCCGGACAGCGGTCTTTTTATTGTAATAAACTCAACTTTCCCACCTGCAAAA
>DCFR01000058.1 GCA_002319815.1 Megamonas sp. UBA1799
CGTAATAGAAGTAGGGTTCCGCTATCGCCAAATCAGGGTCTTCGGCCGATTGTGACTGATCCCTGGCAAAGTGGTTTCTTAGTGCAGTCGTAGCGTCGCGCAACATAACCAAGGCGCCGTATTCCCAGTTGGAAATGTTGTCGAGAAACACGCCGGGCGGAGCTACGTCGTTAGTAATATAGCCGCCGCTTTTATGTAAAAGGACTTCAGCGATATGGGCCAGCGTGTTTGTATAAGTGTAGCCAATAGGCAGCTCAGCAACGACTATCTCTTCTTCCGGCGCAGCTGCCGCCTCATGCCCATGTTCGTTTTCTAGTTTTGATTCTTCTACCCGTTTATGCGCTTCATCCAGTATGTTGAATTGACTTGGCTCGCCGCCCCACCACGCTCCCAGGATAAAGAGAATTACCAGCACTACGATGGTAAGAACACCAAAGCCCCAAAGTATTCCTTTAGATTTAATATCGTCCAGTGTTTCGCTTGCCGCCATTGCCGGTATCCTGTAAAGAGGGTGTGTTTTTTAGGTTAAAGGGATTGCCTTTTTGGTAAATAGTTTCTATGGTAACAGATTTTTTAATTTTTTGCTTGGTAAGCAAAGTGTCTATTTTGATCTTTTTTTTGCCCGTGGATGGGCTTTATCATAAACTTCGGCAAGATGCTGGAAATCCAGATGCGTATATATCTGTGTCGTACTGAGATTGCTATGCCCGAGCAGTTCCTGAACGGCTCTCAAATCCTGACTGGATTCCAGTAGATGACTGGCAAAAGAATGCCTCAGCATGTGCGGGTGAATATGTTCTGCAATGCCCTTTTTTTTGCACCACTGTTCCAGCCTTAATTCTATGCTTCGTTGACTAAGCCGCGTGCCTCGTATTGAGACAAACAAAGCAGACTCAGTGAGGGGAGCATTTTTTAAACGCTGTTGCAACCAGTTGTTTATTGCCGTAACCGCTTTGCTGCCGACTGGTAAAATCCTTGATTTACCACCCTTGCCAATGCGAACTATTAGCGAGTTATCGGATAGATCTAGATCGGTTTGATTAAGAGCGGCTAGTTCGCTAAGGCGCAGGCCGGAAGAATAGAATAATTCAAACATGGCCAGATCACGGATTTCCAAAGCCGAGCTGGCGCCTGCCTCCAGTAAGCCGCTTATCTGGTCTACATCCAGTGTTTTAGGAAGCTTTCTTGCTTGTTTGGGTGCTTTTATATGCTGTGCCGGATTACAGTCAGCAAGACGATTTTTTAATAGAAAATGGTAAAAGCTGCGTATTGCAGAAAGTTCTCTTTGCAGGCTTGGACTGCTTAAGCCTAGCCGATGGCGGCTCGCAATATGTGAACGGACATCGCTTTGCTTTAGATCTGCCCAGTGGAGTATGCGCTTGTCTGTGCAAAATTGGGTTAAGTGATTTATATCCCGTTGATAGCTTTTAACGGTGTGTTCAGAGGCGCGTTTCTCAACAGTCAGTTGATTGAGAAAATCAGTCAGCTGTTGCGCCGAATCAGCATTCATTTTGTGTCTGCCGCAGCAATGAAATCAATCTTGTACCGATAATTTCGCTCATTTGGGTCAAAAAAAGATTGCCCATGCTGTAATGAAACCGGCCTTCTTCACGGCTGCCTATGGCCAGAATGCCTTCAAGTTCGGTGAAATTCATAGGGATAATAGCGCAAGATTTAACTTCCGCTGCCGAGCCGCCGAATAACACTTTGGCCTGTGCTAAAGTCGGCCGGCCGCATTTGGGCTTATTGCCGGCAAGTTCTTTAAGAAATGGTTTCAAATCATCGCTCCCGGGTTCAATAAACAAATCGGCAATAGCTGTTTCGGGGCGATGTTGGATGATACGGACAGCAACATAGTCGGTTAGAAAATAATCGGCCAGGACTACATTAATATTGGCGATGACTTGTTCCAGCGTTGAAGCTTCGAGCAATGCCAGCGTGAGCTTGTGCATGCGAATAAAGGAGGCATCGTTGTCACGGGCTATTTCTATCAGCGCATTGAGCTGGCTTTCCAATTCATGATGCTTGCTTCTGAATATCTCAAGCTGTTTTAAAATCAGGGAAATGGCCGTTCCGCTGGGATGAGGAACACTCATTTGTTCCAGCAGATTTAAGTGTTCGTGGAAGAAATCCGGATGTTGCTGGAGATATTCTTCAACTTGAGATGCGCCTAGAACCGGCCTTTGTTTACTCATAGATTGATTGTCCCTTCAAAAACAGAAACGGCGGGCCCCGTCATCAGCACCGGTTTGCCACGACCCGGCCAGCTTATGTCTAATTCTCCGCCGGGCAACTGGACATTGACTTTATGATCAAGCAGATTTTGCTCGATGCCGATCACTGCGGCGGCGCAAGCGCCGCTGCCGCAGGCCAGAGTTTCAGCGGCTCCGCGTTCATAAACACGGAGTTTAATGTGATTGGGGTCAATGATTTGCATAAAACCGATATTGGCGCGTTCCGGAAAAACAGCATGGCTTTCCAATGCTTGGCCCAGCTCAGCGACGGGTGCGGTGTTAACATCATTAACCTGGATAACAGCATGCGGATTACCCATGGAAACAGCGCCGATAGATCGCTCAATCCCGTTCACAACGACTTTATAAGCCGGGGATTCGTGTCCGGCAAGTAGAGGAATCTCAGCGGGCCTGTGTCTGGGAATACCCATATT
>DCFR01000020.1 GCA_002319815.1 Megamonas sp. UBA1799
CCATCGCCGGTCATTGCAACCAGCATTCCTTTTTCCTGATACTCCCGAATTAAATTTAATTTTGTTTCCGGCGTCGCTTCCGCCTGAAAATCATCAACGCCCGCCTCGGCGGCAATCGCTGTAGCCGTAAGTGAATTATCACCGGTAATCATTACGGTTCGAATGCCCATGCGGCGCAATTCATTAAATCGCGCTTTAATCCCGCCTTTGACAATATCTTTTAAATAAATTGTCCCCAACACTTTATCCTGCCGCGCTACCACCAGCGGCGTGCCGCCATTTTTAGCAATAACCTGACAATCAGACCATACGGCATCAGGCATCAGGTGCCCCTGGCTTTCAATATAGGCCTTAATGGCCTCCATAGATCCCTTGCGTATTTCTGTTTTTCCCAGGTTAATGCCGCTCATCCGCGTCTGGGCCGAGAACGGAATAAACTGTGCTTCCAGTTCTCCCAAGCGCTGCGCACGCACGCCGAATAGTTGTTTGGCCAAAACCACAATACTGCGTCCTTCCGGCGTTTCATCCGCCAAAGACGAAAGCTGCGCGGCATTGGCTAAATCTGCTGCGGAAACCCCCGGCGCCGGAAAAAAATCCGCCGCCATCCGATTTCCTAAAGTAATGGTTCCGGTTTTATCCAACAAAAGAACATTAATATCGCCTGCCGCCTCTACTGCCCGGCCTGACATCGCCAATACATTGCGCTGCAGCAGCCGATTCATTCCGGCAATACCAATCGCGGAAAGCAATCCGCCAATCGTTGTGGGAATCAGACAAACCAACAATGCAATCAGCATAGGCACAGAAATACTTGTCGATGAATATAAAGCAAACGGTTCAATCATAATCACCGCAACTAAAAAAATAATACTGAGCCCAACCAGTAAAATTGTCAAAGCAATCTCGTTCGGTGTTTTTTGCCGTTTTGCGCCTTCGACCAAACCAATCATTCGATCAATAAACGTTTCTCCCGGATTCGACGTAATTTGTATTTGCAGCCAATCCGATAATAAACGAGTACCGCCCGTAACCGAAGAACGATCGCCGCCGGATTCCCGGATGACCGGCGCCGATTCACCTGTCACGGCGCTTTCATCTACCGACGCCGCACCGGCAAGAACTTCGCCGTCTCCAGGGATGATATCGCCCGGTTCTACCCGCACAATATCGCCTTTACGTAATGTATTCGCCGCCACCAGTTCAATGTCGCCATTGCCGTGGATTTTTTTTGCCTCTGTATCCTGCCTCGTCTGACGCAAGGTCTGCGCCTGTGCTTTGCCTTTTCCCTCGGCGATGGCTTCCGCAAAATTAGCAAAAAATACGGTAAACCAAAGCCATAAAGAAATATTCAACTCAAACCACAAGGCATCATCATTTCCGATCAGTAAATCCCGAATAAAATACCCGGTCGTCAAACAAGAACCAATTAAAACCATAAACATCACCGGATTTCGTATCTGTAACCGCGGGTTCAGTTTGCGGATAGCCTCGATAATCGCTGTTTGCAGTAATTTTTTATCTATTTGACAGTATTTCATAAAATTTCCTTCTTTCTTATACTAAAGCGTTATCAATACAAGATTGTCTGCAATTGCAGAACAAAATGTTCCGCAATCGGCCCCAATGCCAAAGCCGGAAAAAAAGTCAAGGCGCCGACCAGCAGAACGATACAGCAAAGCAAAGCGGCAAATATAGCTCCATGCGTTTGAAAAGTACCGGAACTATCCGGCGCACTTTTCTTTTCAACCAGACTGCCGGCCAAAGCTAAAACCGGTATAATAACGCCGAACCGGCCCACCAGCATCGCGGCAGCTAAAGTCAGGTTGTAAAACAAGGTATTTGCATTTAAGCCGGCAAAAGCACTGCCGTTATTACCGGCCGCCGATGAATAGGCATAAAGAATTTCCGATAAGCCATGCGGCCCCTGATTATGCAGGGCATCGACGCCGGTAGCCGTACAGGTCGCCAGTCCGCTGCCAAACAGAATAGCCAGCGCCGGCAGCAAGACCGCAATAACAACCATTTTCATTTCATACGGCTCAATTTTTTTCCCCAAGTATTCCGGCGTACGCCCCACCATAAGCCCCACAATAAACACCGTCAGCACGACAAAAACCAACATCCCATAAAAACCGGCGCCGACGCCGCCAAATACAACTTCACCCAACATAATCTGCAGCATCGCAATCATGCCGCTTAGGGGCATATAACTATCCAGCATTGAATTCACTGCGCCGCAGGAAGCAGCGGTCGTCACCGCACTGAACAGCGAACTGCCGCCCAGGCCAAATCGAACTTCCTGCCCTTCCAGTGCGGTTGGCCCGGAAATTCCTAAAGCGGCCAAATACGGATTCCCGCTGCTTTCATTAAAATAAATACCTCCCAGAAAGATAAAAAACAATACGGACATCGCCGCCATAATTGTATATCCTTGCCGAGCATCTTTCACCATGCGTCCAAACATAAATAGAAGACTGACCGGAAGCAAAAAAATTAGAAAAACTTGCCACAAATTTGTTAAAGCTGTCGGATTTTCAAAAGGATGCGCGGAATTTGCATTAAAAAAACCGCCGCCATTGGTTCCTAAAAGTTTAATTGCTTCTTGCGAAGCTACCGGCCCCATGGCTATTGTTTGTGTGCCGCCGTCCAAGGTTGCCGCCGTTACATAAGGAGAAAAATTTTGCAGCACTCCCTGCTGAACAAAAAGCAGCGCAAAGACACAGGATATCGGCAGCAAAATCCATAGGGTACCGCGCACCATATCGACCCAATAGTTGCCTACCGTATGCTTACTATGCCAGGCAATGCCCCGCATCAAGACAATAGCTACCGCCATGCCGGTAGCCGCCGAAAGAAAATTCTGTACTCCCAGCGCCGCCATTTGTGTAAAATAACTCATCGTCGATTCGCCGCCGTAAGCCTGCCAATTTGTATTTGTAATAAAACTAACCGCCGTATTCAAAGCCAGATCCCAGGGAATCGCCGTTTCCTTTGCCGGATTTAACGGTAAGCCCGCTTGCCATAATTCGATAAAAAAAACTACTAATAACCCCACTATTTGAAATACGACTAACGATCCTGCATATCTTTTCCAGCTCATGTCCTGCTGCGGTGATATACCGGAAAAACGATAAATGATTTTCTCTATTGGGCACAACACAGGATCTAACCAGGTGCCCTCTTTTTCAAATACCCGATACAGATAGCTGCCAAAAAATTTTGCTGCAAAAACAACGATACTAAACCAAAGCAGATATAAAACAATATCTTTTATCATTAAAATTCCTCCGCCTTCCACAAAACATAAATTAAATAAAATAAAAGCCCGGCGCCGGCTGCGCCGCCAAAAATAAATTCACTCACTTTGTGTTCTCCCTTCTGCTATGCAGCATACATTTCACTTCGGTTTCAGAATATCATTATGCATATAAAAAATGGATAAAATAATGTATTGCTTCCATAAAAAAAGCATAAAAAAACAGCCCATCCTATCGATGAGCTGCAAATTTTATACTTTTTTATAGAAAAAACTAGTTTTTAATCACAAACAGTTTCCGTATGGCTCTTTTCCGTTTCATTCACGACCACGGCGACTGCAGCATCACCAGTGATGTTAAGGCAGGTACGGAACATATCCAGGACACGGTCAATGCCGGCTACCAACGCCAGACCCTCAATCGGCAATCCAACGGACTGAAGAACCATCGCCAGCATGATGAGTCCGGCTCCCGGAACACCGGCTGTACCAATAGAAGCCAGCGTGCCCGTGAGGACAATCATCATCATCTGCTGCATCGTCAGATCAATCCCAAATACGTTGGCGATAAACAACGAGCAAACGCCCATGTAAAGCGCCGTCCCATCCATATTAATCGTCGCGCCCAACGGAAGAACAAAGCTGGCAATATCCCGCGATACGCCGAGCTTTTCCTCGGTATTTTTCATATTAATCGGCAGCGTAGCCGAACTCGAACAGGTGGTGAATGCAATCAGCATCGCTTCCGACATGCCGCGGAAAAATCTGATCGGACTCATTTTGCCCAGCACAGAAGCCAGGGACGAATAAACAAAAACCGCATGCAGTACACAGCCAATCGCTACCGAAACAATAACCGACAAAAGCGGCAGCAGAACTTTTGGACCATTTTGCGCCACTACCGGCAACAAAAGAGCAAACACGCCAATAGGCGCCACTTCCATAACCATTGCAATGATCTTGTAGCATACTTCAGCACAGGAATCAAAAAAATCGGACAAACGCTGGCCTTTTTCGCCGCCAACCTGAATGATGCCAACACCGACAAACAGAGCAAAGATAATGACCGGCAAAATATCAGCCTTGGCCATGGATTGCACCGGATTTGCCGGAATCATGGCGACAAAAACTTCCATGATTGATGGCGCCGCTTTCACAGACGGCGCAACGGCTCCGGACATTTCCATGCCGATGCCAGGATGCGATACGCCGGCAACGCCAAAACCAATGATAATGGCTACAGCCGTCGTAATAAGATACAACCCCAGGGTCTTGGCGCCAATACGCCCCAGTTTCTTCATATCGCCAAGACTTGTCATGCCAACGACCAGCGATGTAAAGACGACCGGTACAATCATCATTTTAATCAGATTGATAAACATCGTGCCTATCGGTGCAATCCACCATTTGATAAACGGCAGATATTCTGTTCCGGTAATAAGACCAACAACAACCGACAGAATTAAAGAAATAAAAATTTTGAATGACAGATTCACTTGTGACTCCTCCTTAAAATATCTTTTTCTATTATATATGAACTTATGGCATAATGTCTACAGTCAGAGGGCATAGAAAGGGATTTTAAAGGGTTTTTTTGTAAAGTATCCTGTATACAAAGTGCAAATACATGACAAAACGGTAACTTTTATTTATATCACAATTTTCATAAAAGTCTGTTGACTTTCCTGAGGGCTTATGCTACAATAAAGACAACAAGAAAAGGCAAACCGGTTGCGAGGACGGACGGAGAACGAGGAGAATCTTTAGTACCCGGCCCAGCAAAAAGCAGTGAGGGAAACCACACAGGACTTGCAGGAATTAGGAGGATGGCGCATCGGAGGCGGTCATCCGGATGACAAGCGATTCGATGAACGAACCAAAGGAGCAAGAACCTCCTAATGGAAAGGCTCCGGTGGGTGTAAGGCACGGGACGATGAGGCTCCCGGGACGAAGGTGTAGACGATGCGGCAGCCGCGTCGGGCTGCCGGACGATGTACACCTGCCGAAGTACCGCCATCCAAATACCCCCGACAGCTGGATGGCATCACAGGTAAAGCCTTTTCAACGGAAGAAAGACCGCTACGGTGCAAAGAAACCGCAGCGGCCTTTCTTTTTTATGCGATGAATTTACAATAGGATTGCAACGATGCAAAAAAAACAAGGCGGCTGTCATGTGAATGGCGGCCGCCCTGCTTTCTATTGCCTGCAAAATAAGAACTCTTAGAACATTTTATCGTCAAGAATAATCGTCTGATCCCGGTTCGGTCCAACGGAAACAATGCCCAGACAAATGCCGGTAACTTCAGCCAAACGCGTCAGATAGACCTGCGCTTCCTTCGGCAGATCCTCATAGCGGCGCACGCCGCTGATGTTCTTTTTCCAGCCTTTAAAGGTTTCATAGACCGGTTCCACCTTGGCCAACACCTTGAGGCTAGCCGGGATCTCATTCAGCAGTTTGCCTTCATATTTATAACCTGTGCACATCTTGATTTCATCAAAGCCATCAAGAATATCCAACCGGGTAATAGCCATGTAGTCAATCCCCGAAAGCAGGCCGGCATAGCGAACGACAAAAGCGTCCAACCAACCGGTGCGGCGCGGACGACCGGTAACCGTGCCATACTCGTGCCCGGCATCGCGGATTTTTTCACCAATCGCATTCAGCTGCTCAGTCGGGAAAGGACCTTCGCCCACTCGGGTACAATAAGCCTTTACGACGCCAATGATCTTATCCAGGCGATTCGGAGCAACACCCGCCCCGACGCCAATCCCGCCCGATACAGGGTGTGAAGCCGTGACATACGGATAGGTTCCATAGTCAATATCCAGCATCGTTGCCTGCGCGCCTTCGAACAGAATCTTTTTGCCGGCGGCCAGCTCATCATTGAGCAAAGAAATTGTATCACAGACATAAGGACGCAGACGCTCCGCATAACCCTCATATTCGGTGAGAATTTCTTCGTAATCCAGCGGCGCATGATTGTACATACGCTCCAGCTCAATATTTTTCAACGCCAGATTTTCCTTCAGCCGTTTAGCAAATTCCTCTTTATCCATGAGATCGCACACACGGATGCCGATGCGATGGTCCTTATCCATATAGCAAGGACCAATACCGCGCTTCGTCGTGCCGATTTTTCCCTTGCCGCGCAGTTCTTCAT
This sequence comes from Megamonas sp. UBA1799, assembly GCA_002319815.1. GTDB lineage: Bacteria > Bacillota > Negativicutes > Selenomonadales > Selenomonadaceae > UBA1799. The sequence continues at coordinate 6,418 of DCFR01000020.1, forward strand.
TGAGCCCATCCATCAGACTGTGATACGGCAGTACTACATGAGCCCGGTTAGAAAGACGAATGCCGCTCACGTCGATGCCGCGTTTTTCCATCGCATCCATTTCTTCAAGCATGACCTGCGGATCAACGACAACGCCGTTGGCGATCACGCAAAGCGTTCCTTTGTAAAGAATACCGGACGGCAAAAGGCGCAGCTTGTACTCCTCGCCGTTCACTGTCACCGTATGACCGGCATTGCTGCCGCCCTGATAGCGCACGACGGTATCCGCCTGCTGCGCAAGATAGTCGACGATTTTTCCCTTGCCCTCGTCGCCCCACTGGCTTCCCATTACTACAACTGCTGACATTAGAGATGACCTCCTCAAAGTCTTTTTCTTGTAATACCTAAGGCAGCGAATCCATCAAGGAATCGCTGCCCGGAATGTTAAGGTTATATGCCAAAACGCGCCATAATCATATCGACATTGCGCAGAAAATATTTATAGTCAAAACACTCATCAATTTCGTCTTTCGTAAGATATTTCATGATATCCGGATCTTTTTCGATGTTGGTACGGAAATCTTCGCCGGCCATCCAGCGCTTCATGGCATTGCGCTGCACCCATTTATAAGCATCCTCGCGCAGCACGCCCTTGTTGACAATTGCGATCAAAAGGCGCTGGCTGTAAATAAGCCCGCCGGTCTTATTGAGATTGGCCATCATGGCGTCCGGATACACCAGCAGTTTATCAATAATGTTCGTAAACTTCTTAACACAATAATCCACATTGATCGTGCTGTCCGGCAGAATCACCCGCTCCACGGAAGAATGCGAAATATCGCGTTCGTGCCAGAGGGTAATATCTTCCATCGCCGCCAGCGCATTGCCGCGCACCAAACGGGACATACCGGCAATCCGCTCGCAGGTAATCGGATTACGCTTGTGCGGCATAGCCGAAGACCCCTTCTGTCCTGGGCTGAAATATTCCTCGGCTTCACGGATATCCGTACGCTGCAGATTGCGAATTTCCGTAGCAAATTTCTCAAAGGAACTGGAAACAATCGCCAGCGTCGTCATATACTCCGCATGACGATCCCGCTGAATAACCTGCGTCGCCAATTTAACCGGTTCGATACCAAGTTTCCGGCAAACAATCTCTTCAATGCGCGGATCAATGTTAGAGTAAGTGCCGACCGCACCCGACAGCTTGCCGACCGCGACAATCTTACGCGCATGCTCGACCCGTTCAATATCGCGATCGACTTCACTCATCCAAAGCGCAAACTTCATGCCAAAAGTCATCGGCTCCGCATGAATGCCATGCGTCCGTCCGATGCAAGGCGTATGTTTGAACTCCGCCGCCCGGCGTTTCAAAACATCGCGGAATTTATGCAGATCATCGAGAATGATATCGGCAGAATTGCGCATCATAATGCCGAGCGCCGTATCTTTCACATCACTGGAAGTCAGTCCCTTATGGATATACTTCGAGTCCTCGCCGACATATTCCGCTACATTGGTCAAAAAGGCAATGATATCATGATTCGTAACCTTTTCAATTTCATGCACCCGGTCCAGATTAAACTGTGCTTTCTGCCGGATATTGACTGCGGCTTCCTTCGGAATCTGTCCGAGTTCAGCCATCGCTTCACAAGCTGTGATCTCAACTTCCAGCATAACTTCAAACTCATGCTGAAGGGACCAGAGATGCCCCATTTCCGGGTTCGTATAGCGTTCGATCATAGATGTATTTCCTCCTTAATAATACCGGTTTATACCGGTTGCAACAAAAAAGGACTCAAATTGGTACGAATGTACCTCATTTTGAGTTTCTGCCTGGTTTTGCTTTTTTTCCCTCATCTATCATAGCATTTTAAGAGGAACACTGTCAACGCGATTTGATGCCTATGAATCTGGCCGCGGATTGATATATAATATAGACAATCATAAAATTCAAAATCAGGAGGACCGCTCTATGCGACTTCAATCTATATCCCGTCGGCAGTTTTTGAAGCTTACCGGCAGCGCGCTGCTGACACTGGGATTTGGTCAGCTGACGCCGGCAGAAGCTGCCGCGCAGCGCTGGCAGCCGCTGCATACAATCCAAAACTCGCTTGACAGTCGTTATATACGGCAGATTATTACGGCTGACAGCCGCACATCCCGCACCATTATGTGGCAGGCCGATAAACCGGAACCATCAGCGCAAGTTGAATACCGCACCGCCGGCAGTGATCGATCTGCCCTGGCTGCGGCAGCTGGCGGATTATTTACGGATGATGACGTCTCCAGCTATATCTACACCGCCGTTTTATCCGGCCTGCTGCCCGGACTGCGCTATGAATACCGTCTGCTCGTCGGTGATGCCGGAACCAGCTGGTATCCACTGCAAACGGAAGGAAGTCCGTTTTTTAAAGCTCTGATCTTTCCCGACTCACAATGCAGCGATCATTATGAAACATGGCGTACATTAGTTCAGAATGCCGCCCGCCGTCATCAAGATACCGCATTTTATATCAATATGGGCGATCTGGTCGACAATGGCGAAGACCATCGCCAGTGGCAGCAATGGTTTTCCGCCGTTGACGGCATTGCCGAGCAATGGCCGCTGGCGCCTCTTTTAGGCAATCATGAAACCTATACGCTGGACTGGCAGATCCGACAGCCGCTGGCCTGGCTGGCATATTTTTCCGTCCCGGAAAATAACAGCTCGGCATTCTCGCATTGTTACTATTCCTTTGATTACGGCGAAGTCCATTTTGCCGCGCTTGACACGCAATGGGAAGAAAGCGATCCCATTCAGCCAGGACTGCTCGCTGAACAAATAAGCTGGCTGCAGCGCGATATGAAAGCCAGTCGGAAAAAATGGAAAATCATTCTCATGCACAAAGATATTTTAAACTATGACTACTGGGGTGGTAGCCGGGAGCCAGAAGATGTGATTGATCCGGTAGGACGCGCGCTGATGCCGGTTTTTGATGAACTTGGCATTGACCTGGTGCTTTCCGCGCATTTGCATACTTATCGCCGCCGCTGTCACATCAAGAACTTTCAGCCCGATCCTGCCGGACCGCTCTATATCTGTACCGGAGTGGCCGGCAATGTCCGTTATTATGATATTCCGGCCAGCCATTTCGATGAGAAACTGGCGCCACAGCCAGAAACAGACAATTATCTGGTGCTGGAAACAGCCAAAAACCGTCTGCATATCCAGGCATTTTTGCCCAACGGCGCTCTCATGGACGAGGTTTTTCTCGTAAAACGCTGACGGTTCGGCAATAGCTTGCCATTCTCTTTATTTTGTAATGTTTTGTTATGAATGGAAGGAAAAAAATGAGCCAATCGATGCTTTCCCGCCGACGTTTTTTAAAAATAACCGGCGGTACGATTTTAACCCTTGCCGGCGGCTGGGCCTTAAATTCTCTGCCGCAGCTTCATGAGACGGCGAAACGAACCGATGATAAAACAGAAGAAGCCGCTCTCGGCATTCGTTGCCTCCGACAAATCATTACGGCCGACAGCCGCTCCAGCCGCACCATCATGTGGCAATCCCAGACAGCGCAAAACGACGCCGAAGTGATCTGGCGGCCGCGCGGCAGCCAGCATCAGTCTGTCCTGTCTGCTGCCGGCGAAAGTTTCACCGATGATGCAATTCGGGTATATTTACACACCGCGGCCATCGACGGACTTGATCCCAATCAATTTTATGAATACTGTATTCGCTGCGGACAGGCGGAAACAAAATGGCTGCCGCTGCCGGTTGACGATGGCGGCGCTTTTAAAATGTTGATTTTTCCCGATTCACAATCCAATGATTACAGTGATTGGGAAAATCTCGCCCAAAATGCCGCCCGGCAAAATCCTGACGCATCGCTCTTTACCAACCTCGGCGACCTCGTTGATAATGGGGAAGATCATACCCAATGGAACGCCTGGTTTGAAGCCCTGCACGGCATTATCAGCCGTCTGCCGCTGGCGCCGGTCATGGGCAATCATGAAACCTACAATCGGCAGTGGAAAGTTCGTTTGCCGCAGGCATATCGAAGCGAATTTGTTGTGCCGGATAATGGCAGCCCGATTTTTTCCCGTTATTATTATGCCTTTGATTACGGCGATGTTCATTTTTGCGTTCTCAACACCCAGTGGGACGAAACGGAAGCCTTCCAACCCGGTTTATTAGCCACCCAGCAGCAATGGTTTGCCAAAGATATGTCGCAAAGCAAAAAAAAATGGAAAATCGTTTTGCTGCATAAAGATGTCCTGACGTATGGAATGCGCGGTCATCCGGAACGTCTGCCCGGTATCAGTGACGCCGGCCGGGCTTTTATGCCGCTTTTTGATACGCTTGGCATTGATCTTGTATTATCAGCTCATCTTCATACCTATCGCAACCGCGGTCATATTTATAACTTTCAGCGCAGCCTTCATGGCCCTTTATACATTCTTGCCGGCGTCGCCGGTAATGTGCGCTACCCCGGGCTTTGGCTGCGTCATGAGCTGGATCAGGTTGTTGCGCCGCAGCCGGAAACTGACAACTACCTGACGCTGACCGCCGCTGTAAATGAGCTGCGGCTGCGCTGTTTTTTACCCGATGGCACGCAGATTGACGATATCCGGCTGCAAAAATAAACTTTAGGCGCAAAAAAAGCAACGATTTGGCAGGAAATCAGCGGCGTTACCGCCAATATAACAAAGTCTGTATTTATTTCTAAATTCAAAACAAAAGGAGAGAACTGCATGTCCATTGAAAAAGTCCGGGATTACTTTGCTCAATACCACATGGAACCCCGCATCCAGACCTTCACAACATCAAGCGCCACGGTAGAACTTGCCGCGGCTGCCCTTGGCTGCGCGCCGGCGCGCATTGCCAAAAGCCTTTCCTTTATGGTCGGCGATAAACCCGTCCTGATCGTTGCTGCCGGCGACGCCCATGTCGATAATCACAAATTTAAAGAACAATTTAATACAAAGGCAAAAATGTTGAAAGCCGATGAAGTTGAGCCGCTCATCGGACACGCCGTCGGCGGCGTCTGTCCTTTTGCGCTGGCGCCGGCAGTTGAAGTCTGGTTTGATGTATCTTTGCAGCGCTTCGCCAGCGTTTTTCCTGCCTGCGGCAGCGCCAATTCTGCAATTGAGCTGACTTTACCGGAACTCGAAAAATATGCTCCATCCCAAGGCTGGATTGATGTCTGTAAAAACTGGCAGACAGAATAGGTGATAAAACTCTGGAAAAAGTTCAGGAATCTATGTTATGATAAGAAAAATTATTCTATACATATATAGGAGGTCATTTTGCTATGCATACAAGTAACATCAGCCGGGAAGCAGCCTGGGAACTGCTTCGCCAATACAACAAAGAACCGTTTCATCTGCAGCACGCCCTGACGCTTGAAGGCGTCATGCGCTGGTTCGCCAATTTCCGCGGCTTTGAAGATGAGGCCGACTACTGGGCCATTGTTGGTTTACTGCACGACATCGACTTTGAACTTTATCCGGACCAACATTGCAAAAAAGCGCCGGAACTGCTCAAAGCTGCCGGCGTAGGCGATGATATGATTCATTCGATCTGCTCGCATGGCTATGGAATTTGTTCTGATATTGAACCGGAACATGAAATGGAAAAAATTCTTTTTGCTGTTGATGAATTTACCGGCCTGATCGGCGCGGTTGCTTTAATGCACCCGTCAAAAAGCGTCAAAGATATGAAAGTCTCCAGCGTCAAAAAGAAATTTAAAGACAAACACTTTGCCGCTGGCTGTTCGCGAACGGTCATTGCCGAAGGCGTGCATAACCTAAAATGGGAAATCGGCGATTTCACTTCCAAAACGATCAAAGCGATGCAGTCCTGTGAAGACGATATCCGCCAAACCATGGAAAAATTGCAGGCTTAAAAAAACCGCACAATCAAAAAGCGTGAATCAGATACAAACCGTATCTGGTTCACGCTTTTTATTGTCTCCACCTTTATTTTATCAGACCCAGTTCCTTCATATAAAACGGTAAGTTTGCTTCAAAATTAACGCCATAACGCATTTCTGTACCAGCTTCTTTTGTCCAGACAATACTCGCCACGGTAAAATCAACGGCAATCTGCACCGCCTCAGCTAATGCCTTGCCGCACATAAGCGCACCGACCAGCGCACTGCCAAAAACATCGCCAGTGCCATGATAACTGCCGGGAATCTTCTGGCCAAGAATATATTGGATCTGCCCGGAAACCGTATCATAAGACGCCGCCCCCAGCTTCTGATCATCAAAGTAGACGCCGGTGAGAACAATATTCTTGGCGGGAATGGCCGCAGAAAGGCGATGCAGCAAGCCTTCTACATACTCTTTCGTATATGGGCCGGGCTGATAAGGCTCGCCCAGCATAAAAGCCGCTTCCGTAAGATTCGGCATAATAAGCTGTGCCTTCGCGCAAAGCTTTTTCATCGCCGCAGGAAAATGTTCGTCAAAAATCGTATACAACTGACCATTATCAGCCATCACCGGATCAACAACAATCAACGTATCTGGAGACGCCAGATCATCAAACGCCTGACTCACCAGATCAATCTGTTCAAAAGAACCCAGAAAACCCGTATAAATCGCATCGAAATGAAGTTTTAAAGACTGCCAATGCGCCGCAATGGCAGCAATATCAGCGGTAAGATCCCGATACGTAAAACCGGTAAATCCACCGGTATGAGTTGACAAAACCGCCGTGGGCAACACGGAACATTCCACCCCGGCCGCTGAAATAATCGGCAGCGCTACCGTCAGGGAACACTTGCCAACACCGGAAATATCATGAATTGCCGCTACTCTTTTCTGACTCAGCATACATTTATCATCCTCTCAACTAAACTAAACAAAAGCAAGTATACCGCAAACACAGCGGCAGGAAAAGTCTTTACCACAAATTTCAACAAATTGTGTTGATACAATTCATTTGATAAAAAAAAGGGAAGCTGCTGCCAACACAGTTTCCCTTACTCCCTTATTTTGCTGGTTCCAGTTTTTTCTCCAATTCAGGATCTTCCGGATCGTTGTGCATCTCCGGATGACCATCCCACCAAAGCGTTCCCTGCGTCCATTGAATTACCTGCGAAGAAAATGAGGTGCCGTCTTCCAGCTTATAATGCGCTGTCGCCCGCAGTACATATTTTGCCCCGATCATCAACAACGGCAGGTTAGCAAAGACAATGAGAATGTTGCCCAGATCAGAAATAGACCAGAGGTTGCCAAGATCAATACCCGCCAGCGAGCAAATCGTGCCAAAAGCCGCGATAAAAATACCCAAAATGCGAACCCCGTTAATAAATGAAGGGCTGCGGCTGATGCGATTGGCGGCAATTTCCGAAAAGCTGATCATACCAATCAAACAGGTCAAGGCAAAAAGGCAGAAACAAAACGTCAGGAAAAAGGCAATAATCCCATCCAGTGAAGCCACCGGAGTCAATGCCTGCGCTGCATTTAAAAAGCGCGGCAGTTTTCCCATTGCCAGCCAGGCAGCGCCATCCGGACCGGTCCAAAGATGCGCCATGATGACGACAAAACCGGTCAGCGTGCAAATTACATGCGTATCCAAAAATACGCCGATTGCCTGCACAATCCCCTGTTCGCAAGGATGTTTTGCATCTGAGCAGGCTGCGGCCATAGTAATCGTACCCTGACCAGCTTCATTAGACATAAGACCGCGTTTTACGCCCTGTACGATACAGAGACCAAAAGCGCCGCCGAAGACCGCTTCCGGCGTAAAAGCGCCGCCGAAGACCGCAGAGAAAAAATATGGCAGCTGATCGAGATTCAAAACGACCAGACCCAGAACAATCACCATATAAAGAACCGCCATCACCGGGACCATGCCATTCGTGACTTTGGTAACCGCCTTAATCCCGCCAAAGGCAATCCATGCCGTAAACGCGATGACGGCCAGAGCTGCGGCATAGGCAAACGTACCGGTTGCCGGCAGCTCCGCGCCGACGACCAAAGACCCCATCTGCGTAATAGAAGACACGACATTAAACCCCTGCGCCGGAATACAGCACATCGCGTAGACGATATACATGACTGAAAGCGCTACCCCGGCCATGGGAGCATCCCCCAGCAGTTTACGGCCATAAAACGGCAGTCCGCCAACAAATTCATCTTTCTTTTTTTCCTTAAAAATCTGCGCCAGCACTGCTTCCGTATAAGCCGTAGCCATGCCGACGGTTGCCGAAACCCACATCCAGAAAAGCGCCCCCGGTCCCCCGACCGAAATTGCGCCCGTAACGCCCAAAATATTACCCGGCCCTACCCGCATCGCCGAACTTAAAAAGAAGGCTGCCAGCGGGGAAATTCCCGTCTCGCCGCTTTTACGATGCGCCAGAATATGAACCCCCCGGCCAAAATGCGTGACCTGAATGAACCCCGTCCGGATCGTAAAATACAGTCCGGCCCCCAGCAGCAGCAACACCGCCAGAGAAAAATTCCCCAACACTGGAATACTCTTGTAAAAGGGTATATTCGTGGGAAAATCCCAAAAGAAATCGGATACTGGTATAACAAAAGCAAAGACATTATTGACATTAGCAAATAATTGCTCCATACCCTGGCTGCGCCTGACCGACGCTGCCAACCACCTCTTTTTATAAAATTATGTTTCATTATAACAGATAACCAGAAAAAATGGAATGCGCACAAGGAAAGCACACAGTATACAATGTTTTCCCCCTGCAGCAAAAAACCGCCGGAAAATCTTTCACCAGCCTTTCGAGCGCCGCCAGAATGCGGGCCGAAGCATCACGAGAAACGTGAACATTTCCAACCGCCCTAGCAGCATTGCCAGGCAAAGCACAACCTTGGTAAAATTCGATAACCCGGAATAAGTACAGGTGGCTCCGGCCACGCCAAACCCCGGACCGACGCTGCCCATCGTTGTGACGCTGAGGCCAATGGCATCAAACATGGAAAGCTCGCCTTCGCTCATCAGCAGCAGCGCCCAAAAAGCCACAAACATCATATAAACAAAGAAAAATTGTGCCGCCCTATGTAAAGTTTCTTCCCCTATATGCACGCCATTCATATGAACGTCCATCATAGCATGCGGATGCAGCTGCTGCCGCAAATTGGCCCCCGCCATTTTAACCAGCAGCACAATCCGGGAAATTTTGATTCCTCCGGCCGTTGAACCCGCACAGCCGCCGGTAAACATTAGCAGCATCAGCACCGCTTTGGAAAACGATGGCCAGCGGTCAAAATCAGCGGATACAAACCCTGTTGTAGCAATAGACGCCACTTGAAATGAAGCATAACGCAAAGATTGCGTCATACTATAATCCATATTGTAAAGAAGATTCAGCATAACCAGTAAAGTCGCCGTCAAAAGAATCCCTATATAGGCTTTAAACTCGGTATTTTTCCCCAGCACAGCAAAGCCACGCTGATATACACGATAATACAGACCAAAATTGCCGCCGGCCAAAACCATAAAAAAAGTCATCCAGCCTTCGATCAACGGATTATTAAAATGAATAGCGTTTGCATCATAAGTTGAGAACCCGCCGGTCGCAATCGTCGAAAAAGCGTGGTTCACCGCACTTAGCAGATCTAAGCCGCACAACCAGTAAACAACTGCAGCAACCGAAGTAAACAAAACATACATAAGAAACAAAACCCAGGCCATTTCTTTCAAACGAGGCAGAACCCGTTCCGGCGCCGGACCGGAAATTTCTGCATTGTACATATAAACGGCACTATAGCCGATCTGTGGCAGAATAGCGATAAAAATAACGATAATACCTAACCCGCCGAGCCAATGCGTCAGACTGCGCCACATGAGAATACTCTGCGGCAGCTGCTCCAGCGCATTAATGACAGTTGCTCCTGTCCCTGTAAAACCGGAAATACTTTCAAAAACTCCATCCAAAATCCCTAAATACCCGCCAAAAACATAAGGCAGCATGCCCAGGAAAGTCACCAATAACCAGCCGAGACCGGTAATAGCAATGCCTTCCCTCGCCCGCAGCGAATCTGTCGTCTGCTGTCCAAACCGCCAGAGCAGAACACCCAGCAGCAGACAAACCAAAATGGCCAGCAAAAAAGCTGCCCGGCTGGTCTCTGCGTAAAATATCGCCAGACCAAACGGCAATAAAAGGACGATACCACAAGCAAAAGCGATTTTCCCTAAAAAATGTGCCACCAGCCGCAGGTCCATCGGTTCTACTCCTTCCTGTCATAAAAGTGCCTACCACTTTTTACGATGCCAAAACTCCGGATTCAGCATGACCAAAATGGTAAAAGTCTCCAGACGACCTAAAAGCATAGAAAAACAGACTACCACCTTAGAAAAGTCCGGCAAGCCGGAATAGGTACAAGTAGGACCAGCTATTCCAAATGCCGGACCGACACTACCCATGGTCGAAACGCTGACTCCGATGGAATCCAAAATTGGCACCCCATCGGCAATCAGCAGCAGCGCCCATACCACATCAAGCATCAGGTAAGCAAAAAAGAAACGACCAACGCCGAGCAATACATCGGCCGTGTATTCCACTCCATCCAAATGCACATGAGGCACCATCTTCGGATGCAGCTTCTGCCAGACAATCGAATACATTGTCTTTGTCAAAATAATCAGCCGGGAAACTTTCAGCCCGCCTGCCGTCGACCCGGCACAACCGCCTACAAACATCAGCATCAGCAGACAAAGTTTGGAAAACGATGGCCAAACGTCAAAATCAGCCGAAACAAATCCAGTCGTAGAAGACAAGGACGCCGTCTGAAAAATCGCATAGCGAAAAGAAGTTGCCGCCGGCAAATTGCTGTTCATGACCATATCAATTGTCATCGCTGCAGTCGTTGCCACAACCAAGAACATATATGTCTTTAT